>NZ_JBSFLQ010000027.1:0-108077 GCF_053599115.1 Streptomyces sp. NPDC001020 | reverse complement strand
GCCGACGACCGCCCCCGCCGCGTCTGTCCTTGCGGATCTCGAACTCCATCGCACCCCTTGAGCTGGGGTGTTGCGACGACCACTAGAACTCAAGCCTGGCCCGGGGGCCTTCGTGCTTGCGGGCGGCGGGTTCGTGTCGCTCGCGGCAACGCGAAGGGCGCCCCCTCATGTGCAGGGAGCGCCCTCACCGGCCGCCCGTCCGACGGGCCGGAAGGCTCTACTGAGCGCCGGGACGCACCAGCCCGCTCTCGTACGCGTACACCGCCGCCTGCACCCGGTCCCGCAGCCCCAGCTTCGTCAGGACGTGACCGACATGCGTCTTGACCGTCGTCTCGCTGACGAACAGGTCGGCGGCGATCTCGGCGTTCGACAAGCCGCGCGCCACCAGCTTCAGCACCTCGACCTCACGCTCGGTAAGGGTGTGCAGCGTGTCCGGAACCGGCTCGTCCCCGGACGGCAGATGCCCCGCGTACTTGTCGAGCAGTCGGCGCGTGATGCTTGGCGCGAGCAACGCCTCACCCGCGGCGACCACCCGGATCGCCTGCACCAACTCGTTGGCGGGGGCGTCCTTGAGGAGAAAACCGCTGGCACCGGCACGCAGCGCCTCCACCACGTACTCGTCGAGGTCGAAGGTGGTCAGCACCAGTACTTTGACCGGGCCGTCCCGCCCGGGCCCGGTGATCTGCCGGGTCGCCTCCACCCCGTCCATCCGGGGCATGCGAATGTCCATCAGAACCACATCGGGCTGCAGGGCACGCACCTGGTCGAGGGCCTGGAGGCCGTCTCCGGCTTCACCGACGACCGCGATGTCCTGCTCGGCCTCCAGGATCATCCTGAAGCCCGTGCGCAGCAGCGGCTGGTCATCGACCAGTAGGACACGGATGGCCACGTAAGTCTCCTTCGCTAGTGCCAGCCCATTCTGCCCTGCTCGCCACCGCCCGACTCCGGCACCCTGGTCCGCAGCGGCCGCATCCCCCAGGGGCCATCCCCGCACCCACGGCCACACACCCGCCGGTCGATCGCAACCGAAGCGACCGCTTCTACCGAAGGTCGGCCCCCGGACCTCAGGAGGCGTGCCCGTCAGCCGGTCGCACCGGCAGCGGATACGGCGGGGGAGTACCACCGAATTCCGGACAGACCGCCTGATGGTCACACCAGCCGCACAGCTTGGTGGGGCGCGGACGCCAGTCACCCGTCTCCGTCGCCAGCCGGATCGCCTCCCACAGCGCGAGCAGCTTGCGCTCGACACGCTCCAGATCAACGAGCACCGGGTCGTACGTCAGCACATCACCGCTGCCGAGATAGACCAGTTGCAGCCGCCGCGGCACGACCTTCTTCAGCCGCCACACCACCAGGGCGTAGAACTTCATCTGGAACAGCGCGCCCTCCGCGTACTCGGGCCGGGGCGCCTTGCCCGTCTTGTAGTCGACGATCCGCACCTCACCCGTGGGAGCGACATCGACACGGTCGATGATCCCGCGCAGCTTCAGCCCGGACTCCAGCTCCGTCTCCACGAACAGTTCACGCTCGGCCGGCTCGAGACGCGTCGGATCCTCCAGCGTGAACCAGCGCTCGACAAGCCGCTCCGCCTCGTCGAGCCAGCGCGCCAGCCGCTCACCTCCCGGATCGTCCGCGAACAGCTCCTCCACCTCAGGCTTGTTCTCCCGCAGCCGATCCCACTGGGCGGGCACCAAAGACCTGGCGCGCGGGGCGGTTCGCTCGGCAGCGGGCGCGTCGAAAAGCCGCTCCAGCACCGCATGCACCAGCGTGCCCCGGGTCGCCGCCTCACTCGGCTTCTCCGGCAGCCTGTCGATCACCCGGAACCGGTACAGCAGCGGACACTGCATGAAGTCGCCGGCCCGCGAGGGCGACAGCGACGCCGGGGGTACGGCGGCCGGGGCGGACGGCTCGGCGGCGCCGTCGGTGCTGGATTCCATGACCACAGACCCTACGGCGCGCCGCTGACAGTGACACAGTCGCGCCCCGGCAAAGCATGACAAGACCGGCATGTCCGGCACGGTGCGAGCTCGTGCGGCGGCGCGGAAAACAGAGAGGGGTGCCGGGGCGGACCCCGACGCGACAGCCGCATACCATCGACCACAAACCCTCCCACCCGGTACGACCGGGGCCGGGGAGACGCTTCGATCGAGGGGACAGCGTGGACGAGAGCGGCGGGAGCGGACAGCCGCGCCCCGGCAACGACGGTGCGACCGACCGCGAGGAGGCTCCCACGACACGGACCGCCGACACCGCAGCCCACGAAGAGCAGCGGAAACACACCCAGGCACAGCCGGCACCGGCCGACGACAGCACACCAGAGCCCACGTCACCGAACGAGGAGACGAAGAGCGCGCCGGTGTCCCGCGACAAGCAGGAGGCTCCGGCGGCCACCCCCGGCGAGAACACGGACCCGGTGACGCCCCACCACGGACAGGCGGACCCGGAGGCATCCCCCGACGGCGACACACAAAGCGCCACGTCCCCGGACACCCCCGGCACCCCGGCACCCCCGCGCACCGACGACACCACCGACACCTCCGCACCCAGCCGACCCCACGCCCACGACCCGGCGGGCACCCCTGCCCGCCCCCTGGCCCACTCCGGCACCCCGGGCCAAGCCGGGCCCCCGCAGCGTCCGAAGGAACCCGGCGGCGGCATCCTCATGGGCAGGCCCTTCGGCGTGCCCGTCTACGTCGCGCCCAGCTGGTTCCTCGTCGCCGCCCTCATCACCTGGGTGTTCGGCGGCCAGCTCGACCGCGTGCTTCCCGAGCTCGGCGCCGCCCGCTACCTGGTGTCCCTCTTCTTCGCGGTCGCCTTCTACGCCTCCGTCCTCGTCCACGAACTCGCCCACACCGTCGCCGCCCTCCGCTTCAAGCTGCCCGTACGCCGGATCCAGCTCCAGTTCTTCGGCGGCGTCTCCGAGATCGAGAAAGAGGCCGAGACCCCCGGCCGGGAATTCACGCTCGCCTTCGTCGGGCCTCTGCTCTCCCTCGTCCTCGCCGGCATCTTCTACCTCGCCCTGCAGTCCGCCGAACCAAACACCGTCCCCGGCGTCCTGCTGGCCGGCCTCATGATCTCCAACCTCATCGTGGCCGTCTTCAACCTGCTCCCCGGACTGCCCCTCGACGGCGGCCGCATGCTCCGCGCCGTCGTCTGGAAGATCACCGGCAAGCCGATGAACGGCACCATCGCAGCCGCCTGGGTCGGCCGCGCCCTCGCCATCTCCGTCCTCATCGGCCTCC
The DNA here is from genome assembly GCF_053599115.1 of Streptomyces sp. NPDC001020. Taxonomy (NCBI): domain Bacteria; kingdom Bacillati; phylum Actinomycetota; class Actinomycetes; order Kitasatosporales; family Streptomycetaceae; genus Streptomyces; species Streptomyces sp. NPDC001020. Next base: position 104,835 of record NZ_JBSFLQ010000027.1, on the reverse strand, counting down.
CCCTGCTCACCCAGTCCGACGTCCTCGGCCGCACCGCCGACGACAACATCGGCATGGACACCCTCACCGACGCCCTGCTCGCCGCCATCCTTGCCGCGATCATCTGGACCGGCGCCGGCAACAGCCTGCGCATGGCCCGCCTGCGCGAACACCTCCCCGACCTACGCGCCCGCACCCTCACCCGCCGCGCCGTCCCCGTCGAGACCGGCACCCCCCTCTCCGAGGCATTGCGCCGCGCCAACGAGGTCGGTGCCCGCGCCCTCGTCGTCGTCGACGCCCACGGCGAACCCCTCTCGCTCGTCCGCGAGGCCGCCATCGTCGGCGTACCGGAACACCGCCGCCCCTGGGTCACCGTCAGCGGCCTCGCCCAGGAACTCACCGACGGCATGCGCGTCTCCGCGGAACTGGCCGGCGAAGACCTCCTCGACGTCCTGCGCGCAACCCCCGCCACCGAGTACCTGGTCGTCGAAGAGACCGGCGAGATCTACGGCGTGCTGTCCGCCATGGACGTGGAGCGTGCCTTCGTCAAGGCCATGGCCCGCCCCAGCTGACCACCGGCTCCCGGGGCACGTGCGTCTCCGAGACGCTCCGCCAGGCACCGAGGGAGCGAACGCACTCAACCCGTCGGGCCTTCGCGCGATCGCCCCTCGACACGGCGAGCCTCCTCCGGCTCACTCCCGAGTGGTCGGTAGCCCCCTCGGCTGCCGGTAGGCTGGTCACATGTCCGAACCGACCGGTGCCGCCCGCCGACGCGGGCCCTTCAAGGTCGGGGACCAGGTACAGCTGACCGACCCCAAGGGCCGCCACTACACGTTCACGCTCGAAGCGGGGAAGAACTTCCACACCCACAAGGGTTCCTTCCCGCACGACGAACTGATCGGCGCTCCCGAGGGCAGCGTTGTCCGCACCACCGGGAACGTCGCCTACCTCGCGCTGCGCCCCCTGCTCCCCGACTACGTCCTGTCCATGCCCCGCGGGGCAGCCGTCGTCTACCCCAAGGACGCCGGGCAGATCCTCGCCTTTGCCGACATCTTCCCCGGCGCACGCGTCGTCGAAGCCGGCGTCGGCTCCGGTTCGCTCAGCAGCTTCCTGCTGCGCGCCATCGGCGACCAGGGCATGCTGCACAGCTATGAGCGTCGCGCCGACTTCGCCGAGATCGCGCAGGCGAACGTCGAGCGCTACTTCGGCGGCCCGCACCCCGCCTGGCAGCTCACCGTCGGCGATCTCCAGGACAACCTGAGCGACACCGACGTCGACCGCGTCATCCTCGACATGCTCGCCCCCTGGGAGTGCCTGGAAGCCGTCTCCAAGGCACTCGTCCCCGGCGGCATCCTGTGCTGCTACGTCGCGACCACCACCCAGCTCGCCCGGACCGTCGAGTCCATCCGCGAGATCGGCTGCTTCAACGAGCCGACCTCCTGGGAAACGATGATCCGCAACTGGCACATCGAGGGCCTGGCCGTCCGCCCCGACCACCGAATGATCGGCCACACCGGCTTCCTCCTCACCGCCCGCCGCCTCGCCGACGGCGTCGAACCGCCCATGCGCCGCCGCCGGCCCGCCAAGGGCGCCTACGGCGAGGACTACTCCGGACCCAACGCCGACGGAGGCGCCGGCCGCTGACGGCCCACGCCCCTCTCCAACCCACAAGCGCCGTGGCCGAGTTCCCCCCAACACCGCGGAACTCGACCACGGCGCTCACACGTTGGAACACCGGCACACCCCCGAACCTGACACCCCACCAGAAGCGCGGACCCCACCGTTCCCCGGCACTGTGAGGTGTGACACGATGCGGGACACCCCACCGGCACAGCCCTCACAGGAGACACCTCTCTCGTGCAGCACCCCGCCGTCCCGGAACTCGCCCACACCACCACCCGACCCATCCACTGGGTCGTCACGGCCGCCGCCATAGCCGGCGTGATCGCCCTGTCCTCCGCGCTGCAGCCCGGGTCAGCGACGGCAGCCCAGCCCCACACCAAGACCAAGGCGGCCCCGGCCACGACGGCGCCCCCCGACGCCGCCGCCGCCGACTTCCCCCTCGACTGCGGCACCACCAAGCCCCTCGTCCAGAAGAAGGCCACCGGCGACCTGGACGGCGACGGCCGCCCCGAAACCGTGGCAGTGGTCCGCTGCGACGCCGGCATGGGAACCCCACCCGACGGCATCTACGTCCTCACCCGTACCGCGGACGCCCCCAAGCCCCGCGTCGTCGCCACCCTCGTCGACCCCAAGGACCGCCTCACCGTCGCCGACTTCGCCGTCCGCGACGCGGCGGTCACCGCCACCCTTCTCGGCTACTCCTCGCCCGACGTACCGAGTTGCTGCCCGGACGTGACGACTCCCGCCAAGTGGCGGTGGAAGGGCGGCGCGTTCATCCGCTCCACGCCCGATACCCAGCCCGTGTGATCCCGCCCACCACGCCCCGGCGCACAGCGCACACGACCGCCGGAGCGAACACCCACCGGTACGCACCGAGGGTGAGAAACACAGACACGCATGGCGTGGAGTGGTCGCACGATCACTCCACGTTGGGGCCGTAGACCTCCACCCCGTCCGCGATCCGGCGCACATGGATGCACTCACCAGGGCATTCCCGCGCCGAGTCGACCACATCCGTGAGAAGCGGCAGCGGTACGGGCGTTGTGGCACCCCTGGCCTGGAGGAGTTCCTCCTCCTCGCCCTTCACATAGGCCAGACCGTCAATGTCCAGCTCGAAAACCTCGGGCGCGTACTGGGCGCAGATGCCGTCGCCGGTACACAGATCCTGGTCGATCCAGACCTCCAGCGCCTCGCCGTCGACTCCGGCCTGCTGCTGCACGGTCATCTCTCCTGCCGATTCCTGCGCGGAGCCGCCCGGGAATCGGGCCAGCTCTGACGGGTGTTGAACACTGCGACCCTACCTTCGGCCGCTTCCCAATCATGTTCGGTGGGTATTCCCCTGGCGTGAGGGAGAGCGCAAGGGTGAAGATCGGACACACCCCGACAGTCTTTGTGATCTAGGGGTTTCAATCGGCACCCGCCCAGGTAGGGTCTGGAAGCGTCCAGCTCCCCTTGGAGGAGGTGAGGACCGTGGCAGCCCACGACGACGACATGAACCGCGGCATCCGCCCGGGACGAGGGTCCGACGACCCGGCCGGGCAGATCGCCTACCTTGAGCAGGAGATCGCCGTCCTGCGACGCAAGCTCGCCGACTCTCCGCGGCACACGAGGATTCTCGAAGAGCGGATCGTCGAGCTGCAGACCAACCTGGCCGGCGTGTCCGCGCAGAACGAACGACTCGCCAACACGCTCCGTGAGGCCCGCGACCAGATCGTGGCCCTCAAGGAGGAGGTCGACCGCCTGGCACAGCCGCCCGCCGGCTTCGGCGTCTTCCTGCAGGCGAACGAGGACGGCACAGCCGACATCTTCACCGGAGGCCGCAAGCTTCGGGTGAACGTCAGCCCCAGCGTGGAGGTCGACGAGCTCCGTCGCGGCCAGGAAGTGATGCTCAACGAAGCGCTCAACGTGGTCGAGGCCATGGAGTTCGAGCGCGTCGGAGACATCGTCACCCTCAAAGAAGTACTCGAGGACGGCGAGCGCGCCCTCGTGCTCGGGCACACCGACGAGGAACGGGTGGTACGGCTCGCCGAGCCGCTGCTGGACGTCACCATCCGCCCCGGCGACGCCCTCCTGCTCGAAACCCGCTCCGGCTACGTCTACGAGGTCGTGCCCAAGAGCGAGGTCGAGGAACTCGTCCTCGAAGAGGTACCCGACATCGGCTACGAAGCGATCGGCGGCCTCGCCGGCCAGATCGAAGCCATCCGCGACGCGGTCGAGCTCCCCTACCTCTACCCCGACCTGTTCAAGGAGCACGAACTGCGGCCGCCCAAGGGCGTCCTGCTGTACGGGCCCCCCGGATGCGGCAAGACACTCATCGCCAAGGCCGTCGCCAACTCACTGGCCAAGAAGGTCGCCGAAGTGACCGGCCAGGCCGCCGGCAAGAGCTTCTTTCTCAACATCAAGGGCCCCGAGCTCCTGAACAAGTACGTCGGCGAGACCGAGCGACAGATCCGCCTCGTCTTCCAGCGCGCCCGCGAGAAGGCCGGCGAGGGCACCCCCGTCATCGTCTTCTTCGACGAGATGGAGTCCCTCTTCCGCACCCGCGGCTCCGGTGTCAGCTCGGACGTGGAGAACACCATCGTCCCCCAGCTGCTCGCCGAGATCGACGGCGTCGAAGGCCTGCAGAACGTCGTGGTCATCGGCGCCTCCAACCGCGAGGACATGATCGACCCCGCCATCCTCAGGCCCGGCCGCCTCGACGTGAAGATCAAGATCGAACGTCCGGACGCCGAAGCGGCCAAGGACATCTTCGGGAAGTACCTCACAGAAAACCTCCCCCTGCACACCGACGACGTCAGTGAGCACGGAGGCGACAGGGCCGCCACCATCCACGGCATGATCCAGACCGCTGTGGAGCAGATGTACGCCGAGTCCGAGGAGAACCGCTTCCTCGAGGTCACCTACGCCAACGGCGACAAGGAAGTCCTCTACTTCAAGGACTTCAACTCCGGCGCGATGATCGAGAACATCGTCGGACGCGCGAAAAAGATGGCGATCAAGGATTTCCTCGAACACAACCAGAAAGGCCTCAGGGTCTCCCACATCCTCCAGGCGTGTGTGGACGAGTTCAAGGAGAACGAGGACCTGCCCAACACCACCAACCCCGACGACTGGGCCCGGATCTCCGGAAAGAAGGGCGAGCGGATCGTCTACATCCGCACCCTCATCACCGGAAAGCAGGGCACGGACACCGGACGCTCCATCGACACGGTGGCGAACACCGGCCAGTACCTGTAAAAAGCAGGGCGGCTGCGGGTTCCCTCACCGGGTACCCGCAGCCTCCTGCTATTCGGGCCACGGCTGGAGCAAGGCAATGAGGCAAATGATCTCCCCGCCAGCGCAAAGGCGTTCTAGGCTCTTTCGTACCGCCGCGTCGCGCCGTGCGGGGACGGGCACCGCACGCGCACCGGAGCACCAGCGGTACTAGAGCGCCGCCCCCGACCGAGGGCGCCGCCTGGCAAGGAGGGCCGCATGACCGTACGGCGAGTAATGGGCATCGAGACGGAGTACGGCATCTCCGTCCCCGGCCACCCGAACGCCAATGCCATGCTCACCTCATCCCAGATCGTCAACGCCTACGCGGCGGCGATGCACCGGGCCCGCCGGGCCCGCTGGGACTTCGAGGAGGAGAACCCGCTGCGCGACGCGCGAGGCTTCGACCTCGCCCGCGAGGCCGCCGACGCCAGCCAGCTCACGGACGAGGACATCGGCCTGGCCAACGTGATCCTCACCAACGGGGCGCGACTGTACGTCGACCACGCACACCCCGAATACAGCGCCCCCGAGGTCACCAACCCGCGCGACGCCGTCCTCTGGGACAAGGCCGGCGAGCGGATCATGGCCGAGGCCGCCGAACGGGCCGCACAGCTTCCCGGCGCCCAACCGATCCACCTCTACAAGAACAACACCGACAACAAGGGCGCCTCCTACGGCACGCACGAGAACTACCTGATGAAGCGGGAGACCCCCTTCTCGGACATCGTGCGCCACCTCACGCCGTTCTTCGTCTCCCGCCCCGTCTTCGCCGGAGCAGGCCGCGTCGGCATCGGCCAGGACGGGCACGAACACGGCTTCCAGCTCAGCCAGCGCGCCGACTACTTCGAAGTCGAGGTGGGCCTCGAGACCACCCTCAAGCGCCCCATCATCAACACCCGCGACGAGCCGCACGCCGACGCCGAGAAGTACCGCCGCCTCCACGTGATCATCGGGGACGCGAACCTCTCAGAGATCTCGACCTACCTGAAACTGGGCACCACGGCCCTGGTCCTCTCCATGATCGAGGACGGCTTCATCGCCGTCGACCTCGCCGTCGACCAGCCCGTACGCACCCTTCACCAGGTCTCCCACGACCCGAGCCTCAAGCGCCTGATCACCCTCCGCAGCGGCCGGACACTCACCGCGGTCCAGCTCCAGATGGAGTACTACGAACTCTCACGCAAATACGTCGAGGAGCGCTTCGGTGCCGACGCCGACGAACAGACCAAGGACGTCCTGGCACGCTGGGAGGACACCCTCAACCGCCTGGAGAGGGATCCCATGAGCCTGGCCGGCGAACTGGACTGGGTCGCCAAACGAGAGCTCATGGAGGGCTACCGGCGCCGCGACGGCCTCGACTGGGACGCCGCCAGGCTGCACCTGGTCGACCTCCAGTACGCCGACGTGCGCGCCGAGAAGGGCCTCTACAACCGCCTGGTCGCCCGCGGCCGCATGAAGCGCCTCCTGGACGACGACGACATCGAGCGGGCCCGTACCAAGCCCCCGGAGGACACTCGCGCCTACTTCCGCGGCCGCTGCCTGGAGCAGTACGCGGACGACGTCGCGGCGGCGTCCTGGGACTCGGTGATCTTCGACCTGCCCGGTCGGGACTCCCTGCAACGCGTCCCCACCCTGGAACCGCTTCGCGGAACGCGTAACCATGTCAAGGAACTCCTGGACCGCTGCCGCACCGCGGAAGATCTGGTCAGAGTCCTGTCGGGCGGCTGAGCGAGCGCACCGGCCGTTTTGAACGGGGGTGAAAACCCGAGGGCCGGGAATCATCGAGATGGCCCCCGTACGTTGGAGTAACTGCGGGGCCGATGTCGGACCGGGCGAGTAGGGTCTGATCATCACCGATCGACGGGAATGTGCCGACCATGTCGGGCGAACTGAGCGGGGTGAGGGTTATGGCGACCAAGGACACCGGCGGCGGACAGCAGAAGGCGACGCGCTCCACGGAGGAGGTCGAGGAGCAGACGCAGGACGCGCAGGCTTCTGAGGACCTCAAGGAGCGGCACGAGAAACTGTCGGATGACGTGGACTCGGTGCTGGACGAAATCGATGACGTACTCGAGGAGAACGCAGAGGATTTCGTCAGGTCCTTCGTTCAGAAAGGTGGGGAGTGATTTCATCTTCGATTCTAAGGTGAAATCGGGGGGTCTCCTAGATGAGTGAAGAGCAAGCCTTGCGACGCTGTTCGCGATGCAAGCAATACCTCTTGCGGGCAGCGTTCGCCAGTAACCAGTCCATGCCTGACGGCCTCCAGGCGTACTGCAAGGAGCGCTCCGCTGAGTACTACCGGCAGCGCCAGGAGGCCAGGGGGAAGAAGGTTCGGGTCAGGGTCGCTGTCCCGCAAGGGCACAAGCGGTGCCTGCAGTGCGGAGAGGTGAAGCCGCACGCGCAGTGGGAGCGAAACAAGTCCTCGTCGGATGGATGGGCGAGTTACTGCCGTGAGTGCCGCGCCGAGCGCAACCGGGCCAGCTACTTCAAGCGAAAATACGGCGTCACTCCGGCGGAGTTGGACGAGCTGATCGAAGGGCAGCGGGGTGTTTGCTGCATCTGTCTTGCTGCCCCGGCCGAGCATGTGGACCACTGCCACGAGACGGGTAGGGTCCGTGGCGTACTGTGCTTCAGCTGCAACGCCGCGCTGGGGCAGTTCAAGGATCGGCCCGACGTGATAAGGCGGGCTGCGACATACGTGGAAGGAAACGCGTGGAAGCCAACCCTCGTAGCACCGGGCGTCTACCGGCTGCCTTCCTGACGCCCGGGTCGTCGTCCTTCATGGACTTCCTGGCCGAGCATCAGCCCGAGATGCTGCCCGGTAAGCGGCAGCTGCCCGCTCAGGGCGTGGTCGAGGCCCCGCACGGCACCACGATCGTGGCCACGACGTTCCCGGGGGGCGTCGTGCTCGCGGGTGACCGGCGGGCGACCATGGGCAATGTGATCTCGCAGCGGGACATGGAGAAGGTGTTCCCGGCGGACGAGTACTCGGCGGTCGGTATCGCCGGCACGGCGGGCCTCGCCGTGGAGATGGTGAAGCTGTTCCAGTTGGAGCTGGAGCACTTCGAGAAGGTCGAGGGCGCCCAGCTTTCGCTGGAGGGCAAGGCGAACCGACTGTCGACCATGATCCGTTCCAACCTCGGCATGGCCATGCAGGGCCTGGCGGTGGTGCCGCTCTTCGCCGGTTATGACGTGGACCGCGACAAGGGTCGCATTTTCTCCTATGACGTGACAGGTGGCCGTTTCGAGGAGCACGCCTATGCGGCCACCGGCTCCGGCTCGATCTTCGCGCGCGGTGCCATGAAGAAGCTTTTCCGTGACGACCTGACCGAGGACCAGGCGATGACCCTGGTGGTTCAGGCCCTGTACGACGCGGCGGACGACGACTCGGCGACGGGTGGTCCGGATGTCGCGCGCCGGATCTATCCGATCGTCACCGTGATCACCGAGGAGGGTTGTCGCCGACTCTCCGACGACGAGTGCTCCGAGATCGCCCGTGCGGTCCTGGAGCGGCGCCTGGAGCAGCCCGACGGTCCGAGTGCCGCCCTGCTCTGACGGCGGGCCCGGTGATTGTTCAAGGTGATCGTGTGACTTCGACTGAAAGGGACGGATAACCGGTGTCGACGCCGTTCTATGTCTCCCCCCAGCAGGCCATGGCCGACCGGGCGGAGTACGCCCGCAAGGGCATCGCGCGCGGCCGCAGCCTGGTCGTGATGCAGTACGCCGACGGCATCGTGTTCGTCGGTGAGAACCCGTCCCGTGCGTTGCACAAGTTCAGCGAGATCTACGACCGGATCGGCTTCGCGGCGGCCGGCAAGTACAACGAGTACGAGAACCTGCGTATCGGCGGTGTCCGCTATGCCGATCTGCGGGGCTACACGTACGACCGTGACGATGTGACCGCGCGCGGTCTCGCGAACGTGTATGCCCAGACGCTGGGCACGATCTTCTCGAGTGCGGCCGAGAAGCCGTACGAGGTGGAGCTGGTGGTCGCCGAGGTGGGGGTGACCCCGGAGGGCGACCAGATCTACCGACTTCCGCACGACGGGTCGATCGTGGACGAGCACGGTTCGGTCGCGGTGGGCGGCAATGCGGAGCAGATCAGCGGTTTCCTGGACCAGCGTCACCGGGACGGTATGACGCTGGCCGAGGCGTTGAAGCTGGCCGTGCAGGCTCTGTCGCGGGACACGAACGGCAGTGAGCGGGAGATCCCGGCCGAGCGCCTGGAGGTCGCGGTTCTGGACCGTACGCGTCCGCAGCAGCGTAAGTTCAAGCGCATCGTGGGCCGTCAGTTGTCCCGTCTGCTGGAGGGGGATGGCGCGGCCGCTGTCTCGGATGACGGGGAGGGGTCCTCGGCGGACGAGGAGTGATCACTCGTTTGGCTCCGTGAGGAGTGCGCCGCCTTGCTCGTCCTGTGTGCGCCCCGGCCGTCTTCGGTCGGGGCGTGCGTTGTTGTGGGGGTGTCCGCGGCTACCGGGGTGGGGCGGTGGAGCCACGTACGACCAGTTCCACCGGGATGTCGCCTTCCTTGGGGGTGCGGCCGTCCAGGACGGCCAGGAGGGCTTCCATGCCGCGTCGTCCGAAGAGTTCGGCGTCCAGGCGGACGGTGGTGAGTTCGGGGTCGAGGGCGGTGGCGAGGGCGAGGTCGTCGAGACCGGTGACGGAGAGGTCGTCGGGGATGCGCAGGCCGAGGCGGCGGGCGGCTTTGTAGGCGCCGGCGGCGAGTTTGTCGTCGTCGCAGACGAGGGCGGTGGGGCGGGGGCCAGCGGTGATGAGGGCGGCCTCGGCGGCGGTGCGGGCGCCCTCGATGGAGATCGGCGCGCGTGTGGTGCGCAGGGTCGTGCCCGGTGTCTCGGCGAGGCGTGCGGCCAGTTCCCGTGCTCGTGTCTCGAATGTCCAGGAGGGGATGTCCGCCGCGAGGTGCAGGAAGTTGCGGTGGCCCAGGGTCAGCAGGTGGTGTGCCACCTGTCGTACGCCGTCGGCGATGTCGAGGTTGACGGTGGCCGCGCCCAGGCTGCCGTGTGGGTCGCTGTCGAGCATGACGAGGGGGAGCTGGTCGCCGCGGATCGCGGTGAGGGCGCCGGCGGCCATGGAGGAGGCGATGACGCCGTCCAGTGCGGCTTGGGCGGAGTGGAAGGGGTCTCTGGCGGGGCCGACGCCTTCGGGTGAGGGGTAGAGGACGACGCCGAAGCCGTGTTCGGCGGCGACCTGGGCGGCGCCGGTGTAGACGCCCGCGAAGAACTCGGTGGTCAGTGCAGGCACCACGAGGAGAACGGTGCGGGTGTGGCCGAGACGTAGGTTGCGTGCGGCCAGGTTGGGCCGGTAGCCGAGTTCTCGTGCGGCCTGCCGGACGCGTTCGGCGGTGGTCTCGGAGACGCGCCCGCGCCATTTGCCGCCGAGGACCAGAGACACGGCGGCCTGTGAGACCCCGGCAGCCTGGGCGACATCGCGGCTGGTGGGTCGCGTGCTACCTCTTGCCACCGTTGACCTGCTCCTTCGTCTGGACTAGTGGACAGCGCACATGGTACGTATGGCAGGACTAGTTATACGTAAAACTTCGTGTGTCGCCTGCACGGAGGAGCGTGAAGAGGTACGGAGAAGGGGTGAGGCATGGCGGCCGGATATCTGGAGATCCTCAGGGCGAGGCATGTCGCCCGCCTGCTCGTCGGGACGCTTGTGGGTCGACTGCCGAACGCCATCGCGGCGATCGCGGTCGTGCTGTTCGTCCGTGCGGAAGGGGGGACCTACAGCCTGGCCGGAGCGTTGGCCGCGGTGTACGGGGTGGCCAACGCGGTGGGGCAGCCGCTGTTGGGGCGGCTCGTCGACCTGCACGGCCAGCCGCGCGTTCAGCTGCCCGCCGCGCTTGTTTCCGCCCTGGCGATGACGGTGTTCGCCTTTTCGGGCGTGGAGTCGCTTCCGCTGGCCTATGGGGCCGTGGTGGTCTCCGGGCTGTCCGTGCCACCCCTGGAGGGCGGTCTGCGTGCCTTGTGGCCCGACGTGCTGCGCCGCCAGGAGCAGGTGCACACGGCGTACGCGATGGACGCGGTGGCCCAGGAGGTGATGTTCACCGTCGGCCCGTTGCTGGTGACCATGTGCGTGTCCCTGTGGTCCGCCCAGGTCGCGCTCGTCGCGCTCAACGTCGTGGGTGTGCTGGGTGCGCTCGTCGTGGTCCTCGCACCGCCGTCGCGCGCATGGCGCTCGGCGCCGCGTGAGGCGCACTGGCTCGGTGCCCTGCGCTCGCCGGGGCTGCTCGCGCTCCTCGGCTCGTTCCTGTTCGTCGGGATCGCGCTCGGTTCCATCGCGGTCGCGGCCATGGCGTATGCCGACGGCCATGGCGGGGACGCGGTGTACGGCTGGCTGATGGCTGCTCTGGGGCTCGGCGCGCTCGTCGGTGGGGCCGTGTACGGGGCGCGGCAGTGGAGTGGCGCACCGGAGCGGCGGTTGCGGGTGCTCGTGGCGCTTTTGGCATTGTGTTATCTGCCGCTGATGCTCATGCCGGGTGCGGTCGCCATGGTGCTGCTCGCGGTGCTGGCGGGAGTGTTCCTGGCGCCGTGTATCGCCTGCGCATTCATCATCGTCGACCGGCACGCGCCGAGCGGTACGGTCACGGAAGCGTTCTCCTGGCTTGTGACGACGTTCACGGTGGGTGCGTCGGTGGGAACGGGTCTTGCGGGGCCGGTCGTCCAGGCCGGCGGTGCCCTGTGGGGCTTCGCCGTGCCGGGTGCCGCGGGGGCCGTGTCCTTGCTGGTGTTGTTGGCCACCGGGCGGGTGCTCGGGGCTCCCGTCGGAGTCGGGGCGGTTGCGGCTTCGTCAGAAAATGATCCGAACCGTGCTGTCGAACCCCGTTTCAGCTCGGGAGATCGGGCGTAATGTTCACTCATGGACCGCCGCATTTTCGGGCTGGAGAACGAGTACGGCGTCACGTGCACGTTCAGGGGACAGCGCCGCCTGTCGCCTGACGAGGTGGCGCGGTACCTCTTCCGCCGTGTCGTGTCATGGGGCCGTAGCAGCAATGTCTTTCTACGCAACGGTGCCCGCCTCTATCTCGACGTGGGATCGCATCCGGAATACGCGACCCCCGAATGTGACAACGTGACGGAACTTGTCACCCACGACAAGGCCGGCGAGCGCATTCTCGAGGGACTCCTGGTGGACGCCGAGCGTCGCCTGCACGAGGAGGGAATCGCCGGCGACGTCTACCTCTTCAAGAACAACACTGATTCGGCGGGCAACTCCTACGGTTGCCACGAGAACTATCTGGTGGCCCGCCACGGGGAGTTCTCCCGGCTCGCGGACATCCTGATTCCGTTCCTGGTCACACGGCAGTTGCTGTGTGGTGCGGGCAAGGTGCTGCAGACCCCGCGCGGTGCCGTCTACTGCGTCAGTCAGCGGGCCGAGCACATCTGGGAGGGTGTCAGCTCGGCGACCACGCGCTCCCGGCCGATCATCAACACGCGTGACGAGCCGCATGCGGACGCGGAACGGTATCGCCGTCTGCATGTCATCGTGGGCGACTCGAACATGTCCGAGACGACGATGCTGCTCAAGGTCGGAGCCACCGACCTGGTGCTGCGCATGATCGAGGCGGGCACGGTGATGCGTGACCTGACCCTGGAGAACCCGATCCGGGCGATCCGCGAGGTCAGCCACGACATCACGGGCCGCCGCAAGGTGCGTCTGGCCAGTGGCCGTGAGGCTTCCGCTCTGGAGGTGCAGCGGGAGTACTACGAGAAGGCGGTGGACTTCTGCGAGCGCAGGGGGATCCGTACCGGCACCGTCGAGCAGGTCCTGGAGCTGTGGGGCCGCACGCTGGACGCGATCGAGACCGAGGACCTCGACCGGGTCGCTACCGAAATCGACTGGGTGATGAAGTACAAGCTCATCGAGCGGTATCGAGCCAAGCACAATATGACGATGTCGCATCCGCGTGTCGCGCAGATAGACCTCGCCTACCACGACATCCATCGCCGCCGTGGGCTGTACTACCTGCTGGAGAAGAAGGGCCAAGCCACCCGGATCTGCAACGATTTGAAGATCTTTGAGGGTAAGTCGGTTCCTCCGCAGACCACTCGGGCCCGGCTGCGCGGCGACTTCATCCGGAGGGCGCAGGAACAGCGCCGCGATTTCACGGTCGACTGGGTGCACCTCAAACTCAACGACCAGGCGCAGCGCACGGTGTTGTGCAAGGACCCGTTCCGTTCGGTGGACGACCGGGTGGAGAAGCTGATCGCCGGTATGTGAGCCATGCGTCTGCGGGCCAGCTCCGGAACGCAACACGGGCGCCGTACGTTTACCGTGCGGCGCCCTTCTCACGCCGTAGAGTTGCGCACGCCATCCATCACGATCGACCGATACGAGGCCCTCATCGTGCGCCGACGCACCCTCTTCCTAGCTGCCGTGCCCGCCGGACTTGTCACGCTCGCCGGATGCGGCAATGACAAGTCCGGCAAGGGCACGGCGGGTAACAGCTCGTCTCCGGCGGCCACGTCCGCCGCCCCGTCACCGAAGATCGTCGATGGGCCGCTGCCGGCCATCACCGCGGGCACCGGCTTCGGCAAGAAGCCGACCGTGGCCAAGGGCAGCGGCGCCCCGTCGAAGGACCTGGCGGTGAAGACGGTGATCGCGGGCGGTGGCCGGACGGTCGCCGAGAACGACTTCATCCAGGCGAACTATCTGGGCCAGATCTGGGACACGGCGAAGGTCTTCGACAATTCCTACGACCGCAAGACGCCGTTGCTGATCCAGCTCCGCCAGGGCGGCATCATCGACGGATGGCGCTATGCCCTCGCGGGCAAGAAGACGGGCAGCCGGGTGCTGATGTCGGTGCCTCCGACCTGGGGGTACGGACAGCAGGGCAATCCTCAGGCGGGCATCAAGGGCACCGACACGCTGGTCTTCGTGGTCGACATCGAGGACACGTTCAACGGCAAGAGCTCCGCCAAGGGCAAGGACGTCGCGCAGAACGACGCCGACCTGCCCAAGGTGGGCACCAACACCGACGGCAAGGCCCCGTCCATCGGCGTGCCGAAGACGAAGGCGCCGAGCAGTCTGGTCGCGAAGTACGTCATCGAGGGCGACGGTCCCGAGGTGGCGGCGAACAGCACCGTTCTGGTGCAGTACAAGGGCGTGCTGTGGGACACCGGCAAGGAGTTCGACTCCACGTACGGCCGGGGGCAGCTCGCGTCCTTCTCGCTGCAACAGGTCGTCAAGGGCTGGGCCCAGGGCCTGACCGGCAAGAAGGTCGGCAGCCGTGTGCTCATCGCCATCCCGCCGAAGCTGGGGTACGGGAACAACCCGCCCGCGGGCAGCGGCATCAAGAAGGACTCCACGCTGGTCTTCGCCGTGGACATCCTGGCGAAGATGTAAGCCCTGCGGGGATGTGAGAGTGTCGGTGTTGCCGTAATGGCCCCAACACGAACCAGCAGGAGCTTTTGACGTGAGCATCGAGAAGCCCGAGATCGACTTCCCGGGCGGCGAGCCCCCGGCCGACCTCGAGATCAAGGACATCTGGGAGGGCGACGGTGCCGTGGCGCAGGCGGGTCAGACCGTCACCGTCCACTACGTGGGTGTCGCCTTCAGCACGGGTGAGGAGTTCGACGCCAGCTGGAACCGGGGTACTCCCTTCCGCTTCCCGCTGGGCGGCGGCCGGGTCATCAAGGGCTGGGACCTGGGCGTGCAGGGCATGAAGGTCGGCGGCCGCCGCCAGCTGACCATCCCCGCGCACCTCGCCTACGGCAACCAGAGCCCGACCCCGTTGATCAAGCCCGGCGAGACGCTGATCTTCGTGGTGGACCTGGTCGCTGTCTGATCGTCGTTGCGGGATCCGCAGGGATCTCGCCGATGCCGGTCCGGGTCGCCGTTCGGGAACCGACCGGAAACGATCACCTGAGGCCCATGCCTGTCCGGGCATGGGCCCTCGGCTTTTGCCACGACGCGTACGGGGGGTACGGTCGTCGCTCGTAAGCACCATAGGGAAGGCGAAGGGCGTCGATGGCCATTGCCAAGGCCGAGCGGCTGATGAACCTGGCGCTGTGTCTGCTCGGGACGCGGCGGCCGCTCAGCAAGCGCGAGCTGCGTGAGTCCATCGAGGCCTATGTCGAGGCCTTCGGGCCGGAGCAGAGTGCGACCGGGTCCGGCGACTCCTTCAACCGGATGTTCGAGCGCGACAAGGACGATCTGCGCGAGCTGGGCCTGGTCATCGAGACCGTGGAGAACCTGGACGGCGAGATCGGCTATCTGGCCCGCCGTGACAGCAACCGTCTCCCGCCCATCACTCTGGACGCGGAAGAGGCCGCCGCCCTCGGCCTGGCCGCCAAGGTGTGGCAGCAGGCCCGCCTCGCCGGTGCCGCGAGCGGCGCCCTGCAGAAGTTGCGCGCCGCGGGCCTGCCCGAGGACGTCGATCCGTACGAGGCCCATGGCGCCCTGGAGCCACGCATCCCCGTGCACGAGGTCGCCTTCGAACCGCTGATGCTGGCCTGCCGGGACCGGCGGCCCGTCGTCTTCGACTACCGGAAGGCCACCGCCGCCCACCCCGAGCCGCGCCAGGTCGAGCCCTGGGCACTGGAGTGCTGGCGCGGCCACTGGTACCTGGCCGGCTGGGACCGCGACCGCGGCGCCGAGCGGGTCTTCCGGCTCTCCCGGATCACCGGCAGGGTGCGTACCCGCCCCGGTAGCTTCACCGTGGAGGTGCCCGATGTCGTGACCGTCCGCGAGACCGTCGCGGGCTGGGCCGGCGAGACCGCCGACCGCTCAGCTCGGATCCGGCTGCGCACGGGCGCGGGGTACCCCCTTCGGGCGAAGGCCACCGTCGTACGGGAACTGGGCGACGGCTGGGACGAGTTGGAAATTCCGTACGGACACGGCCTCGACGCCTGGCTGGTCGAGTTCGGACCCGACGTCGTGGTGCTGGAGCCCGCCGAGCTCCGCGCCGACGTGGTGGACCGACTGCGCGCCGTGGCCAAGGGCTGAGCGGGAAGAGGGACGACAGTGGCAGGCAAACCGGCCAGGCCGGCGAACGCCATCGATCAGACCCGGCGAATGCTGTCCCTGGTGACGTATCTGCGGGAACGCCCCGGTGCGCGCGTCGAGGATGTGGCTCGGGCCTTCGGGATCAGCGAGGACGAGCTGGTCTCCGACCTCGACGTGCTGCCCATGTGCGGCACCAGCTTCCGCGGTGGGGACCTGCTCGACATCGACACCGACGGCGAGCACATCTGGTGGCACAACCCGGCCGCCCTGGGGGCGGACGCGGCCGAGCCCCTGCGTCTGGCGGCCGACGAGGCCACCGCGCTGCTGGTGGCCGCGCGGGCGGTCGCCACCCTGCCGGGCCTGCGGGAGAGCGACCGTCAGGCGCTGCTGCGGGCCACCGCCAAGGTGGAGACCGCCGCCGGGGAGGCCGCGGGCGCCAGCTCCCGACTCTCGGTGATCTTCGAGTCCGAGGGCGGGGTCTTCGCGGACGTCGACCGGGCCATCTCCGAGCGCCGACGCCTGTGGATCCGCTACTACTCGCCGGCTCGCGACGAGGTCACCGAACGGGAGATCGACCCGATCCGCCTGGTCAGCGTGGGCCACACCTATGTGGAGGCGTGGTGCCGCCGCTCCGAGGCGCGCCGTACCTTCCGGCTGGACCGGGTCGCCGAGATCAGGATCCTCGACGAGCCGGCGGCGCCGCCGGAGATCGAACTGCGCGACCTGTCCGAAGGACTTGTCCAGCCCGCGGCTGAGGATCCCGAGGTGGTGGTCGAGGTCGGTCCGGCCGGACGCTGGGTCGCTGAGTACTACCCGCACGACAGTGCGGACGAGTTGCCGGACGGCGGGCTGCGCATCACCTTGCGGACGCCCGACCCGGCCTCGCTCAGACGTCTGGCACTGCGCCTGGGTCGGGACGGGCGGATCGTCGCGCCGGGCGAGTTGGCCGACAGCGCCCGGCAGGCGGCCCACGAGGCCTTGGCCGCCTACGAGGACATCGAAGCCGACGCGGCCGCCCCTGAGACCGTGGACGCGGTGGGCGCGCGCAGGCCGGCGACGGGCGGTACGGCGGACGGGCGGTCCGGCAGGCAGGAGCAGGGGCTGTGAGCGAGTCGGCGACGGCAGGTGTGCCGGGGATGTCGGTGGCGGCCGCGTTCGCCGGGATGCGGAACGTGGCCCCGGTGGTGTTCCGGGCGGGCTGCCCGGACTGCCGGGGTCGTTTCGAGCTCGGGGCGAGCGCGCTGCGGCTGGCCATCGGTGCCAGCAGCCGTACGACGTTCTACTCCTTCACCTGCCCCGAGTGCGGTGCCGTGGTGCGTAAGCCGGCCGGTGAGCGGATCGTGGAGCTGCTCACCGGCGGTGGGGTCAGGACACTGCGGCTGCACTCGACCCTCTAGTCTCGTGGGCATGTTCTGGCCGATGTTCGCGGTAGCCGCGGGGTTCCTGGGTCTTGCTGTGCTCGGTGTGTTCGCCGTCCGGGTCTTCGTGGAGGCGCGACGCCTGGGGGTGCAAGTCTCGGAGTCGGCGCGGCGGATCAATCGGGCCGCGGAGGACCTGGAGCGGGCGGCTGTGAGCGCGGCCCGGTCGGCGGAATCGCTGTGAGTACAGGCGAAACGCCCGGAATGCCCCCCGGCCTAGCGGTTTGTGGAACCTCGCCCTGTCATCTGTACGAGCCCGCCAGGTACGCTTCTGGTCGCGGCCCGGAAAGAAGGCGCGGTCCGCAAGGCAGGAGTTCGCGCAGGGATTGTTTCGCATTCGTTCCTGGGCGTTACGATCGCTGCCAGCAGGATGGTCAGACAACTGTCCGACCGGCCAGACATGGCCCCGCCGCCCCGCCTCAGTGAGAAGGTGAAGACTTATGTTCCGCAACGCACTTGAGCCGTGGCACCTGGTGCTCCTGGTTCTGGTGATCGTCCTCGTGTTCGGTTCGAAGAAGCTTCCGGACATGGCTCGGTCGCTCGGCAAGTCCGCGCGGATCCTCAAGAGCGAGGCGAAGGCGATGAAGGACGAGGCCAAGTCGTCCTCCGCGACCGCCCAGGCGGCGGATGAGCAGCCGCAGGCGCAGCGCACGATCCAGGCCGCCCCCGGCGATGTGACCAGCTCCCGGCCGGTCAACGAGCAGACGGACACGACGACCCAGCGCTGACGCGAGGACCGGGGTTCTCCGGGCCACTGCACGAGATGAGGATGTGGGTTGCCCAAGCCTGCCCGCAAGAAGGAGAGGGATCCCGAGGGGCGCATGCCACTCGTGGATCATCTGCGTGAGCTGCGCAACCGGCTCGCGAAGGCCGTGTTGGCGATCCTCGTCGTCACGATCGTGGCCGCCTTCTTCTACCAGCACATCATCAACTTCATCACCAAGCCGCTGCTGGACTCGGTCGGCTGCACGCAGTCCTTCGGTGAGCTGGCGAAGTCGAAGGAAGAACACTGTGCGCACGTCACGGTCAGCGGGCTTCTGACGCCCTTCACACTGGCGTTGAAGGCCTCGCTGACCGCGGGCTTCGTGGTGTCGGCGCCGATCTGGCTCTACCAGCTGTGGGCGTTCGTCGCGCCGGGCCTGCACGGCCACGAGAAGAGGTACGCCTACGCGTTCGTCGCGGCCGGCTTCCCGCTCTTCCTCGGCGGCGGCTACCTCGCCTACAACGTGCTGCCCACCACAGCGAAGGTGATGATCGACCTCACGCCCGATGGCGCGGAGAACCTGCTGGAGCTGGACAGGATTCTCGACCTGGTCACGCGCATGGTGGTGGTCTTCGGCCTCTCCTTCGAGATGCCGCTCCTGCTGATCATGCTCAACCTCACCGGCATCCTGTCCGGGCGCCGCATGCTCGGCTGGTGGCGTGGCATGGTCGTCGGGATCGCCGCTTTCGCGGCCGTGGCCACGCCAGGCGCCGACCCGATGTCGATGCTGGCACTGGCGGCGCCGATCTGGGCACTGTTCTTCCTGGCGGTGGGTTTCTCGATGCTCAACGACCGCCGCCGGGCCCGGCGGGAGGGCCAGGGGCCCTCGGACGACGAGGCCTCCGAGCTGGACCTCACGCCCGAGGAGATCGGCGAGGTCGAGTCGGTGAGCGCGACCGGTGCCTCCGAGCTGCCGGCTCCGGACCGTGTGAACGGCTATGACGACGTGACCTGACGATTCGGTTCGTCGACAGTGCGAGAGGTGGCCGCGTCCCCCAGGGGCGCGGCCACCTCTCGTTGCCGTCCGCCCTCGTTGCCGTCCGCCCTCGTTGCTGTCCGTCCGCGTTGTTTTTCCGTCCTTGAGGCGGCCGTCGGTCCTCGGTGCGGATAAAGATCGTCCTGTTGTCAGTGCGGCCCGGTACGCTCGAAAGCACGATGACAGAGGACCTCTCACCGGCCGAGCGGTACGCGGCAGCCCGCAAGCGCGCTGCCGAGCAGGCCACCGCGCTCGCATCCTTCCGCGAGATGTACGACTTCGGCTTCGACCCCTTCCAGATCGAGGCCTGCCAGGCACTCGAGGCGGGGAAGGGCGTGCTGGTGGCCGCGCCCACCGGTTCCGGCAAGACGATCGTCGGCGAGTTCGCCGTCCACCTCGCCCTCGCACAGGGCAAGAAGTGCTTCTACACGACCCCCATCAAGGCGCTGTCGAACCAGAAGTACTCCGACCTGTGTCGCCGTTACGGTACGGCGAAGGTCGGCCTCCTCACCGGCGACAACAGCATCAACTCCGACGCCTCGGTGGTCGTGATGACCACCGAGGTCCTCCGGAACATGCTGTACGCGGGTTCACAGACCCTCCTCGGCCTCGGTTATGTGGTCATGGACGAGGTGCACTACCTCTCCGACCGCTTCCGCGGCGCCGTCTGGGAGGAAGTGATCATTCACCTGCCCGCGTCGGTGACGCTGGTGTCCCTGTCGGCGACCGTGTCGAACGCGGAGGAGTTCGGCGACTGGCTCGACACCGTCCGTGGCGACACGGAGGTGATCGTCTCCGAGCACCGCCCCGTGCCGCTGTTCCAGCACGTTCTCGCCGGGCGCCGGATGTATGACCTCTTCGAGGAGGGCGAGGGCCACAAGAAGGCCGTCAACCCCGACCTCGCTCGTCTGGCACGCATGGAGGCCAGCCGCCCCTCGTACCTGGACCGCAGGCGTGGCCGTGCCATGCGTGAGGCCGACCGCGAGCGGGAGCGCAGACAGCGCGCCAGGGTGTGGACGCCGGGCAGGCCCGAGGTCATTGAGCGACTCGACGCCGAGGGCCTGCTGCCCGCGATCACGTTCATTTTCAGCCGGGCCGCCTGCGAGGCCGCCGTCCAGCAGTGCCTGTACGCGGGGCTCAGGCTCAACGACGAGGACGCACGGGACCAGGTGCGCTCCCTCGTCGAGGAGCGCACGGCCTCCATCCCCGCCGAGGACCTGCACGTCC
The DNA here is from genome assembly GCF_053599115.1 of Streptomyces sp. NPDC001020. Classification (NCBI taxonomy): domain Bacteria; kingdom Bacillati; phylum Actinomycetota; class Actinomycetes; order Kitasatosporales; family Streptomycetaceae; genus Streptomyces; species Streptomyces sp. NPDC001020. The sequence continues at coordinate 84,626 of NZ_JBSFLQ010000027.1, read as the reverse complement.
TGGGCTACTACGAATGGCTGGAGGGCCTGGAGCGCGGGATAGCGGCCCACCATGCGGGCATGCTGCCCACGTTCAAGGAGGTCGTCGAGGAACTCTTCGTTCGTGGCCTGGTGAAGGCCGTGTTCGCTACCGAGACCCTCGCGCTCGGTATCAACATGCCCGCGCGCTCGGTGGTGCTGGAGAAGCTCGTCAAGTGGAACGGCGAGCAGCACGCCGACATCACCCCGGGCGAGTACACCCAGCTGACCGGCCGCGCCGGCCGCCGTGGCATCGATGTCGAGGGCCACGCGGTCGTGCTGTGGCAGCGCGGTTCGAACCCCGAGCACCTCGCCGGCCTCGCGGGCACGCGTACCTACCCGCTGCGTTCCAGCTTCAAGCCGTCGTACAACATGGCTGTCAACCTGGTGGAGCAGTTCGGTCGACACCGCTCGCGTGAACTGCTGGAGACCTCGTTCGCCCAGTTCCAGGCGGACAAGTCGGTCGTCGGGATCTCGCGGCAGGTACAGCGCAACGAGGAGGGCCTCGCCGGCTACAAGGAGGCCATGACCTGCCACCTGGGCGACTTCGAGGAGTACGCCCGGCTGCGCCGCGAACTGAAGGACCGGGAGACGGAGCTGGCCCGGCAGGGCGCGGCCCAGCGCCGTGCCGAGGCCGCCGTCGCCCTGGAGAAGCTCAAGCCCGGTGACGTCATCCACGTCCCGACCGGCAAGTACGCGGGCCTGGCACTGGTGCTCGACCCCGGTCTGTCCGCCGGCCGGGCGGGCGGCCACCGTGGGCTCGAGTACCACGACGGCCCACGCCCCCTGGTTCTCACCGCCGAGCGGCAGGTCAAGCGGCTGGCGTCCATAGACTTCCCGGTGCCCGTCGAGGCACTGGAGCGGATGCGCATCCCCAAGTCCTTCAACCCGCGTTCGCCGCAGTCCCGCCGGGACCTCGCCTCCGCGCTCCGCACCAAGGCCGGGCACATCCCGCACGATCGGCACCGCAAGAAGCGGTCCGCGGCCGCCGACGACCGCGAGATCGCCCGGCTGCGTACGAACCTGCGCGCCCACCCGTGCCACGGGTGTGACGACCGCGAGGACCACGCCCGTTGGGCCGAGCGCTACCACCGTCTGATGCGTGACACCTCGCAGCTGGAGCGCCGCATCGAGGGCCGTACCAACACCATCGCGCGCACCTTCGACCGCATCGTGGCGCTGCTGACGGAGCTGGACTATCTGCGCGGTGACGAGGTGACGGAGCACGGCAAGCGCCTGGCGCGCCTGTACGGAGAGCTGGACCTGCTGGCCAGCGAGTGCCTGCGCGAGGGCGTCTGGGAGGGACTCGGCCCGGCCGAACTGGCCGCGTGTGTCTCCGCGCTGGTGTACGAGGCCCGGGTCGGTGACGACGCGATGGAGCCGAAGCTGCCGTCGGGCAAGGCCAAGGCCGCGCTCGGCGAGATGGTGCGCATCTGGGGCAGGCTCGATGGTCTGGAGGAGGAGTTCCGGATCAGGCAGACCGAGGGTGTGGGCCAGCGCGAGCCGGATCTGGGCTTCGCCTGGGCCGCGTACATGTGGGCCAGCGGCAAGGGCCTGGACGAGGTCCTGCGGGAGACCGAGATGCCGGCCGGCGACTTCGTCCGCTGGTGCAAGCAGGTCATCGACGTCCTCGGGCAGATCTCGGCCGCCGCACCCGGCGAGGGATCGACGGTCGCGAAGAACGCCCGCAAGGCTGTCGACGGCCTGCTGCGCGGGGTGGTGGCCTACTCGTCGGTGGGCTGAGCCGACGCCTCGGCCGCGGCAGCGGGTGCTGCGGTGGTGGCAGGGCGATGAGCGGCCTCAGTCGGCCCACTCCTCGTACGCCGACCACGCCTGGAGCACGCGCCCGCTGACGAAGCGGTGCGCGTGCCCCGTGACCGGGTCGGTGAACTCCAGTGCCCGCGCCAGCAGTTGGAGGGGGCGCCGGAAGTCGCCGGCCGGTCCGGCGGCGGTCACCACCGGATAGAGCCGGTCGCCGAGGATCGGAAGTCCCAACGCGTTCATGTGCACGCGCAGTTGATGGGTCTGCCCGGTGCGGGGGAGCAGCCGGTAGCGCCCGTGTTCCTCGCGGTGCGCCAGGAGCTCGACTCGGCTGACCGCGTTGGGCTCACCCGCCACCTCGCGGGCCGCCAGGACCCCGCGTTCCTTCACGATCCGGCTGTGCACCGTGCGTGGCAGGACCACCGTCGGGTCGTACGGGGCGACGGCCTCGTACTCCTTGGTGATCCGCTTGTCACGGAACAGCGACTGGTACGCGCCGCGCTCCTCGGGTCGTACGGTGAACAGCACGAGCCCGGCGGTGAGCCGGTCCAGCCGGTGCGCGGCGCTCAGTGCGGGGATGCCCAGGTCGCGCCGCAGCCGGGCCAGGGCGGTCTCGGCGACATGGCTGCCGCGCGGGGTGGTGGCGAGGAAATGCGGCTTGTCGGCGACGACGATGTGCTCGTCGCGGTACACCACCTCGACCGGGTACGGCACGCGCTCCTCGTCGGGCAGCGCGCGGTGGAACCAGACGTACATGCCCGGCACGTACGCGGCGTCCGGCGTGATGGGCCGCCCGTCGGCCCCGACGACCAGTCCCGCGTCGATCATCCCGGCGATCACCCCGTCCCCGGCCGCGAGCCGGGCCACGAGATGATCCCGCACGGTGGCCCACCCCTCGCGGAACGGCAGCCGCACCCGCACGGGATCGACTCCGTCGCGCTGTGGCAGGGGAGAGGGCGGGACAGGGCGGCGTCTTCTCATGGGGCTCCAGGGTACGAGGCGGTCGCTACCGGGCGCGAAATTCGTTTGCCCGGTGGTCCAGGCCGCCTGAACCATGCGCAGCATGCCCCTTCTGATCAGAGAAGTCCTCACGGCCGGAACGCTCGCCAAGATCCCGCAACCCGTGATCGCCACCCGTGACGGACTCGTGCTCCGCCCTTGGAAGACCGAGGATGCCCCGGCCGTCCACGAGGCGTTCCAGGATCCGGTGATGCACCAGTGGCACCATTTCGCGACCGAGTCGGTGGGGGAGGTCCTCGGTCTGATCGAGGAGTGGCGGAAGGCGTGGGAGGGCGAGAGCAACGCCTACTGGGCCGTTGCGGACGAGGGCACGGATCGGCTGCTCGGGCGGGTGGCACTGCGCAATATCGTGCCGGCTGACGGTGCGGCGGAGGTCGCGTACTGGACCGCACCCGCGGCGCGTGGTCAAGGGGTGGCCCCGCGTGCGGTGACCGCTCTGACCCACTGGGCGTTCGAGAGCGTCGGCTTCCACCGCCTTGAACTGACGCACTCCGTACGCAACGAGGCGTCCTGCCGCGTCGCGGAGAAGACGGGCTTCGCTCTGGAAGGCACCAAACGCAGTGCCCTCCTCCACCCGGACGGTTGGCACGACATGCACCTGCACGCCCGCGTCCAATGAGTGGCAGCACGAGCGGTGAGCCGTTCTCAGCGCGCTGAACTCGGCCGTGGGAACGGCCCGTTCGATCCCAGACCTGGGCAGCGCACGGTGCGGCGGCGGCACTTCGGTGCCGCCGCCCCGGCGTTCTACGCGGCGGGCGTCGTGCCCTCCTGCTCCGCCTCGACGCGTGCGTTCCACTCCCGCTTCGACGCCTGCCAGCCGTCCTCGTTGTGACCGAGGCGCCAGTAGCCGGAGATCGAGAGGTCCTCACGCGGGATCTGCCGCTCGACGCGCAGCAGCCGCCGCAGTTCCTTCACGAAGCCGGCCTCGCCGTGTACGAACGCATGCACCCGGCCGTCAGGGAATTCCAGTGCGCGGACGGCCTCCACGAGGGCCGCGCCGACCGGCCGGTCTCCGCGATGCAGCCAGATCAGCTCCGCGTCGGAGTCGATCTTCTGCTCCTCCTCCGGGCCGGCGACCTCGATGAAGGCGTGGGCCTCGGCGCCGGCGGGCAGCGCCTCCAGCGCGGCCGCGATCGCCGGCAGCGCGCTCTCGTCCCCGGCGAGCAGATGCCAGTCGGCGCTCAGGTCAGGCGCGTAGGCGCCGCCGGGCCCCATGAACCGCACCGTCTTGCCCGGCTGGACGTGCACCGCCCACGGTCCGGCAAGGCCCTCGTCGCCGTGGATCACGAAGTCCAACGTCAGCTCGCGGTGTACGGGGTCCCAGGCGCGCACGGTGTAGGTCCGGGTCACCGGCCACTGGTCGCGCGGGAACTCCTCACGGACCCGCTGCATGTCGAAGGGTTCGGGGTAGGTGACGCCCTCGACGGGGAACAGCAGCTTCACATAGTGATCGGTGCAACTGCCTGCGGTGAAGCCGGCCAGCCCCTCGCCACCGAGCACCACACGCTGCATGTGCGGGGTCAGCCGCTCCGTGCGGACCACCTGCGCGGAGTGGGCCTTCCGAGCTCTGCCTGCCGGGCGCTCTGCCATGACGACCTCCCAGTATCCGTGGTGAGGGTTACCTAAGTTAGCACCTCGAATCCGTGGATGGTGGGCCTGCTGGGGCACTGGAGCAACATGGGTTCTCCGAACAGTCACGTCCCCAGCGTGCTGAGCAGCCGACGCAGCGACCCGCCCAGGCCCCAGCGGGTCCCCAATGTCTCCAGCGCGGCCGGGTCGCGTGGCGCGTGCGGCAGTGCCGTCTCGACGTCCGGCACCGGTACGTCGTCGGCGACCCGTACGACCTTGGGCGCGAGGGTCACGTAGGGCCGCGCCTCGTCGAGCCGCTTGCGCTGCGTCGGTGTGAGCTTCGCCGTCGGATCGTCGACCGCGGCCATGATCCCCGCCAGGTCGCCGAACTCGGCGAGCAGCTTCGCGGCCGTCTTCTCCCCGATGCCCGGCACGCCCGGCAGCCCGTCGCTCGGGTCGCCGCGCAGCAGCGCCAGATCCGCGTAGCCCCGGCCGTCGACGCCGTACTTCTCGCGCAGCACCGCCTCGTCGGTGAGCCGGAGCGTGCCGACCCCCTTCAGCGGATAGAGCACGCGCACTCCGCGGGCGTCGTCGACGAGCTGGTACAGGTCGCGGTCGCCGGTGACGATGTCGACCGGGCCCTTCGCACGCGCCGTGAACGTGCCGATCACATCGTCCGCCTCGTACCCCGCGACGCCCACGCGCGCGATGCCGAGCGCGTCCAGGACGTCCTCGATGATCGGTACCTGCGGCGACAGGGCGTCCGGCACCTCTTCCTCGTCCGGGCCCGCTTCGTGCGCCTCGGCCACGCGGTGCGCCTTGTAGGAGGGGATCAGCTCGACACGCCAGTGCGGTCGCCAGTCCGCGTCCATGCAGGCGACCAGCTCGTCCGGGCGGTGGTCCCTGACCAGGCGCTCGATGAATTCGAGCAGCCCGCGCACGGCGTTCACGGGTGTGCCGTCCGGGGCCCGCACGGAATCCGGGACGCCGAAGTAGGCGCGGAAGTACAGCGAGGCGGTGTCGAGGAGCATCAGGCGTCGGGTCACGTTCCGCATCATGCCGTACGGCACCGACAGCGACCCCGTCGGCGCAGGGTGACCGCCCATGCGACAACGGTGAGCACCTTGTGAACTGGGACACTCAAAGGTTTGGCCTGCCCGCATCCGGGCAGGCGCGCCTCGAAATGATGCCAGTTGCAATTTCAACCGTTTGCAGCGGCTCGGAGGCTTCCGATCGAGAGGTACCTGTGTCATCCAGGCTTGAGGCCGAACACCTGTACAAGGTGTTCGGCAGACGACAGGACGAGGCGGTGGAGCGGCTCCGGCAGGGAGCGGGCCGTGAGGAACTGCGCGCCGACGGCACCACCGCCGCCGTGATCGACGCGTCCTTCACGGTGGAGCCCGGCAACATCTTCGTCGTCATGGGCCTGTCCGGTTCCGGCAAGTCCACACTGCTGCGCATGCTCAACGGACTGCTGGAGCCGACCGCGGGGCACGTACGCTTCGACGGCCAGGACCTCACCGAGCTCGGCGCCCGCGAGCTGCGCGAAGTCCGCTCCAGGAAGATCAGTATGGTCTTCCAGCACTTCGCGCTCTTCCCGCACCGCAGTGTCCGCGACAACGCTGCCTACGGCCTGGAAGTGCAGGGCGTGCCCCGCGCCGAGCGCGAGAAGCGCGCCGACGAGGCGCTCGCCCTGTGCGGCCTGGCCGGCTGGGAGAAGTCCTGGCCCGACGAGCTGTCCGGCGGTATGCAGCAGCGCGTCGGCCTCGCCCGGGCGCTCGCCACGGACGCCGATCTGCTGCTGATGGACGAGTCCTTCAGCGCGCTCGACCCGCTGATCCGCCGCGACATGCAGGACCAGCTGCTGGAACTCCAGAAGACCCTGAAGAAGACCATCGTCTTCATCACCCACGACCTCAACGAGGCCATGCGCCTGGGTGACCGCATCGCGGTGATGCGCGACGGCCGCATCGTGCAGATCGGCACCGCCGAGGACATCCTGATGCGCCCCGCCGACGACTACGTGGCCTCCTTCACCCAGGACGTCGACCGCTCCCGCGTCCTGACCACGGCCGCCGTCATGGACACCACCGTGCGCGGCGACGAGGCGGACTGCGGCTGTGAGACCGCGACGCCCGACACGCCGTTCGTGGAGCTGTGCGCGATCAGCGCCCGCCTCACGCACCCGGTGGCGGTGCTCGACACGCAACGCGAGCTCGTGGGTGTCGTACCCCGGCAGCGCGTCCTCGACTTCCTCGCCGACGGGGTGGGTGATGCCACACCCTGCGACTCCCCGCGCGACAAGGGAGGGCAGGTGATCGCCCATGCCTAGGATCCCGTTCGGTAGCTGGGTCAATTCCACGGTCGACTGGCTCACCAACCACATGGCCTGGCTGTTCGACTTCTGCAAGACCGTCTTCCAGGGCACCTTCGACGGCATCAACACCGTCCTGCAGGCCCCGGAGCCGCTGCTGCTCGCGGGCATCCTCGCGGTGGCCGCGTTCTGGCTGCGCGGCACGTCCGCCGGTGTCCTCGCCTTCGTCGGCTTCGCCTTCATCGACTCCCTCGGCCTGTGGGAGGACGCGATGGTGACGCTGTCGCTCGTCCTGGTGGCGACGATCATCGCGCTCGTCGTCTCCGTGCCCCTGGGCATCTGGGCGGCTCGCTCCAGCCGGGTCAGCGGACTCATCCGGCCGGTGCTCGACTTCATGCAGACGCTGCCCGCGATGATCTACCTCATCCCGGCGATCCTGTTCTTCGGCACCGGCGCCCCCGCCGGCATCGTGGCCACCCTGATCTTCGCCCTCGCGCCCGGCGTCCGCATGACCGAGCTGGGCATCCGCCAGGTCGACAAGGAACTGGTCGAGGCCGCCGAGGCGTTCGGCACCACCCCGCGCAACACCCTGCTGCGCGTCCAGCTCCCGCTCGCCCTGCCCACCGTCATGGCCGGCGTCAACCAGGTCATCATGCTCGGTCTGTCCATGGCGGCGATCGCGGGCATGGTGGGCACCGGCGGTCTCGGCGGCGACGTCAACGAGGCCATCGGCCAGCTCGACGTGGGCCTCGGCTCCGAGGCCGGTGTCGCCATCGTCATCCTGGCGATCTACCTGGACCGCATGACCAGCGCCCTGGGCACGCAGGTCTCCCCGCTCGGCCGACGCGCCGCCGCCCGGCTGCGTGCCGCGCAGGGCCTGAAGATCTGGTCCTACCGTCCCCGGCCCGCCGTGGCCGTGATCGGCGTGGTCGTGCTCGCGCTCACCGCCGGCGGCATGGGCGTCTTCGGCGGCGGCGAGAAGAACGCCACCGCTGCCGACGTGCAGAACGTCGGTCAGGGCAAGAAGGTCACCATCGGCTACATCCCGTGGGACGAGGGCGTCGCCTCCACGTTCCTCTGGAAGGAGCTCCTGGAGCAGCGCGGATTCAAGGTCGACGTCAAGCAGTTCGACGCCGGACCGCTCTACACCTCGCTCGCCCAGGGCGACGTCGACTTCGAGACCGACTCCTGGCTGCCCACCACCCACGAGCAGTACTGGAAGAAGTACGGCAACCGGCTCGACGACCTGGGCTCCTGGTACGGCCCGACGTCCCTGGAGCTGAGCGTGCCCTCGTACATGAAGGGCATCGACTCGCTGGAGGACCTCAAGGGGAAGGCCGCCACGTTCGGCGGGAAGATCACCGGCATCGAGTCCAGCGCCGGCATGATGAGCCTGCTCAAGAGCAAGGTCGTCAAGGAGTACGGGCTCGACAAGGAGTACAAGGTCGTCGACAGCTCCACGCCCGCGATGCTGGCCGAGCTCAAGCGCGCCTACGCCAAGAAGCAGCCCATCGTCGTCACGCTCTGGTCGCCGCACTGGGCGTACAGCGACTACGACCTGAAGAAGCTCAAGGACCCCAAGGGTGCCTGGGGCAAGGGCGACCGGGTGCACACGCTCGCCCGCAAGGGCTTCGCCAAGGACAACCCCGTCGTGGGCACCTGGCTGAAGGACTTCAGGATGGATGAGAAGCAGCTCACCAGCCTGGAGGCGGAGATCAACAAGGCCGGGAAGGGGAAGCAGCAGGACGCCGTGCGTGCCTGGCTGAAGAAGAACCCCGGCATCGTCGACAAGCTCGCCCCGGTCCACCAGCAGGCCTCCGGCAGCCCGGCCGAGGCGAAGCGCCCGCTGAACGTCGCCTGGTTCCCCTGGGACGAGGACGTCGCCGTCACCCACCTGTGGAAGAACGTCCTGGAGCGGCGCGGCTACAAGCTGAACCTGAAGCAGATGGATGTGGGCCCCGTCTACACGGGCCTGGCCGGTGGTGACCTCGACCTCAACTTCGACGCGTGGCTGCCGTACGCGCAGAAGAACTACTGGGACAAGAGCAAGGCCGACCTCAAGGACCTGGGCACCTGGTACCAGCCGACCTCGCTGGAGATCGCGGTCCCCTCGTACGTGAAGGACGTCAAGTCCCTGGAGGACCTCAAGGGCAGGGCGAAGACCTTCGGCGGCCGGATCATCGGCATCGAGCCGGGCACCGGCGAGATGAACCTGCTCAAGACGAAGGTCCTGCCCGGCTACGGCCTGGACAAGGAGTACAAGGTCGTCGACGGCTCCACGCCCGCGATGCTGGCCGAGCTGAAGCGCGCCTACGCCAAGAAGAAGCCCGTCGCCGTCGTCCTGTGGTCGCCGCACTGGGCCTACAGCGAGTACCAGCTCACCAAGCTGAAGGACGACAAGAAGCTCTTCGGCGAGGGCAACACGATCCGCACCATCTCCAGCCGGGCCTTTCCGGACAAGTATCCGCAACTCACCAAGTGGATCAAGGACTTCAGGATGAGCGAGGACGAACTCGGCAGCCTGGAGAGCGAGATCAAGAAGCGTGGCCACGGCCATGAGAAGGACGCCGTGGCCGCGTGGCTGGAGCAGCACCCGGGCATGGTGGAGCGGATGACTCCGCAGTAGTCCGCCGCCGGGCCGCGCCACCTGGTGGCGTACGAGAAAGATCCGGACAACCACGTCCGTGCCGCGGCCACGCCGTCCACACGCCCTGCCGGCGGGGGCGCCGAACATTTCTTCGGTGCCCTCCGCCGGCAGGGCGCGCTGTTCCCACGGCACCCCGGACCTCGCCTCCGGACACCGGGACGCCCCCCGGCGTGCCGTACGCGCCGTGGTGGTCCCGTCGCCCCCTCGCCGCCGCAGGAGCGTGCCCTTGACCCCCTCAGCCCTGCTGACCAGCCCGTTTGCCCCGCGGCGAGGGCGGCACACAGGCAACGGCGGGACGGCTTGTCCGGTGGCGCGAACCGTGACCCTTACCACTCTTGTATGTGACACCGATGTGACGGGCGCATGAAACGGTTTGACGAACATGCGTAGGGTGCAGACAACGCAAGAAGAAGCAGTGCACCGATGAACCATCGGGCAGCGGCGGCAAACCCGCCGGACAGGGCAGTGGACCGACGAGCGTGGGAGGGAGCCGGAGCGATGGGCGACCACAAAGAACAGCCCCTTCGGGTGGGCGCGGCCATCCGGCGGCAGCGCCGGGCACTGGAGCTCACCCTCGCCGTCGTGGCCGAGCGCAGCGGACTGTCGGTCCCCTTCCTGAGCCAGGTCGAGAACGAGCGGGCGCGTCCGAGCCGGCCCTCCCTGGAACGGATCGCCGACGCCCTGGGAACCACCGCCGTCGAACTGCTCGCGGCGGCCGACCCGGCGTGCAGTGTGGACGTCCTGCGCGCCGACGACGAGGCGATCACGCCGGGGCAGGCGCGGTTGCGCCCACTGGTGCGCGGACACCATCAGCTTCATGCGATGGAGTTCATCGGGGATCACGACGAGGGACGCGAGTTCCAGCACCGCAATGACGAGTTGATGTACGTGGTCGACGGTGCCGTCGAGGTCGAGGCGGAGGGCCGCGCACACCGGCTCGGGCGCGGCGACACGCTCTATTTGAGCGGAGGAGTGCGCCACCGCTGGCGGGCGACCGAGCCCGAAACCCGCGTGATCGTGGTCGCGGTCGCCGACCATATCGAGGCGCTCGAGGACCGCTCGCGCCGCCGCTGACCCCTCTGGTAAACACCCGGCCAGGTGCCGCGCTGGAATACTGGCCGCCATGGCCGACACCTCCGGACACGCGGTCGACGCCCGAGATCGAACGACCGTGATGCGCGTCGTCTCGCTCGTGCCGTCGCTGACCGAAGCCGTGGCCGCATCCGTGCCGGGCGCCCTGGTCGGCGCCACCGACTGGTGCAGCCATCCGGCGGACCTCGACGTCGCTCGGATCGGCGGCACCAAGAACCCGGACGTCGAGCGGATCATCCGGCTCGCCCCCGACCTGGTCCTCGCCAACGAGGAGGAGAACCGCCTGCCGGACCTCGCCGCGCTGCGGGAGGCGGGCCTCGCGGTCCTGGTCACCGAGGTGCGGGACGTGTCGCAGGCCTTCCGCGAGCTGGAGCGGGTCGTGGTCGCGTGCGGGGCACCCGGCCGGCCGCGCTGGCTCGACGAGGCCCGTGCCGCGTGGTCGCGGCTACCGGCGCCGGGGACCCGTACGTCCGCCGTCGTCCCCGTCTGGCGCCGGCCCTGGATGGTGCTGGGCCGGGACACGTTCGCGGGGGACGTACTGGCCCGGCTGGGTGTCGACAACATGTACGCGACACACACGGAGCGCTATCCGCGGATCCCCGTTCAGGAGCTGCGGGACGCCTTCCCCGACCTCGTGGTGCTGCCCGACGAGCCTTACCGCTTCACGGCCGACGACGGTCCGGAGTCGTTCCCGGGAAGAGCGTGCGCGCTGGTCAGCGGCCGTCATCTGACCTGGTACGGGCCCTCGCTGGCCGAGGCGCCGCACGTCATCGGCGAGGCGCTGCGAGCAGCTCGCCGCTGACGATTTCCCGGCCGGTACGGACGGCCGCGACGGCCCAAGCGGCGACGAGCAGCAGGTACAGGGCCATCGCGACGGGGCAAACGTTGCCTTGTCGGGGCCCTAGTCCCGAGTTCGGCCTGCGGACGCCGCGTGCACCAGGGCCCTCATCACCCGTACGTCCTCTCCCATCTCCGGATGCCACTGGACCCCCAGCACCCAGCAGGCCGACGGGAGTTCGACCGCTTCCACCGTTCCGTCCGTCGCGTACGCCGACGCGACGAGGCCCTCGCCGAGGCGGTCCACGGCCTGGTGGTGGTAGGTCGGTACGGACGTCTCCTCCGGGACGGCACCCGCGTACAGGGTGCCGGGCACCGGCCTGACCGGGTGGCGACCGAAGACCCCGGGGGCCTTGGTGTGTCCGTCGATGTGCTGGACGAGCGTGCCGCCGCGGGCGACGTTCAGCAACTGCATCCCCCGGCACACCCCGAGCAACGGGATGTCCGCGGTCAGCGCCGCCTCGATCAGCGCCAGTTCCCAGGCGTCCCGGGCCCGGGACGGCGGGCCGGTGCGGGGATCGGGCCGCGCGCCGTACCGGACCGGCTCGACGTCCGGGCCGCCCGCGACCACCAGGCCGTCCAGCCGGGCGACCGTCGCCGCCGCGTACGCCGGGTCGTCCGGCGGCAGGAGCGCGGCCAGAGCCCCGGCCCGCCGCACGAGCCGTGGGTACCCGGCCGGCAGCAGCGCCGCGTCCAGTTCCCAGACGCCCCAGCGCACCCCGGCCTCCAGATAGGTACTGACGCCGATCAACGGCCTGCTCGTCACGTGTCCTCCCGCCCCCTCAATGGAATGGGTTCACACCTTTGCCAAGGCCGCGGTGAACGGCAAGCTCCCGCGTCGATGTCAGGCCAGGAAGCCCCGCAGCAGCGCCGCCGTGCCCGCGCAGTGCTCCCGCATCATCTCCCGCGCCCCGTCCGCGTCCCCGTCGAGAACCGCCTCCACCAGTGCCTCGTGCTGCCGCTGGGAGTGCTCCAGATTGCGCACCAGCAGCGGGATGCAGTCCAACAGGTCGTTCACCGTCGCCCGTACGGCCGCGTACTGCGCCGTCAGCGATGGCGACCCGCACAGCTCGGCCAGCGTGAGGTGCAACAGCGTGTCCAGCCGCCGGTACTCGGCGAGCGGCGCGTCCTGCGTGCGGGCCAGCGCCTCCCGCAGTCGTGCCGCCCGGGGTCCCGTCAGGCCGTGCGTCGCGCAGAGCCCCGCCGCGCCCACCTCCAGCACCTCACGGAACCGCAGCACGTCCTCGATGTCGACCTTCTCGACGCGTCGGCGCAGCTCGTCCCCGCCACCCCCGTCGGCCCGCGGCCGCACGAACGTGCCGCCGTAGCGCCCACGCCGGGACTCCACCAAGCCCTCGTCCTGGAGCACCTTCAGTACCTCGCGCAGCGTCACCCGGCTGATCCTCAGCCGCTCCGCCAGTTCCCGCTCGGCGGGCAGCCGTTCACCGCCGGGCACCAGCCCGAGGCGGACGATCTGGAGGATCTGCTCCAGTGCCTCCTCGAAGCCGTTGCCGGCCCGCACCGGCCGCAGCACCGGTGTCAGCCGGTCGTGCGGGCCACCCGGGACGCCCAGGTCCTCACCGGTTTCCGCCTGCGACATATGGACGCGCCCCCTTCCCAGCCAATGGTTCTCGCACATACCTTATGGCTCTCGGCGGACGGAAGGAGACCTCCCGTGGCACACCGGACACCCCCGCTCGGCGTCGAAGAGCTGCACGCCCTCGTCGCCGGCGGTGAGATCGACACCGTCGTCCTGGCCTTCCCCGACATGCAAGGACGCCTCCAGGGCAAGCGGTTCGCCGCGCGTTTCTTCCTCGACGAGGTCCTGGAGCACGGCACGGAGGGCTGCAACTACCTCCTTGCCGTCGACACCGAGATGAACACGGTCGACGGCTACGGCATGTCCTCCTGGGACCGCGGCTACGGCGACTTCGTCCTGCGCCCGGACCTGAGCACACTGCGCCGGGTGCCCTGGCACGAGGGCACGGCCATGGTCGTCGCCGACCTCGCCTGGAGCGACGGTTCGCCCGTGGCCGCCGCGCCCCGCCACATCCTCCGCCGCCAACTCGACCGCCTCGCCGCCCTCGGTCACACCGCACAGGTCGGCACCGAGCTGGAGTTCATCGTCTTCAGGGACACCTACGAGCAGGCCTGGGACGCGAACTACCAGGATCTGACCCCGGCCAACCAGTACAACGTGGACTACTCGGTGCTGGGAACGGGGCGCATCGAACCCCTGCTGCGCCGTATCCGCAACGAGATGGCGGGTGCCGGGCTCACCGTCGAGTCGGCCAAGGGCGAGTGCAACCCCGGCCAGCACGAGATCGCCTTCCGCTACGACGACGCCCTGGTCACCTGCGACCAGCACGCGATCTACAAGACCGGCGCCAAGGAGATCGCGGCCCAACACGGCGTCTCGATCACCTTCATGGCCAAGTACAACGAACGCGAGGGCAACTCCTGCCACATCCACCTCTCGCTCGCCGACGAGCACGGCCGGGGCATCATGGCCGGTTCCCCCGACGACCCCGGCGGGATGTCGGAGACCATGCGCCACTTCCTGGCCGGCCAGCTCACCGCCCTGCGCGAGTTCTCGCTCCTGTACGCACCCAACGTCAACTCCTACAAACGCTTCCAGCCGGGCTCCTTCGCCCCGACCGCGGTCGCCTGGGGGAACGACAACCGCACCTGCGCCCTGCGGGTCGTCGGCCACGGCCGCTCGCTGCGGTTCGAGAACCGGGTACCCGGCGGTGACGTCAACCCGCACCTCGCGGTCGCCGGGATGGTCGCCGCCGGGCTGCACGGCATCGAGCAGAAGCTGGAACTTCCCGAACCGTGCGCGGGCAACGCGTACACCGCCGGGTACGCACACGTGCCCACCTCGCTGCGCGAGGCCGCCGAACTCTGGGAGAACAGCGCCCTCGCCAAGGCCGCCTTCGGAAACGAGGTGGTCGCGCACTACCGCAACATGGCCCGCGTCGAACTGGCGGCCTTCGACGCCGCGGTGACCGACTGGGAGCTGCGCCGCTCCTTCGAACGCATGTGAGAGGTCTCCCCTTGTCCGACCAGTACGAGCTCCAGGTACTCAATCCGGCCACCGAAGAGGTCGTCGCCACCGTCGCGGCCGCCACCGCGGCGGACGTGGACGCGGCGGTCGCACGGGCCTCGAAGGCGCAGAGCCGGTGGGCCCTGCTCCCGCCCGGCGACCGCGCCCGGCTGCTGCGCCGGTTCGCCGTAGCCGTCGACGAACACCTCGAAGAGCTGGCGTGGCTGGAGGTGCGGGAGGCCGGCCACCTCATCGGCAACGCCCGCTGGGAGGCGGGAAACGTCCGCGACCTGCTCGACTACGCGTCCGGGGGAGTGGAGCGGCTCACCGGCCACCAGATCCCGGTCCCGGGCGGCCTGAACGTGACGATCCTCGAACCGCTGGGCGTCGTGGGGGTCATCGCGCCGTGGAACTTCCCGATGCCGATCGCCGCCTGGGGCACGGCCCCGGCGCTCGCGGCGGGCAACGCCGTGATCCTCAAGCCCGCCGAGGCCACCCCGCTCACGGCCCTGCGCCTGGCCGAACTGGGCCAGGCGGCCGGGCTTCCGGACGGGCTCCTCCAGGTGCTGCCCGGCCTCGGCCCCGTCGCGGGCGACGCGCTCGTCGAGCACCCGGGTGTGGCGAAGGTCGTTTTCACCGGGTCGACGGCCGTGGGCAAACAGGTGCTGGCGAAGGGCGCCGCCCACCTCAAGCGCGTCACCCTCGAACTCGGCGGCAAGAGCCCCAACATCGTCTTCGCCGACGCCGACCTCGAAGCCGCCGCGGCCGCCACCCCCATGTCCTTCCTCGACAACGCGGGCCAGGACTGCTGCGCCCGTACCCGTATCCTCGTCCAGCGTTCCGTGTACGCTCGCTTCCTCGACCTCCTCGCCCCCGCCGTCGAGTCGGTCCGTGTCGGCGACCCGGCCGACGAGAGCACGCAGATGGGGCCGCTGATCTCCGAGGCACAGCTGCGAAAAACCCGTTCGTACGTTTCCCTCGACGCCGAAGGCATACGCGGCAAGGCCCCCGAGGGCCCCGGCTTCTGGTTCCCGCCCACCGTCCTCACCGGCGTCGACCCGCACGCGCGCGTGGCCGTCGATGAGGTCTTCGGCCCGGTCGCCGTCGTCCTGCCCTTCGAGGACGAGGCCGACGCGATCCGCCTCGCCAACGGCACCTCCTACGGCCTCTCCGGCTCTCTGTGGACCCGGGACGTCGGCCGCGCACTGCGCGTCTCGCGGGCCGTCCGCGCCGGCAATCTGTCCGTCAACTCCCATTCGAGCGTCCGGTACTGGACCCCCTTCGGCGGATTCAAGCAGTCGGGGATCGGCCGCGAACTCGGCCCGGACGCCCTGACCACCTTCACCGAGACCAAGAACATCTTCATCAGCACGGAGGGCCCCGCACAGTGATCTCGCAGACACCGGACATCATCTGCCGTCGGCTGACCGGCCGTACCGCCGTCATCACCGGTGCCGGCAGCGGCATCGGGCTGGCCACCGCGCGCCGGCTTGCCGCCGAGGGCGCCCATGTCGTCTGCGGCGACGTGGACGAGACCCGCGGGAAGGCGGCGGCCGAGGAAATCGGCGGGCTGTTCGTGAAAGCCGACGTCACCGTCGCCGAGCAGGTCGAGGCGCTCTTCAAGGCGGCGTACGACACCTATGGCTCCATCGACATCGCCTTCAACAACGCGGGGATCTCGCCGCCCGACGACGACTCCATCCTGGAGACCGGGCTGGAGGCCTGGAAGCGGGTCCAGGAGGTCAACCTGACTTCCGTGTACCTGTGCTGCAAGGCGGCGATCCCCTACATGCGGCGCCAGGGCAAGGGCTCCATCATCAACACGGCGTCGTTCGTGGCCCGTATGGGCGCGGCCACCTCACAGATCTCGTACACGGCCTCCAAGGGCGGTGTGCTCGCCATGTCGCGCGAACTGGGAGTGCAGTTCGCCCGGGAGGGCATCCGAGTCAACGCCCTGTGCCCCGGTCCGGTCAACACCCCACTTCTGCAGGAACTGTTCGCCAAGGACCCCGAGCGGGCCGCACGCCGGCTGGTCCACATCCCGCTCGGCCGCTTCGCGGAGGCCGAGGAGATCGCCGCGGCGGTCGCGTTCCTCGCCAGCGACGACTCCTCGTTCGTGAACGCCACCGACTTCTTGGTGGACGGCGGGATCTCGGGCGCGTACGTCACCCCGCTCTAGCAGCAACCGTCCCCGTTGCTCGAACCGCCCTCGTCCGACCAGCTCGGGAGCGAGTACACCGGACGGATCGGTCGCCACCGACCAGAACGGCACGGCGCACCGAGCCCGTTGAGCCAGGCCCTGTGTGGTCCTGCGTGCCACCGCCTAGAGTGACCGCGTGAGCAGTGCGCCCCCGCCCGGCTGGTACCGCGACCCCTCGTATCCGCTCACCGAACGTTGGTGGGACGGGGTCGCGTGGACCGATCACCGGCGCCAACCCCAGATGCCCGAGCCGCCCCTGGCGTCCCCGCCGCCCCCGGACGGTGGCAGCCCCCGACGCGCCAAGGCGGTCGCGCTCACCGCGGCCGGGGTCGTCCTGGTCGCGGCCGTCGTCACCGGCGCGATCGTCCTCGGCCGCGACGGTGGCGGCGCGGCACGGGCCGACTCCCCGCCCACGGCGACCACGTCGGTGCCCACCGAGGGCACGCCCTCGCCGTCGCCCTCGCCGTCCACCTCGGCCTCCGGGGATCCGAACGTCGTCGTGGACGAACTCAACGGCATCACCTTCCCGGTGATCGAGGGCTGGGACAGGCCCAAGAACGTCACCAACGACGCCACCGTGCTCACCACGCCGGGCACCTACGACTGCCCGGGCGACCCCGGCCTCTGCTACCACGGCCAGGTGACCTCACGCACCGCCGCCGCCGGCGTCCCCGTCAAGGACCTCGTCAGGGGCGACATCGAGGACGCCGCGAACGCGGTGTACGACCGCGACGCGATCGGCAACAGGCCCTTCGGCGGCATCACGTCCCACCGGCTGGTGAAGTCCGGTCAGATCGCGGTCGCGGGCCGTGCCGGGTACTTCGTGCGCTGGCGTGTCACCACCGCGAAGGGCCCCGGGGGTTACGTCCAGTCGCTGGCCTTTCCCTCCAGCGTGGGCTCGCAGGCGCCCGTCATCGTCCGCTTCGCCTGCGACGCCGGTCCGGACGGCCCGCCGCTCGCCGACATGGACCGGATCATCAGAGGGATCAGGCCGGTCGGCGACGCGGCGACGGGCGGGGGAGTGGGCAGCAGCATCGGCACCGGACACTGACCGCCCCATCAGAGGAACGTCCGCCCCTCGCCGCGGTACGTCGGCACGGTCGCCGTGACCGCGTCGCCCTCGACCAGGTGCAGCGCGTCGAACCGTTCGCACAGCTCGCCCGCCTTGGCGTGCCGGAACCACACCTTGTCTCCGATGAGGAGGTCGTCGGCGGGCGCGCCGAGCAGCGGCGTCTGCACCTCACCGGGACCCTCCTGCGGGTCGTAGGCCAGTCCTTCGGGCAGATACGGGACCGGCAGCCGGTCGGGGCCCGCGGTGCCCGACGCCGGATATCCGCCGCCCAGCACGGTCACCACCCCCACCCCCGGCCTGCGTACGACCGGCTGGGCGAACAGGGCGGCCGGACGCCCCCTGAACGACGTGTAGTTGTCGAACAGTCGCGGCACGTACAGTCCCGAGCCCGCCGCGATCTCCGTCACCGCGTCCTCGGCGGCCGTGTACTGCACACTGCCCGTCCCGCCGCCGTTGACGAACTCCAACTCCGGCGCCACGGCCCGCACGGCGCGCACCACGTCGGCACGCCGCCGCGCCAGTTCGCGGCGTGCCGCGGCCTGCATCAACCGGATGGCCCGCGACCGCACCGGCCGCCCGGCCACCGCGTCCCCGACCCCGGCGACATGGCCCTCGTACGCCATGACGCCCACCAGCCGGAAGCCGGGCGTGCGCGCCACCAGGCGGGCCAGCTCCGCGACCCCGGCGGGGGAGTGCAGCGGCGAGCGCCGTGCGCCCACCCGGACGCGCCCGCCGAGCAGCTTCAGCGAGGTGTCCAACTCCAGGCAGACGCGCACCACTTCGGTCCCGCCCTGGCGGGCGCCGTCGATGAGGCGAAGCTGGGCCGGGTCGTCGATCATCACCGTGACCGCGGCGGCGAGCTTGGGATCGCCGGCCAGTTCGGCGAAACCCTGCCGGTCGGCCGACGGATAGGCGAGCAGGACGTCGTCGAAACCGGACCGGGCCAGCCACAGGGACTCGGCGAGCGTGAAGGACATGATGCCCGCGAAACCGTCCCGGGCCAGGACGCGTTCGAGCAGGGCGCGGCAGCGGACGGACTTGCTGGCGACGCGGATCGGCTTGCCGCCGGCCCTGCGCAGGAGGTCGTCGGCGTTCGCGTCGAACGCCTCCAGATCCACGATCGCGACAGGCGCGTCGAGATGGGCGGTGGCCCGGTCGTAGCGGGCCCGGTCTGCGGCGCGGGCAGTCATGAACGAAGCCTGCCAGATGCGATTACCGCAGGGTAGAGGGATGTTCCGGGCAGATGCCCCGGTGCCGCGCACCGGGTCCCGCTCGAGCCGGTTCAACCCGTAGAGTGACGCGCACGCGGGGAAAAGCGGCTCCGCCCGGGTACGCAGGCCTGGGATGGGCGTCCGCCCGTGCGGGTATGCCTGCCCAGCGAGGGGTGGCGCGTCCCGCACCACGCGCCCCGGCCGCACCGCACGGCGGTCGAACACACCGGCCGACCCCGGGGCGGCCCGGCGACAACGAAACGGGGGGGTGCATGAGCACGGAAGCGCGCCGCGCCTCCATCCCCCCGCGCCCCAGGATCCCGCCCCACCCGTCGGCCCCGCCGGGCGAACCGCCCGCCGCGCCGGACCGTATTCCCCCTCGACCGCAGGGCCGGCCGTCAGTGCCCCACAACGGCGCCGCCGCGACGGTCCCGCCCCACCCGGAGCAGCCGCCCACGACAGAGAAGCCGCCGTCGCCGGACGTGCCCGCGCGGCCCGGCTCGGCACCCCCGCCGGCAGCCACCGCACGGTTCCCCGACGCACCGCCGGCCGCCGGCATACCCGCGGACGTCGCCGAGGCGGACGGCGTACCGGCGCCGCGCACACCTGCGCCGGCCGCCGGCGGGGTGGAGACGACCGCGCGCCCGCCCGCCGAGGCCGCCCACCCCTTCGTGACCCTGGCCCAGCCCGACACGGGTGACGCCGACACCGCGCGCCCGCGGCCCTTAGGCGCGCGGACGCGACCCAGGGCCGTCACGGCCGCCGCCTGCCTGGTCCTCGGCCTCGGTCTTATCGGCGGTGCGGTGGCCGGGAGTTGGCTCACCGAGGGCGCCGCAGGAGACGGAACACGGGACGCGTACGCCGTGACCGGAAGCCTCTGGCACAGCGTGCCCGTCGACCGGCTCTTTCCGCCCACCGTCCACGGACCCGGCGCGGGCCCCGGCGGCGCCGACCGCACCTGGACACGCGTCGCCGTCGCCCCCGACAGCGGTTGCAAGGACGCCTTCGACCCCCTCCTGAGCACGGCTCTCGCCCCCGTCGGCTGTCTGCGGCTGCTGCGCGCCACCTACACGGACGCGACCCGCAGCCATGTCACCACCGTCGGGCTGCTGTTCACCCGGGCCGACGCCGCCGCCATGGGTGCCCTGAACCGCCGCTTCAAGAGCGATGGCCTCGACCGGCGCACCGACCTGATGCCCCGTCCGTTCGCCGCGCGGGACACCGACGCCGCGGACTTCGGCGACGCCCAGCGCGCCTCCTGGACGATCTCGGTGCTCACGAACGCCCCCGTCGTCGTCTACGCGGTCTCCGGCTTCGCCGACGGCCGCACCGTCCCCGAACCACAGCCCGCCGTGGAGGCCGTGAAATCCGGGGCCACCACGGCTCCGGCCCAGTCGGGCCTCGGTCAGGAGGCGGCGGGCCTCGCCGGCCGCATCGAGGAGGGCCTGGACCGAACCATCGCCTCGGCCACGGAGAAGCGGTCATGACCCGTAGGACCGGTGCCCGGCTGCTCACCGTTCTCGTCGTCGGCTCCCTCGCCCTGCTGCCCTCCACCGCCGCCCACGCCGACGGGATACGCGCCCAGGAGTGGGCCCTGGACGCCCTGCACGCCCAGGCGGCCTGGCGGACGACCGAGGGCAGCGGTATCACCGTCGCCGTCCTCGACACCGGTGTCGACGCCACCCACCCCGACCTGGCCGGCAACGTCCTCGACGGCAAGGACATGGTGGGCTTCGGCGCCCGGCGCGGCGACCGCCCCTGGGCCCGGCACGGCACCTCGATGGCCGGCATCATCGCCGGTCACGGCCATGGCATCGGCAACGCCGACGGCGTCATGGGCATCGCGCCCAAGGCGAAGATCCTGCCCGTACGCGTCATCCTGGAGGACGGGGACCCGGCCCGTAGGAAGGCCCGCACCATCCGCGGCAACGCCCTGGCCAGGGGCATCCGCTGGGCCACCGACCACGGAGCGGACGTCATCAACCTCTCCCTGGGCGACGACTCCGAATCCGCGCACCCCGAAGCGGCCGAGGACGAAGCCGTGCAGTACGCCCTGAAGAAGGGAGCCGTGGTCGTCGCATCGGCCGGCAACGGCGGCGAGAAGGGCGACCACATCTCCTATCCGGCGGCCTACCCGGGTGTCATCGCCGCGACCGCCGTCGACCGCTACGGCACGCGCGCCTCCTTCTCCACCCGCCGCTGGTACGCCACCGTCAGCGCACCCGGCGTCAACGTGGTCATCGCCGACCCGGACCGCAAGTACTACGACGGGTGGGGCACGAGCGCCGCGTCCGCGTTCGTCTCGGGAGCCGTCGCGCTCGTCAAGGCGGCGCATCCGGGTCTGTCCCCGGCGCAGATCAAACAACTCCTGGAGAAGACGGCCCGCAACGCCCCGACCGGCGGCCGCGACGACTCCCGCGGATTCGGTTTCATCGACCCCGCGGCGGCCATCAAGGCGGCGGCGCAGCTCGAACCGGAGGGGCTGCACACGGCGGCGTACGGCCGAAAGTACTTCGGTCAGGGCCCGGACCGGGTCGGCCGGACGATGCCTTTCAGCTGGGCGGGCCCGCTCGCGGGCGCCCTCGGCCTGGTGCTGCTGGTGTCCTCGGTGCTGCTGTGGCGGGGCCGGGGAGGGAGGCGCCCGCCTTCCAGGGGCGGCGCAAGTCCGCCCGAGCCCCCCCGATAGGCTCGGTGACCGTGGCGAACATGAACATTCCCGACCCCGGCTTCTCCGATGACGACGGTTCCGCCGACCCTCGGCTGAGCGCGGCGCTCGCCGCCTGGGCCGAGGACAGGACCGCCGTGACGCCCGTCCTGGAGGCGCTGAAGGGCACGCGGCTCCTCGTCCCCGTCGTCGCCGTGCTCCGCGAACTCGTGGAGGGCGGCGAGGACGGGCATCGCTGCAAGGGAGCATCCGCGAAGAGCGGGTTGCGCCGCGAGAAGACCAGCGAGATGGCCGTTCCCACGCTCAAGGTCGGCGACCGCGCTGCCCTGCCCGCCTTCACGTCCACCGACGCGCTGGCCCTCTGGGATCCCGCGGCCCGCCCCGTCGCCGTCCCCCTGGAGCAGGCCGTGCACGCCGCCCTGCACGAGAAGGCCGACACGATCGTGCTGGACATGTCCGGGCCGGTGCCCTTCGAACTGACGGGCCACGCGCTGCTCGCACTCGCGGAGGGCCGTACGACGACCGATCCGCTCGCCGACCCCGCCGTCACCGACGCCGTACGGGCCGCCGTGGCCGCCGAGCCCTCCGTGCTGCGTGCCTACCTCGGCCCGGGACAGGCGGACGGCATCCTGGCGCTCGTCCTGGACCCTGCCGTGACCCCGGCCGAGGCCGCCCAGGCGGTGGCGCGGCGCATGGCCGCCGACGAGACGCTGAGGGCCCGCCTGGTGCGCGGCCTCGACCTGGCAGTACTGCCGGCCGAGGCGACGCCGCCGGGCGAGCCCCTGTTCGTACGCGGGTGACTCGGTGCCCCTACAGGGGCACTAGCCGTAGACCGGACCGGTGTACTTCTCACCAGGGCCCTGGCCCGGCTCGTCCGCGACGATCGACGCCTCGCGGAACGCCAACTGGAGCGACTTCAGTCCGTCGCGCAGCGGGGCCGCGTGGAAGGAACTGATCTCCGTCGCGCTCGCGTCGAGCAGGCCGGCGAGCGCGTGCACCAGCTTGCGGGCCTCGTCCAGGTCCTTGTGCTCGTCACCCTCCTCGGTCAGGCCGAGCTTCACGGCGGCGGCGCTCATCAGGTTGACGGCGACCGTCACGATCACCTCGACTGCGGGGACCTCGGCGATGTCGCGGGTCATGGCGTCGAAGTCGGAGCTCTCGGGGGCAGCCGGGGAGGCCAGATCCTGTGCGGGGGAGGTGTCACTCATACCCCACACGATAGGCCCCGGGGCGCGGCGTCCCGCGCACAGGAGGCCCGCGCGGGACGGGACCCGGGGCGGCGAACCCCCTGCGGACACCGGTTCGCACCTGCCCTCGGGAGCTGCTAGCCTTATGTGACGACCGGCCGGACACGGCAGTGCCTGGCCCACAAGTGGAGGCTCCGATCTCCCACCTGGCCGTCCTGCGGGACGGCGGGTCACCGGTCAGACGACCACCATCATCCGTACGGACGGTGGAGTCGTCCGAAAGCGCGCCCCGCGGTTCACCGCGGCGGTGCTCCGGAACGCTCGGAGTCCCGCCTGTGTCCCGTCCGGGGCATTTTTCATGCGCCGCGATGGTTGGTCCTATGTCAACCGGAC
This sequence comes from Streptomyces sp. NPDC001020, assembly GCF_053599115.1. Lineage (NCBI taxonomy): Bacteria > Bacillati > Actinomycetota > Actinomycetes > Kitasatosporales > Streptomycetaceae > Streptomyces > Streptomyces sp. NPDC001020. The sequence continues at coordinate 61,595 of NZ_JBSFLQ010000027.1, read as the reverse complement.
ATACGCGGCTGTCCAGCCAGGCGGCCGTATGGTGCTACCGAGGAGGATCCATCAGCGCCGAGCCCCGCATCAACGACCGGATTCGCGTTCCCGAGGTGCGACTTGTCGGTCCCAGCGGCGAGCAGGTCGGCATTGTGCCACTTGCCAAGGCCCTGGAGCTTGCGCAGGAGTACGACCTGGACCTGGTCGAGGTCGCGGCGAACGCCCGTCCGCCCGTGTGCAAGCTCATGGACTACGGGAAGTTCAAGTACGAGTCGGCCATGAAGGCCCGTGAGGCGCGCAAGAACCAGGCGCACACGGTCATCAAGGAGATGAAGCTCCGGCCGAAGATCGACCCGCACGACTACGACACCAAGAAGGGTCACGTCGTCCGGTTCCTCAAGCAGGGCGACAAGGTCAAGATCACGATCATGTTCCGTGGTCGCGAGCAGTCCCGCCCCGAGCTGGGCTACCGACTGCTGCAGCGCCTCGCGGAGGACGTCCAGGACCTCGGCTTCGTCGAGTCGAACCCGAAGCAGGACGGCCGCAACATGATCATGGTTCTCGGTCCGCACAAGAAGAAGACCGAGGCGATGGCCGAGGCCCGCCAGGCGCAGGAGGCCCGCAAGGCGGAAGCGAAGGCCAATCCCGGCCGCTCGCAGAACGCTGCCGAAGCCGAGACCGCCGAGGCCCCGGCCGAGGCTTCCGCCGAGGCCTGATCCCGGGGCGAAGGCCCCGGGGGGAACGCCGGACGTACGGACGTACGGCCGTTGCACGACGGACGTACGGACCCCGGAAAAGCCCGGGACGCCCGTCCCAGGATGTAACCGATACAAGAGCGACGCTCCAATCGTGCCCGGTCTCGTGGCCGGGCACGGGAGCGCCACCGACGAGGAGAGAACGGCGCTATGCCGAAGAACAAGTCGCACAGCGGTGCCAGCAAGCGCTTCAAGGTCACCGGCTCCGGCAAGGTGCTCCGTGAGCGCGCCGGCAAGCGCCACCTGCTCGAGCACAAGTCGTCTCGTCTGACGCGTCGCCTCACCGGCAACGCCGAGATGGCCCCGGGCGACGCCAAGAAGATCAAGAAGCTTCTCGGCAAGTGACGCGACGGCGCGTGAGCGCCGTACGTCTGGACCGGGACCCAATCGATTCCGGGCCGCGTGAGTTCACCCGCGGCCCCGCTACAAGGAGTTAACAAGTGGCACGCGTCAAGCGGGCAGTCAACGCCCACAAGAAGCGCCGGGCGATCCTCGAGCAGGCCTCCGGCTACCGCGGTCAGCGTTCGCGCCTGTACCGCAAGGCCAAGGAGCAGGTCACCCACTCGCTGGTCTACAACTACAACGACCGCAAGAAGCGCAAGGGCGACTTCCGTCAGCTGTGGATCCAGCGCATCAACGCCGCTGCCCGCGCCAACGGCATGACCTACAACCGCTTCATCCAGGGTCTGAAGGCCGCGAACGTCGAGATCGACCGCAAGATCCTCGCGGAGCTGGCTGTCAACGACGCGGGCGCGTTCGCCGCCCTCGTCGAGGTCGCGCAGAAGGCTCTGCCGTCGGACGTGAACGCGCCGAAGGCGGCGTGACGCTGCGTCGGCTCTAGCCGGACACGAACGGACCCGCAGGCTTACGCGGCCTGCGGGTCCGTTCGCGTCCGGGTAGCCGCGGGTACGTCTGCGACACCCGCTGCGGTGTCGCACCAGGCGGTTCGGCACCGCCGACATCCGTCGTCCTGCCGGGGCACCCGGTGCCGGCGCGGCGGACAAGAGATCCCAGCCCCCGTACGTTTCGAAGGTGACCCCATGCCCCCCGCCACCCCCGAGCTGATCTCCCCCCGCTCCCCCCGCGTCCTGGCCGCGCGGCGGCTGGCCAAGCGGAACTTCCGGGGGAAGGAGCGGTTGTTCCTCGCGGAGGGGCCGCAGGCCGTACGGGAGGCCGCCGGGCATCGGGCCGGCGGCACCGCCACCCTCGTCGAACTGTTCGCCACCCCTGACGCCGCAGAGCGGTACGCCGACATCGTGGGCGAGGCACGAACCGCCGGCGCCCGCCTCCACCTCGCGGCCGAAGAAGTGATCGCCGACATCTCCACCACCGTCACCCCGCAGGGCGTCGTCGGGATCTGCCGGTTCCTCGACACGCCCTTCGAAGAGATCCTCACGGCACGCCCCAAGCTCGTCGCGGTCCTCGCCCACGTGCGCGACCCCGGGAACGCCGGGACCGTCCTGCGGTGCGCCGACGCCGCCGGTGCCGAAGCCGTCGTCCTCACCGACGCCTCCGTCGACCTGTACAACCCCAAGGCCGTCCGCGCCTCCGTCGGCTCCCTCTTCCACCTCCCCGTCGCCGTCGGTGTCCCCGTCGAGCGCGCCGTGGCCGGGCTCAAGGACGCGGGTGTACGGATCCTGGCCGCCGACGGCGCGGGCGAGCACGACCTCGACGACGAGCTCGACAAGGGCACCATGGGCGGCCCCACCGCCTGGGTGTTCGGCAACGAGGCCTGGGGCCTGCCAGAGGAGACGAGGGCGCTGGCCGACGCCGTCGTACGCGTGCCCATCCACGGAAAGGCGGAGAGCCTGAACCTCGCGACCGCCGCCGCCGTATGTCTCTACGCGTCGGCGCGTGCACAGCGCGCCGCCGGTGGGTGCCGTTCCGTCACCGTCGACTAGTAGGGTGACGGGCTCGGGGGCGGGCCTCCCCGCAGGCGGGGGACCCCCATGAGCAGGGAGGCACCCCCACGCCGGCAGAGAGGTGGGATACGGGGATGAGGGTCGGTACGAGCAGGGCACCGGGAGCACGGGACGCGTACCCCGCGCCCACGTCCCGGCGCGATGATCTCGCCGAACCCGGCCTCGACCCGGACGAACTCCCCGACGGACTCGTGATCGCGGACGAGCACGGCCGAGTGATCCGTTTCAACGCCGCGGCCGAACGCATCACCGCCGTCCGCGCCTCCGACGCCCTCGGGCAGCGGCTGGAGAGGGCCCTGCCGTTAGAGGATCTGGAGGGGCGGCGCTGGTGGCAGCTCACCGATCCGTACGGCGGGCTCACCATCCGTGTGCGGCAGCCCGAGCGCAACCTGCTGCTGCCCGGCGGCCGCGAAGTACTCGTGTCGGCCCGGTACGTCCGCACCCGCCCCACCGGGCCTGTACGCCGTGTCGTCGTCTGCCTCCGTGACACCGAGGCGCGGCGCCGCACCGAGCGCAGCCACGCGGAACTGATCGCCACCGTGGCCCATGAGCTGCGCTCCCCCCTCACCTCCGTCAAGGGCTTCACGGCCACGCTGCTCGCCAAGTGGGAGCGCTTCACCGACGACCAGAAGCGGCTGATGCTGGAGACCGTCGACGCCGACGCCGACCGGGTCACCCGGCTCATCGCCGAGCTGCTGGACATCTCACGGATCGACTCCGGGCGGCTGGAGGTGCGCCGCCAGCCCGTCGACATCGGCACGGCCGTCGGGCGGCACATCCAGGCGTATGTCGCCGCGGGTCAGCCCGCCGACCGGTTCCTGCTGCGCATCGAACAGCCCCTGCCCGCCCTCTGGGCCGATCCTGACAAGATCGACCAGGTGCTCGGCAACCTCCTCGAAAATGCCGTGCGGCACGGCGGCGGAACCGTCACCATTGACGTCACGCCCTCGGCTTCCCCGCGCGAAGGGGCAGACGGGGGCAACGACGAGAACACCGCCACGTCGGTCACGGTGAGCGACGAGGGCCCCGGTATCCCGGAGGAGTCCATGAACCGCGTCTTCACCCGCTTCTGGCGGGGCAGCAAGCGCGGCGGCACGGGCCTCGGGCTCTATATCGTCAAGGGCATCGTCGAGGCCCACGGCGGAACCATCACGGTCGGGCGCGCCCGCGGCGGCGGCGCCGAGTTCCGATTTACGTTGCCCGTGGGCACCCCGGCGCACCTGCAGTAGGAGCCGGCCGAGGACCCACGGGCGCGTTTCCGTACCTCAGCCCCGTTAGACTCGGCCTTTGGCACCTTTGCGTCCCGAAGTCGGCGACGATTTGTCATCGGATGAGTGACGGGGACCTTCAGCCAGCCAATCGGAAGCACGGGAAGAGATGTCGGCACCCAATAAGTCGTACGACCCTGTCGAGGTCGAGGCCTTGAAACCGGAAGAGATCGAGCGCATGCGGGACGAGGCGCTCGCCGCCTTCGCCGCCGCGGACTCCCTCGACGCACTCCACGAGGCCAAGGTCGCCCACACCGGCCCGGCCTCGCCGCTGGCCCTCGCCAACCGCGAGATCGGCGCCCTGCCCCCGCACGCCAAGGCCGAGGCCGGCAAGCGCGTCGGCATGGCCCGCGGCGCCGCGAACAAGGCCCTCGCCGCCCGCCAGGTCGAGCTCGAGGCCGAGCGGGACGCCCGCGTGCTGGTCGAGGAGTCGGTGGACGTCACACTGCCCTACGACCGTGTACCGGCCGGAGCCAGGCACCCGCTGACCACGTTCATGGAGCGGGTCGCGGACGTCTTCGTGTCCATGGGATACGAGATCGCCGAGGGCCCCGAGGTCGAGGCGGAGTGGTTCAACTTCGACGCCCTCAACTTCACGCCCGACCACCCGGCCCGGCAGATGCAGGACACCTTCTTCGTCGAGGGCCCCAAGGGCGATCACGGCGAGTCCGGTGTCGTGCTGCGCACCCACACCTCGCCCGTGCAGGCCCGCTCCCTGCTCGACCGCGAGCCGCCCGTCTACATCGTCTGTCCCGGCCGGGTGTACCGCACCGACGAGCTGGACGCCACGCACACCCCGGTCTTCCACCAGATCGAGCTGCTGGCCGTCGACGAGGGTCTGACCATGGCCGACCTCAAGGGCACCATGGACCACATGGTCCAGTCGCTCTTCGGCCCGGAGATGAAGACCCGGCTGCGGCCGAACTACTTCCCCTTCACCGAGCCGTCCGCAGAGATGGACATGCTCTGCTACGTCTGCAAGGGCGAGTCCGTCGGCAACCCCGACCGGCCCTGCCGCACCTGCTCCAGCGAGGGCTGGATCGAGCTGGGCGGCTGCGGCATGGTCAACCCGCGGGTGCTCACCGCCTGTGGTGTGGACCCGGAGAAGTACAGCGGATTCGCCTTCGGGTTCGGCATCGAGCGGATGCTGATGTTCCGCCACAACGTCGAAGACATGCGAGACATGGTCGAGGGTGACGTCCGGTTCACCCGGCCGTTCGGGATGGAGATCTGATGCGGGTCCCGCTTTCTTGGCTGCGGGAGTACGTCGACCTGCCGGCGACTCAGACCGGGCGCGACGTCCAGGCCAAGCTCATTTCGGTCGGCCTCGAGGTCGAGACCGTCGAGCAGCTCGGCGCCGACCTCAAGGGCCCCCTGGTCGTCGGCCAGGTGCTCACCATCGAGGAGCTGGACGGCTTCAAGAAGCCAATCCGGTTCTGCACGGTCGACGTCGGCCAGGCCAACGGCACGGGTGAGCCGCAGGAGATCGTCTGCGGCGCCCGCAACTTCTCCGTCGGCGACAAGGTCGTCGTGGTCCTGCCGGGCGCTGTGCTGCCCGGCGGCTTCGCGATCTCCGCTCGCAAGACGTACGGCAAGAAGTCGCACGGCATGATCTGCTCCAGCGACGAGCTGGGCATGGGCGACGACGGCAGCAAGGGCATCATCGTCCTGCCGCCCGAGTACGAGGTCGGCACCGACGCGATCGAGCTGCTTGAGCTGGTCGACGAGGTCCTCGACATCGCGGTCACCCCCGACCGCGGCTACTGCCTCTCGCTGCGCGGCATCGCCCGCGAGGCCGCCATCGCCTATGGCCTGCCGCTGCGCGACCCGGCGCTGCTCGACGTCCCGGCACCGAACGGCTTCGGTTACCCGGTGAAGATCTCCGAGCCGCTCGGCTGCGACCGCTTCACCGCCCGTACGGTCTCCGGCCTCGACCCGGAGGCGCGCTCCCCGATCTGGCTGCAGCGACGGCTGCAGAAGGCCGGTATGCGCCCGGTCTCGCTCGCCGTCGACGTCACCAACTACGTGATGCTGGAGCTGGGTCAGCCCCTGCACGCGTACGACCGTTCCCGTGTCCAGGGACCGATCGGCGTGCGCCGGGCCCAGCAGGGCGAGCAGCTCGGCACCCTCGACGGCATCACACGCAAGCTGGACGCCGAGGACCTCGTGATCACCGACGACCGTGGCCCCATCGGGCTGGCGGGCGTCATGGGCGGTGCCAACACGGAGATCGCGGACGACGACCACGAGGCCGGTGCCACCACCGACGTCGTGATCGAGGCCGCCCACTTCGACGCGATCTCCATCGCGCGCACGGCCCGTCGCCACAAGCTGTCCTCCGAGGCGTCCCGCCGCTTCGAGCGTGGCGTCGACCCGATGGCGGCCTCCGCTGCCGCCCAGCGCACCGTCGACCTGCTGGTGCTGCTCGCGGGCGGCACCGCCGATGCTGGCGTCACCGAGGTCATCGCGCCGTCCGCGCCGCGCACCATCACCATCCCCGCAGACCACCCGGACAAGGTGGCGGGCGTCGAGTACGGCCGCGAGACCGTCGTACGCAGGCTCCAGGAGGTCGGCTGCGACGTCTACGGGCAGGACGAACTGATCGTCACGGTCCCGTCCTGGCGGCCCGACCTGACCGACCCGAACGACCTGGCCGAGGAGGTCATCCGGCTGGAGGGCTACGAGAACCTGCCCTCCACGCTGCCGAAGCCCCCGGCGGGTCTCGGGCTGACCGACCGGCAGCGGATGCACCGCCGCATCGGGCGCGCGCTGGCCGGTGCCGGCTATGTCGAGGCGCTGAACTACCCCTTCATCGGTGAGCAGGTCTTCGACCAGTTCGGTCTGGCCGACGACGACATGCGCCGCCAGATCGTCAAGCTGGTCAACCCGCTCTCCGACGAGGAGCCCGCCCTCCGCACGACGCTGCTGCCGGGCCTGCTCGGCGCGCTGCGCCGCAACGACGGCCGAGGCGCGCACGACCTCGCGCTCTTCGAGACCGGGCTGGTCTTCCAGCCGCGGGAGGAGCAGCGGGTCGCCGCGCGCCTGCCCGTCGACCGCCGCCCGACCGACGAGGAGATCGCCTCCCTCACCGCGGCGCTCCCCGATCAGCCGCGGCACGTCGCGGTCGTCCTCGCGGGCGCTCGCGAGCAGGTCGGCTGGTGGGGCAAGGGCCGCCCGGCCGACTGGGCCGACGCCGTCGAGGCGGCGCGCACTGTCGCCCGTGAGGTGACGGCCGAGCTGATCGTCCGCAAGGGCCAGTACGCTCCCTGGCACCCCGGTCGCTGCGCCGAGCTGGCCGTGGTGATCGACGGGACCGAGCAGGTCATCGGGTACGCCGGCGAGCTGCACCCCGGCGTCCTGAAGAGCCTGGGCCTGCCCACGCGTACCTGCGCGATGGAGCTGGACCTGGACGTGCTGGAGAAGGCGGGTAGCGGCCTGGTGAAGGGCCCGCGGATCTCCGCCTTCCCGGTCGCCACCCAGGACGTGGCGCTGGTCGTCGACAAGACGGTGCCGCACACGGACGTCGAGGCCGCGCTGCGCGAGGGTGCCGGCGAGCTGCTGGAGTCCCTCCGGCTGTTCGACGTCTACGAGAGCGAGCAGCTCGGCCAGGACAGGAAGTCGTTGGCGTACGCGCTGCGCTTCCGCGCCTCCGACCGCACGCTGACCGTCGACGAGGCCTCCGCTGCCCGCGACGCGGCGGTCGCGCTGGCAGCCGAGCGCACGGGAGCCGTACTGCGGGGTTAGCTCCGCCGGGCCGGGGAATCGCGGGCCGTCAGCCACGGGTGTGCAGGTGGCTGGGCGCGCGGTTCCCCGCGCCCCTTTCGGGGCCGTGGGTATCTCACTCAGGTGTCTCACCCATTCGGGTCGCCGTCGCCGACGCGCCGTCCGCCCCGCCACGGAGTGCCGGGCAGGCAGCCGGGCGGACGGCGCGGAAGCGGGCCGCCGCACTGTAGGAGGGGGAGCCGACGGCCCGGTCGGCCTCTTGCGAGGTCTCTCAGTCAACCGGTCCGCGACTCTCGGCGACAGCGCGCGCACAGCATGGATTCGGGCATTCGGTTCACACCCCGTGTGAACCCGGACGCACTACGCTGTCCCCACCGAGCCACCGGGGGGCCAACCATGCAGCCCAACACACTGCTCGACGCGATTCTCGACGAGGCCGGCATCTCCCATGCGGGACTCGCCGCGCACGTCAACCAGGCGGGGAGGCCACGCGGTCTCGCCCTGAGATACGAACACACCGCCGTGGCGCGGTGGTTGAAGGGTCAGCGCCCGCGCGGCCAGGTGCCCGACCTGATCTGCGAGGTACTCGCCGCCCGGCTGCACCGCCCGGTGACCCTCGACGACATCGGCCTCGGCGTCCCCGGTGAACCGGCCGCCTTACACGGCTTCAGCCTGTCCGGCTTCGTCGAACGGGCAACCGCCCTGTGGCGCTCCGACGAACAGCAGCGGCCCCATGTCCTGGGTGCCCCGACTGTCACGGGCACGCCCGCCGTCATGCCGGTGTGGGAATGGGAGAACCCGCCCGAGGACGTGGACGTCTCCCGTGGCGGCCGGCACCGGGTCACCCCGACCGACATAGAGACGCTGCGCGCCGCCCGAGCCCACTACGAGCAGATGTACCGCAAGGCCGGCGGCATCGCGACCCGCAGCCGTGTCGTCGGCTTCCTCAACTCCGAGACGGCGCCCCTGCTGCGTGGCGGCTACACCGACGCCCTGGGCCGCCAACTGCACCGGGCCACCGGCGGACTGGTGGCGATCGCCGGCATCTGCGCCTACGACTCGGACGCCCACGGGCTCGCCCAGCGCTATTTCCATCAGGCCCTTCGCCTGGCGAAGGCCAGCGGGGACCGGGGGCTCGGCGCGTATGTGATCGCGCTGCTGGTCAATCAGTCGCTGTTCATGAAGGAGTACCGGCAGGCCGTCGCGTTCGCCGAGGCCGCGCTGCGCACCGCCGGCAGGCACATCACCCCGGCGCTCGCCTCCGACCTGTACGCGATGCAGGCGAAGGCGTACGCGCACCTCGGCGATGCCACGAGCGCGCTGTCCTGCATCCGGCAGGCCGAGTCGGCCGCCGAGCGTATCCGGCGCGGCCACGAACCGGACGAGACCGGCTACGTCCAGCCCGGCCTCGTCAACGTCCAGGTCGCGGAGGCACTGCTCAGCCTCGGGGACCTGGTGGCCGCGAAGGAACACGCCGCGGCCGCCGTCGACACGCCCGCACACGACCGCGGCCGGGTGCACCGGCTCGCCATGCTCAGCCAGATCGAACTGCGCCAGGGCAACGCCGACAAGGCGGTGGCCACCGCGGTCGAGATGACGGAGCGGGCGCGGGGGGTGGAGTCCATGCGTCTGCGCGACAGACTGCGGGCGGTGCGGGAACACCTCGTGCGCAACGGCTGTACCGGGACGGCCGAAGCGGCCGAACTCATCGACGCGGCACTGCGCGTACCTCTGTAACCACCGCCTCACCACTGCCGGAGAGCCGCGCTCCTCCACCGGTGCGCGATGACTGCGCCCGCACCTGCGCCGGGCGCGCGCCGCCGTGAGCCTGCTGAGTCGATGCTCCTGCTGCGATATTGCCACTTACTCGGCGGAAGGTGGCATTACCGTGCAGTGGACGAAACAGAACGAACAGACTGTGTACGCAAACCGCTGGTTCAGCGTCAATCTCGCAGATGTCGTGCTGCCGGACGGCCGGCATCTCGACCACTTCCTCATACGGCTGCGGCCCGTCGCGGTGGCCACTGTCGTGAACGAGGCCAACGAAGTGCTGCTGTTGTGGCGGCACCGCTTCATCACCGACAGCTGGGGGTGGGAACTGGCGGCGGGTGTCGTCGAGGACGGCGAGGACATCGCCGTGGCGGCGGCCCGTGAACTGGAGGAGGAGACGGGTTGGCGGCCGGGACCGCTGCGGCATCTCATGAGTGTCGAGCCGTCCAACGGACTCACCGACGCCCGGCACCACATCTACTGGGCCGACGAGGGCGAGTACATCGGACACCCCGTGGACGACTTCGAGTCGGACCGCCGGGAATGGGTTCCACTCAAGCTCGTCCCCGACATGGTCGCCCGCGGAGAGGTCCCGGCCGCCAACATGGCAGCCGCGCTGCTCCTCCTGCATCACCTCAGGCTGGGGCAGGACGCAGTACCGTGATCCCCACCGCTACGGCCCTAGTGGCCCAGGGCCTGCCAGATCGTCACGACGAGCGCGCCCACGGCCGTGAGGGCCGCGACCGCGGGCAGCGGCCAGCGCGTGTGTTCGAGCGCGACGATCCGCAGGCTCAGATCGTCCAGATCCTTGGCGGTCTCCTCGGCGCGATGGCTGAGCAGGTCCAGCCCTCCCTCGACGCGGGCGTGTGCCACATCGAGGCGGCGGCGTAACTCTGCGAGTTCCCCATGGATGACAGGAGGCTCGGGGTGGGCGGGCACGAGTCCGCTCCTTTCCGTAGTCGTCATATCTCTTGCGTGCGCATGGAGAGTCAACTCGCCTGGTGCACGCGTGGGGAGAGTGCGCGGACGGCATATGCGAGTCCGGCGCGCACACGGTGTGTGAATGACGCGGGCCCGGCACCAGGGACGGTGCCGGGCCCGTGATGAGCTGAGAGTGACGGTCCGTGATCAGGTGGGGCCCTTCAGGACCACCCTTCTCGCCCGCCATGGATGTGCCGCTGACCTAGGATGGCCTGAAAACTGCAGGTAAGGGTGTTTCAACGGCGCCTATGGACCTGCAGAACACCTTCAGGCCTGCTGGTGGCAGTCCACGAAGGTGTGCACCACATGCAAGGGGAGGGGCGCCATGGGCAGCCATACGCGTCGGCCTGGAGAGTACGTCAGACCTTCGGACCGCATTCTGCTCGACGACTACTGCCGCCCGGAGGGGGAGTATTACGCCGCCGGCGCGTACCACCACCAGCAGTCGTTGGGCAGGTTCCATGCCGGTCAGACGGTTGAAGTCGAGCTTGTGCCAGAGCCGTTCAATCCGTGGGACGCCCGCGCGGTGGCCTATGACGTGCAGGGGCAGCGGGTTGCCTACATGCCTGGGATCGCCGCGAAGTTCTGGCATGACGTCGTCACCGCGTGGAACGCTGCGGGTTATGCCGTGTACGTCCGAGCCCTGGTGAATCGCTGGGACAACGGTGGTGAGGCCAGGTTCGGCCTCACCGCGCCGAAGTGGGACTGGCAGTCGCTTCTGGACATGGCTGAGGCAGCGGGACTTCGTACCGCGTGGGAGGCAGTCATGCGCGGACTGAGCGACCGGCAGCGGCTTCTCATGCGGGAGGACGGCGGCTACACACCGGATGACTCCGTTCTCAAGGTGTTGCTGAGGACGCGTGAGGAGTTCCCCATGTTCCGGTGGGGCGGGAAGCGCGACGGCGATCTGGGTGAGCGGATGCCCTTCTGGTACGGGTACTTCGTCCGTGAGCAGGTAGGGGAGGAAGAACGGAAGGAGCGGGATGCCTGGTCTCTGAAAGCGGACCTGGTGTTCGCGTTCAAAGAGGAGATCAGGCGCCGAAGGTCACTGGAGCGTGAGGAGGCACGCCTGCGGCGCCATGAGCGGGAGAAGCAGGCGCTCAGGCTGCAGAGTGAGGGCTTCACGAACAGAGACGTCGCGGCAGAGCTTGGCTTGTCTCCCAAGCAGGTCGAGCATCTTCTCTACCGTGCCCGCAAGGCGACGGGAGCCACCCTTCGCCGCAATGAGGACCTCCAGCAAGAGCGGCGACGTGCGGCAGAGGAGGCGCTCGGACACAAGAGGTCCGGCATGGCGAGGGCGGAGATTGCGCGCACCATGGGCCGATCCGTCGACTCGGTGAAGGAGTTGCTGCAGGACGCGGTCTTCTACGAGGCCCCGAGGGATCATCCGGAGCGGCTCGAACTGGCGATGCGATGCGCCGAATTCCGGGACGAGGGCCACACGAAGGAGAAGGTTGTGGCCATGCTGGGTGTCACCAGGGCGAAGGCGCTACGGGCTTTCAGGGACGCCACCTTCCTGGAGTCCAGTGGCCACGAGATCCTGGGAAGAGTCATGTGACAACCTGCGCGTGACGTAGGCGGGGCCCCGCGTCCTGGCGGGTGCGGTGCAGGAGAACCGCGGGCCGGGCACCGGAATCCCGGTGCCCGGCCCGCAGTCGGGTCGTCAGCCGTACGTGTAGAACCCCGAGCCCGACTTGCGGCCGAGCCGGCCCGCCTCGACCATGCGCTGCAGCAGCGGGGGAGCGGCGTACAGGGGCTCCTTGTACTCCTCGTACATCGAGTTGGCGATCGAGACGATGGTGTCCAGGCCGATCAGGTCGGCGAGCTTCAGCGGGCCCATCGGGTGGGCGCACCCCAGCTCCATGCCGTTGTCGATGTCCTCGCGGCCTGCGATGCCCGACTCGAACATGCGTATGGCGGAGAGCAGGTAGGGCACGAGCAGGGCGTTGACCACGAAGCCCGAGCGGTCCTGGGCGCGGATCGCGTGCTTGCCGAGCACCTTCTCGGCGAACAGCTGGGCCCGGCTGAGGGTGCCCTCGGAAGTGGTGAGCGCCGGGATCAGCTCGACAAGCTTCTGCACGGGGGCCGGGTTGAAGAAGTGGATGCCGACCACGTGGTCCGGCCGCGAGGTGGCGACCGCGAGCTTCACCAGTGGGATGGAGGAGGTGTTCGAGGCGAGGATGGCGTCCGGTCGGGTCACCACCTGGTCGAGGACCTGGAAGATCTCCGTCTTCACCTGCTCGTTCTCGACGACGGCCTCGATCACCAGGTCGCGGTCCGCGAACTCGCCGAGGTCGGTGGTGAAGTGCAGGCGCTCCTGAGTCGCCTGACGCTCCTCCTCGGAGATCTTGCCGCGCTCGGCCGCCTTGGACAGGGAGTTGAACAGGCGGGTCCGGCCGATCTCCAGGGCTTCGCCGGTGGTCTCGGCCACCTTCACATCCAGTCCGGCGCGGGCGCACACCTCCGCGATGCCCGCTCCCATCTGGCCGCAGCCCACCACTCCGACGCGCTCGATGTCGGTCACATCGTCCCTTTCGCTGATCTACGGCTGTGGCAGGACCTCCGTGGTGCGGCGCCTGCTCCGATCGTGCACGTTACCCCCAGAAATCGATGATCGATCGCCCGGGTGGGGTGCATGCTGGTGGATGACAACGGTCTGTGATCATGTGGATCCAAGGCGTAGGGAGTGTGGATGGGTCGAATGTCACGTCGGGCGTTCGCGGTGGCCGGGCTGTCGGCGCTCACGACGGCGGCGGCCCGCCCGCGGCCACTGCGGACGACCGCCGAGATGCGGGGCATGTGGCTGGCGACCGTACTCAATCGCGACTGGCCCTCCCGCCCCGGCCTGACGGCGCCCGTGCAGCGCGCCGAGTTGCGCGCCCACCTCGACATGGCGCTGAGTCTCGGGCTGAACGCCGTTTTCCTCCAGGTCCGCCCCATGGCCGACGCACTGTGGCCCTCTCCCTACGAACCGTGGTCACAGTGCCTCACCGGCACCCAGGGGAAGGACCCCGGCTGGGACCCGCTCGGCACGGCCGTCGCCGAGGCGCACGCACGGGGACTGGAGCTGCACGCCTGGTTCAATCCCTACCGGGTCGCCTCTCACACCGACCCGGCGCGGCTCGCCGCCTCGCACCCCGCCCGCAAGCACCCCGACTGGCTCGTGCCCTACGGCGGCAGGCTGTACTACAACCCCGGACTGCCGCAGGTGCGGGCCTTCGTCGAGAAAGCGATCCTCGACGCCGTACGCCGTTACCCGGTCGACGGTGTCCATTTCGACGACTACTTCTACCCGTATCCCGTCAAGGGCCACACCTTCGACGACGCCAAGGCGTACGCGGCCTACGGCAGTGCGTTCCCGAGCCGGGCCGCCTGGCGACGGAACAACATCGACCTCATGGTCCGGGAGACCGCGGCGCGTGTCCGGCGGCTCAGGCCTGCCGCCCGCTTCGGGATCAGCCCCTTCGGGGTGTGGCGCAACGCCGCGACCGACTCCCGTGGCTCGGACACCCGGGCCGGGGTTCAGGCCTACGACGACCTCTACGCAGACACCAGGAAGTGGGTGAGGTCCGGCTGGCTCGACTACATCTGCCCGCAGCTCTACTGGCACATCGGCTTCGCCGCGGCCGACTACGCGAAACTCGTGCCCTGGTGGGCCGGCGTCACCAAGGGCACCCGAGTGAAGCTGTACGTGGGGGAAGCGCTGTACAAGGCCGGCGACCCGGCTCAGCCCGATGCCTGGCAGGACCCGGAGGAGCTGTCCCGGCACCTCACGCTCGCCAGGCGTTACCCGCAGACGCGCGGGCATGTCTTCTTCGCCGCCAAGGAGATGGCGGCGGACCCGGTCGGAGCCATGGAATGGGTGGTCGCCGACCACTACCAGCAGCCGGCGAAACCCCCGCGCTGAAGACGTGGCCGTGTCTACTTTCCGATCGGCCGGGAGACGTCCTTGTGACGGATCTCGGAGTCGGGGCCCGGTGAGCACACCGCCTCGTGCCCGTCCTGGAAGCGGACGCGGTAAGGGGGAGTGCCCTCCGCCCCCATCACCTCGACGATCTCGGCGACCTTGTCGTGCTGCCCGACGACCCTGCCGTGCTGCACCAGCTTGTCGCCCACAGTTGCGCGCATCTGATGGACCTCCTCGTCGCTTGCGGGAGTATCGGTCCGTGGCCGCGATTCCACGGCCCAGGGCGCCCGGTCGACCCGAGCCCGCGCGCCCCGCCCCCGTCAGCTCCGCGCCCGCTGTGTGACTGCGATGCGGACGAGGACCGCGGCGGCTGTGAGGGGTACGGCCGGGGTGAGGTGCTCGCCGAGGAGCAATACCGACCACACCAGTGTGAGCAGCGGCTGAGCAAGCTGCAACTGGCTGGCCTTCGGTATCCCGATCGCCGCCATGCCCCGGTACCAGACGACCAGCCCGAAGAACTGCGATCCGGCCGCCACCCACAGCAGTCCGGCCACACCGTGCGCCGTGAGGCGGGCCGGCTCGTACGACAGCGCCACGAGCGCCCCGGGTGCGGCAAGCGGCAGGCACAGCACCAGAGCCCAGCCGATGACCTGCCAGCCGGGCATGATCCGGGCCAGTCGGCCGCCCTCGGTGTACCCGGCCGCGCACACCAGCAGTGCGCCGAAGAGGTAGGCGTCCGCGCCGGTCAACGTGCCGCCGCTCTGCTGCACGGTGAACGCGATGACCGCGACGGCGCCGGTGACGGCGGCGCCCCAGAACGTGCGGGAGGGGCGGGCGCCCGTGCGCAGAGCCGAGAAGAAGGCCGTGGTGAGCGGGAGCAGTCCGACGACCACGGCGGCGTGAGCGGTGGTCGAGGTCTGCAGAGCGAGGGTTGTCAACAGCGGGAAGCCGAGCACGACCCCCGCCGCGACGACCGCGAGTCCCGCCCAGTGCGTTCGCGCGGGCAGGGGCACCCGCAGCGCGAGCAGGCATCCGCCCGCGATGACCGCGGCCAGTACGCTGCGCACCGCCACGAGCGACCACGGTCCGAAGCTTTCGAGGCCCCAGGCGGTGGCGGGAAACGTGAGGGAGAAGGCGACGACCCCGAGGCCTGCCTGGAGGGCGCCGGCCCGGATCGGGCTCCCGGCCGGGGCGCCTCGACGGAGCGCGCCCGCGCGATGCGGTGCCGAGCCCTGGGTGGTCCCGGTTTCCGCGGCCGTGTCCGTGCTCACTGCCCCGTTCGGGGTGACCACTATCGAGCTGTCTGTAGTAGCGCTATCCTCTGTTCTCATGCAGGAGCGTAGCAGTGTCGCGGATCTCGTGCAGCAGCTGCGATCGGAGGTGAAGCGCTACTCTCCCGGTGAGAAGCTGCCGTCCAGTCGTGTGCTCATCGAGCGGTTTCGGGTGAGCCCGGTGACCGTGTCGCGGGCGCTGGCGCAGTTGTCCGTGGAGGGGCTCGTGGTCACCCGGCCGGGGGCCGGGGCGTTTCGCGCCGAACCGTGTGCGCCGACCCCGGCGGTGGGGGACACCGCGTGGCAGGAAGTGGCGCTCAGCGCGGACGCCTCCGCCGAGCTCGTGCCGCGCACCGTCGACTCCTCCGGTGTGCTCGCCTCCCTGGCCGCTCCACCCGCCGGGGTCGTCGAGTTCAACGGGGGCTATCTGCACCCGTCGCTGCAGCCGGAGCGCGCCATGGGCGCCGCGCTGTCGCGTGCCGGGCGCCGCCCCGGTGTCTGGGGGAGGCCGCCCGTCGAGGGGATCGCCGAGCTGCGCGCGTGGTTCGCGCGGGGCATCGGCGGGGCGATCACCGCGGCCGATGTGCTGATCACGGCCGGCGGCCAGTCCGCACTGACCACCGCGTTCCGGGCCCTGGCGCCACCGGGTGCCCCGGTTCTGGTCGAGTCGCCCACCTATCCCGGCATGCTGGCGATCGCCCGCGCGGCAGGCCTCAGGCCCGTGCCCGTGCCGGTCGACGTGGACGGAGTCAAACCGTCCCTGCTCGCCGACGCGTTCCGGGCGACCGGAGCCCGCGCCTTCGTCTGCCAGCCGCTGTTCCAGAACCCGACCGGCGCCGTTCTGGCGCCCGGGCGCCGGCGCGAGGTGCTGCGTATCGCGCGCGAGGCAGGGGCGTTCGTGATCGAGGACGACTTCGTACGACGGCTGGTGCACGAGGAGGCCGGGCCGCTGCCGCCGCCGCTCGCCGCCGAGGATCCCGACGGCGTCGTCGTGCATGTCTGTTCGCTCACCAAGGCGACCTCCCCCAGTTTCCGGGTCGGTGCCCTGGCCGCCCGCGGCCCTGTCCTGGAGCGGCTGCGCGCCATTCAGATCGTCGACACCTTCTTCGTGCCCCGCCCCCTGCAGGAGGCCGCGCTCGAACTTGTCGGCTCGCCCGCCTGGCCCCGTCATCTGCGTGCCGTCTCCGCTGAGTTGAGGAACCGCCGCGACATGATGACCGCAGCCCTGCGCCTGCACCTGCCCGAACTCGCCCTGCCGCACGTCCCGTACGGCGGCTACCACCTCTGGGTGCGCCTGCCCGACGGCAGTGACGAGCCCGCCCTCGTCGCGGCCGCCCTGCGTGCGGGCGTGGCAGTCACCCCCGGCCGCCCCTATTTCAGTGCCGAACCCCCCGCCGCGCACCTGCGCCTGAGCTTCGCGGCCGTCGCGGGGGCGGCAGAGATCGCGGAGGGTGTACGCCGCCTGCGCGCGGCCTTCGACGAGGTTGGGCGCCCACGCTAGTCCCGCGGCGCCAGTGCCTCGGTCGGCGGGGGACTCACGAACGGCTCGACAGAGCGGTCGCGGCCTGGAAGTCTCCCGCCATGACCGACACACCCCGCTTCCCCGACGGCTACGAGTTCTCCGCCGACACGGCCCGTATCGACGTCGACCGTACCCACCACTGGCTCGCGACCGACGCGTACTGGGCGATCGACCGACCTCGCGACAAGCACGAGCGCGCGGTCGCGCACTCCCACAACTTCGGCGTGTACGAAACGACTTCGGGTGACCAGGTGGCGTACGCGCGCGTGGTGACCGACGAGGGGCTCTTCGCCTGGCTCTGCGACGTATACGTCGACCGGTCGGTGCGCGGCAAGGGGATCGGCACCGCGCTGGTCGGCGCGGTCCGTGACCACCTCGCCCTGCTCGGGGTGCGCCGCGCCCTGCTGGCCACGAACGACGCGCACGGGGTCTACGCGAAGTTCGGCTTCAAGCCGCTCGACAAGCCGGACGAGTGGATGTTGCTGTGGTTCGACCGGCCCTGACCGGTCGGTGAGTGAGCCCGTCGTGCTGGTGCCGCCAGCGGCGGCCGACCTGTGCTACTGATCACCGACTCCCCGCAGCCGGGCGACCGGCGACGCGCTCGGGTACGCGTCGCCGGTGCAACCCGGGTTGCAGGACGTACGCCCTGAGGGCGCAGCCGTCGGCGTACTGGGACATCGACGTCCGCCCCCCTGACGGCGGTCACGCTCGCCGGGCGGCGCGGGCGCTGGAACCTCTACCTGGAGACCGCGTCGCGTACTCCGTGAACCCGGGCAGCGCGGTGTACGCGGCGCGTCCGGGGTGGTGACGCGGATGGCGGCGTTCCTGTCACACCGAAGCGCATAATGATCCCCGGATTGCATAAACGTGCAGTGACTCGTATAGTCATGCCATCGGAGGAGGATTCCATGGCGGTATATGCGGCGGTGGCCGGAGCGAGCGGGTACGCGGGCGGGGAACTGCTGCGCCTGTTGCTCGCGCACCCCGAGGTTGAGATCGGTACCCTGACCGGCAACTCCAACGCGGGGCAGCGGCTCGGCGCGCTGCAGCCGCATCTGCTGCCGCTCGCCGACCGCGTGCTGGCGGAGACCACCGCGGAGACCCTCGCCGGGCACGACGTCGTCTTCCTGGCCCTGCCCCATGGGCAGTCCGCCGCTGTCGCCGAGCGGCTCGGCCCCGATGTGCTCGTGATCGACATGGGTGCCGACTTCCGGCTGAAGGACCCGGCCGACTGGCAGCGGTTCTACGGCTCCCCGCACGCCGGGACCTGGCCCTACGGCCTGCCCGAACTGCCAGGCGCCCGTACCGGGTTGGAGGGGGCCAAGCGCATCGCGGTACCCGGTTGCTACCCGACCGCGGCCTCGCTCGCGCTCTTCCCGGCGTACGCCGCGGGCCTGGCCGAGAAAGAGGCCGTGATCGTCGCCGCCTCCGGCACCTCAGGGGCCGGCAAGGCGCCCAAGCCCCATCTGCTCGGCTCCGAGGTCATGGGCTCGATGTCCCCGTACGGCGTCGGCGGCGTCCACCGCCACATCCCCGAGATGAGCCAGAACCTCAGCGCGGTCGCCCGCGAGACCGTCACCGTCTCCTTCACACCCACCCTCGCGCCGATGGCCCGCGGCATCCTGGCCACGTGCAGCGCGAAGGCGAAGCCCGGCGTCATCGCCGAGTCGGTCCGCGCCGCCTACGAGAAGGGTTTCGGTGACGAGCCCTTCGTCCATCTCCTCCCCGAGGGGCAGTGGCCGACCACCGCGTCCGTCTACGGATCCAACGCCGTTCAGGTGCAGGTCGCGTACGACGCCGCCGCGCACCGCATCATCGCGATCAGCGCCATCGACAATCTGACCAAGGGCACCGCGGGCGGTGCCGTCCAGAGCATGAACATCGCCCTCGGGCTCGACGAGACCGCCGGGCTGTCCACGATCGGAGTCGCACCGTGACAGACGCGCGTGCGGCCACCCGGCTGCAGACGACTAAGGAGGCGCAGTGAGTGTCACGGCAGCAAAGGGGTTCACGGCGGCCGGTATCGCCGCCGGGATCAAGAAGAACGGCAACCCGGACCTGGCCCTCGTGGTCAACAACGGGCCCCGCCGCGCCGCCGCGGGCGTCTTCACCTCCAACCGTGTGAAGGCCGCACCGGTGCTGTGGTCCGAGCAGGTCCTGAGGAGCGGCCAGGTCTCCGCAGTCATCCTCAACTCCGGTGGCGCGAACGCCTGTACCGGCCCAAAGGGCTTCCAGGACACCCACGCCACCGCCGAGAAGGCCGCGGACGTCCTGGGGTTGGGCGCGGGCGAGGTCGCCGTCTGCTCCACCGGACTCATCGGCGAACTCCTCCCGATGGACAAGCTGCTCCCGGGAATCGAGACGGCGGCCGCCGCGCTGAGCGAGCACGGCGGTGAGAAGGCCGCCATCGCCATCAAGACCACCGACACCGTCCACAAGACGTCCGTTGTCACGAAGGACGGCTGGACCGTCGGCGGCATGGCCAAGGGAGCCGGCATGCTCGCGCCGGGCCTTGCCACCATGCTCGTCGTGCTCACCACCGACGCCGACGTCGACAGCGCGACGCTGGAGGCAGCCCTGCGCTCCGCCACCAGGGTCACCTTCGACCGCGTCGACTCCGACGGCTGCATGTCCACCAACGACACCGTGCTGCTGCTCTCCTCGGGGGCCGCCGACGTCACCCCCGGACACGAGGATTTCGCCGAGGCCGTACGGACGGTGTGCGCCGACCTGGCCCGTCAGCTCATCGGTGACGCCGAGGGCGCCAGCAAGGACATCAAGGTCGAGGTGATCAACGCGGCGACCGAGGACGACGCCGTCGAGGTGGGCCGCTCCATCGCCCGTAACAACCTCCTCAAGTGCGCCATACACGGTGAGGACCCCAACTGGGGCCGCGTCCTGTCGGCCATCGGCACGACGAAGGCGGCCTTCGAGCCCGACCAGCTGAACGTCGCCATCAACGGCGTCTGGGTCTGCAAGAGCGGCGGCGTCGGCGACGACCGCGAGCTCGTCGACATGCGCTACCGCGAGGTCCATATCGTGGCGGACCTCGCGTCCGGCTCATCGACCGCGACCATCTGGACCAACGACCTCACCGCCGACTACGTCCACGAGAACAGCGCCTATTCCTCATGAGCGACCCGATCACCAAGACCAGCAGCACGCGGAAACACACCGCCCTGCCCAAGGCCCGGATCCTCGTCGAGGCGCTGCCCTGGCTGACCCGCCACCACGGGAAGACCGTCGTCATCAAGTTCGGCGGAAACGCCATGGTGAACGAGGAGCTCAAGGCCGCCTTCGCGCAGGACGTCGCCTTCCTGCGACACGCGGGCCTCAAGCCGGTCGTGGTGCACGGCGGCGGCCCCCAGATCAGTGCCGCCCTCGACAAGCACGGCATCGCCAGCGAGTTCAAGGCGGGCCTGCGCGTCACCTCCGAGGACGCCATGGACGTAGTCCGCATGGTGCTCGCCGGGCAGGTGCAGCGCGAGCTGGTCGGGCTGCTCAACCGGCACGGTCCGCTCGCCGTCGGCATCACCGGCGAGGACGCGCACACCATCACCGCCACCAAGCACCGACCCGAGATCGACGGCGAACTGGTCGACATCGGGCGGGTGGGCGAGATCACCGTGATCGACACCGGCGCGATCGAGGCGCTGCTCTCCGACGGCCGCATCCCGGTCGTGTCGTCGATCGCCCGGAGTCAGGACGACGGACATGTCTACAACGTCAATGCTGATACGGCGGCTGCGGCACTCGCTGCGGCGCTGGGCGCCGAAACCCTCATGGTTCTCACAGACGTCGAGGGTCTCTACGAGGACTGGCCCCACTCCGACGAGGTGATCAGCCGCCTCACCGCTTCCGAGCTGGAGGAACTGCTGCCCGAGCTCTCCTCGGGCATGGTGCCCAAGATGGAGGGCTGCCTGCACGCTGTACGCAACGGCGTCAGCACCGCCCGTGTCATCGACGGCCGGGTCCAGCACTCGATCCTGCTGGAGATCTTCACCGACGAGGGCATCGGCACGATGGTCGTGCCCGACGCACTCGAGCAGGGAAACGACGCATTCGACGCGGGGAACAGGGGGGACGCGGAATGACCGCCAACAAGGAACTCACCCAGCGCTGGCAGGGCGCGCTCATGAACAACTACGGCACCCCTCGGCTGCCCCTCGCCCGTGGCGAGGGCGCGCGGCTGTGGGACGCCGACGGCAAGGAGTACGTCGACTTCGTCGGCGGTATCGCGGTCAACGCGCTCGGCCACGCCCACCCTGCGGTCGTCGAGGCGGTCAGCAGGCAGATCGCCTCCCTCGGCCATGTCTCCAACCTGTTCATCGCCGAACCGCCCGTCGCACTCGCCGAACGGCTGCTCCAGCTCTTCGGCCGGGACGGCAAGGTCTACTTCTGCAACTCCGGGGCCGAGGCCAACGAGGGCGCCTTCAAGATCGGCCGACTGACGGGGCGGACCCACATGGTCGCCACCCAGGGCGGCTTCCACGGCCGCACGATGGGCGCCCTCGCGCTCACCGGCCAGCCCGGCAAGCAGGAGCCGTTCCTGCCGCTGCCCGGCGAGGTCACCCACGTCCCCTACGGCGACGCCCAGGCCCTGGCCGCCGCGGTCACCGAGGAGACCGCCCTCGTCGTCATCGAGCCGATCCAGGGCGAGAACGGCGTCGTCGTCCCGCCCGCCGGTTACCTCAAGGCGGCCCGTGCGATCACCGCCGCCACCGGGGCGCTGCTCGTCCTCGACGAGGTACAGACCGGCGTCGGCCGTACCGGGCACTGGTTCGCGTACCAGGCCCACGACGGTGTGCTGCCCGATGTCGTCACCCTCGCCAAGGGCCTCGGCGGCGGACTGCCGCTCGGCGCCACCGTCGCCTTCGGCCGGGCCGCCGAGCTGCTCCGCCCCGGCCAGCACGGCACGACCTTCGGCGGCAACCCCGTCGCCTGCGCCGCCGGGCTCGCCGTCCTCGGCACCATCGAGGCCGAGGGCCTGCTGGAGAATGTCCAGCGGCAGAGCAAGAGTCTGCGGGACGGAATCGAGTCGCTGGGCCACCCGTTGATCAGGCACGTCCGTGGCTCGGGCCTCCTCCTGGGTATCGTGCTCACCGAGCCGCTCGCGCAGCAGGCGCAGCAGGCGGCTGAGGACGCCGGTTTCCTGGTGAACGCGCCCGCCCCGAACGTCGTACGGCTGATGCCGCCGCTGAACCTCGGTGACGAGGACGCGGACGCGTTCGTGCGGGCGCTGCCCGGCATCCTCGACGCAGTGAACGGGGACGGACGATCCGGAGAATGAGACGACGATGAGTCAGGCGCAGGACCACGAGCACACGGGACCCGCCGTGCCGCAGACCCGCACCGCACGCCACCGCCGGATCGTGGACATCCTCAACCGGCAACCGGTGCGCTCCCAGAGCCAGTTGGCGAAGCTTCTCGCCGACGACGGACTGAGCGTCACCCAGGCGACGCTCTCCCGGGACCTGGACGAGCTGAACGCGGTGAAGATCCGCAACACCGACGGAGACCTCATCTACGCGGTCCCGAGCGAGGGCGGCTTCCGCACCCCGCGCGCACCGCTGGGCGAGTCGGCCAAGGAGGAGCGGATGCGGCGCCTGTCCCAGGAGCTGCTGATCTCCGCGGAGGCGTCCGCCAACCTCGTGGTCCTGCGCACGCCTCCGGGCGCCGCGCAGTTCCTCGCCTCGGCCATCGACCAGGCCGAACTGCACGACATCCTCGGCACCATCGCGGGCGACGACACGTTGCTGCTGATCAGCCGGGACCCGACCGGTGGCCAGGCGTTGGCGGACCACCTGCTGCGGCTGGCACAGAACGGGCAATGACCGTGATGCGGAGCCCGGCCCGGCGGCGGACACCGGGTATAGACGGTCCGGATCCGCGTCGAGGCCATTGCCGCCCGGAACTTGCCGACGTTCTCCCGTTCGAACCGATCCTCCTCCCACCCCTGCCGGTTGTACGCCTGCACCAGCGCGACGTTGCCGAGCGCCTCCTCGGCGACCGCGCTGAGCGAGCCGCTACGGCGCCTGCGCTCCCGTGACGCGGCCTTGATCAGCCGCGAGAAGTGCCGGGCGTCGGCCCAGAGCAGCCGCCGGCGTTCGAAGAAGCCGAGCGACAGCCCCTGGACGTGCCGGAACACATCGGCGCGAAGAGAGAGCAGGAAGCGCTCACCGACCCAGGTGGACGTCACGTCGTCGCCGAACCGCAGCACGCCTGAGCAGACGATGAGCCCCAGGTAGAGCGGGGAGATCCACAGCAACGGCCGCAGATCGCGGGGGACGAGCACAGCGTCCACGACGGTTTTCGACGAACGATAGTCGTCGGACCTTGCGGGCATGAGTTTGCTGAAGATGGCCATCGCTCCTCCTGAACCTCGTGGAGAACTCCTGTCCCGTTCTCAGCCCCATCGCCCTGCCAGCCCCCTGGTGCAGCGCACCTCGTCGCCCGCAGTGATCAACAGGCCCTCGACGCCCGGCAGGGACTCCAGCCAGGCCAGGCCTTCCCGTGAGCCCATCGCCAACGCGGCTGTCGCCCAGCAGTCCGCCCAGGTCAGCCTGGGTGCGACCACCGTGACGCCCACCAGGTCTGTGACCGCCGACCTGCCCGTGCGCGGGTCGACGATGTGAGCGCCGCGTTCGGTGGTGCCGGAGGTGGCCACGGCCAGTTCCGCCGCGCCGGCCGCCGAGATCACCGCGGCCAGGCCGCCCCGCCGCAGGGGATCCGACACCCCGACCCGCCACGGCCGCCGCGGCTCGGGCGAGCCCAGCAACTGCACGTCCCCGCCGCCGTTCACGCTCACCCCGCTCGCCCCCGCCGCCGCCAGGTGCCGGGCCGCCCGTTCGACCGCCCAGCCTTTGACGATCCCGGTCGGGTCGATCCGTCCCTCGTACCGTGTGCTGAACCAGCCGTCACTGAGCCGCTGCGCCACCGCGCCGAGACCGAGCACCTCGGCCACCTCCGCATCACAGTCCTCGACGGTCAGCTCGCCACGGGAGAGCCGCGAGATCTGGCTGTGCTCCCGGTAGGTGCTGAACAGGGCGTCCACCCGGTGGAGCATGGCGATCGCCTCCGCCAGCGCACTCCGCAGCGGCTCCGGCTCGCCGCCGCGCACATCGAAGGAGAAGACGGTGCCCATCACCTGCTCCGCGTGCCGCAGCACGGACGGTGCCTGCGCGGGAGGGGTCATCTCTGCGGCCACTCAGCCACCCACCTTGTCCAGGGCCGACTGCAGGGAACGCTGGTAGCCGGCGCTGGTGTAGCTCGCGCCGGAGACCGCGTCGATGGATGCGCTCTGCGCGGCCAGTGCCTCCCGGCTCAGCTGCGGGACGGCATAGCCGTTGATCTCCTGGTCCCTCCCGTTGTCCTGGGGGTAGGCGACGGCCGTGACGTCGGTGAGCTTGCCGTTCCTCACCGTGATCCGGACCTGGACGGGGCCGTAGCGGGTCGGGACCGAGTCGCCGGTGACGGTCTTCGTGCCGGCCGTGGCCGACCCGCTGGAGGCGCCCGGACCGCCGGAGCCGCCCGAGGCGTCGGCACTGCCCGACGGGCCGGGAGGACGCGCGGCCGCGGCGAGGCCGGGTGTGGTGTGCGGCTTCATCGACAGCAGCAGCACCAGCCCGGAGACGCTGGCGGCACTGGCCAGCACGATCCGGCGCAGCGCACTCTTCCTCTTCAACGGGTGCATGACGGCCTCACAGGTCGAACGACTCGTGGTGGATACGGCGGTCGGGAACCCCGGCCATGTGCAGCACCTCGTACATCTCCTCCGCGAATCCGGGCGGGCCGCACAGATAGACGTCGTGGTCCGCGAGGCCGGGCACGGCGGAGTGCAGCCCGTGGGGGGTGATGCGCGGGCGTGAGCCGTCCGCGCCGTTGAGGGCGTACAGCACCCGGGCGCCGCGCCCGCGCGCTATGGCCTCCAGCTCGGCACCCAGCGCCAGGTCCTGGGCCGAGCGCGCCCGGTACAGCAGCGTCACCTCGCCCGGCAGCGTCTCGAACAGGGCGCGCAGCGGGGTGATCCCGACGCCGCCCGCGATCAGCAGGCCCCGGCCGCTGGTGCACCGGTCCGCGGTCAGTGACCCGTACGGCCCCTCCGCCCACACCCGGGTGCCCGGCCGCAGCAGGGCCACGGACGTACTGTGGCCGCCGAGTGCCTTGACGGTGATGCGCAGCCGGGTCCGGCGGGGCGGCGCCGAGAGCGAGTACGGCGTGGACGTCCAGCGCAGGCCGTCCGTGAGGAACCGCCAGCGGAAGAACTGCCCCGGCTCGGCGCCCAGCTTCTCCAGGCGCCGTCCGCGCATCACGACGGACCACACGCCCGGCGCTTCCTCATGCACCGACTCCACCCGCAGCCGGTGGCGCAGGTTGAGTCGCACCGGGGTCAGCACCCGGAACCACACCACCAGGGCCGCGACGCCGAGGTACAGCGCGTACCAGGCGGCCCGTGCGAACGCGTTCCCGCTGAACTCCGCGCCCAGCGCGAGCTGGTGGCCGAAGGAGAGGAAGATCGCCGCGTAGGTGAGGAGGTGCACGTAATACCAGAACTCGTGGGTGACCCTGCGACGGACGGCTCGCGCCGAGGTGATGCCGACGGCGAACAGGATGATCGTGCCGAGGGTGGCCTTGAGCATCTCCGGGTAGTGCAGGACCACGGTGACCAGCTCGTGTGCGAGAGAGGCCCGGTCCTGGGCGGCGTACCCGCCGAGGATCAGGACGATGTGCGCGACCAGCAGGCAGACCGTGTACCGCCCGGCCATCGCGTGCCAGCGGGCCACCCGGTCCGAGCCGATCCGCCGCTCGAGGAGTGGCACCCGGGCCATCAGCCCGAGGAGTACCGCGCAGGCGTACCCGCACAGCAGTCCGGCGATCCTTCCGGCCCCGGTCAGCCAGCCGGCCGCGCCGACGACCGAGCGGGTGTCCTGCCACCACAGCGCCATCACGGCCGCGGCCCCGGCCCACAGGAGGGCCAGCAGCGGACCTGCGGGCGAACGCCGGACGAGCGGCGGTACGGGCGGCGCCTGCTGCTGGTACACCATGGCCATGGCCCTCCCTTCGGACGTCCCGTTGCGCAACTGTGCAGGCGGAACCTCTGAACCGGCTCTGAGACCGAGACCGGCTCCGCGTCCGGCCGGCTCTCCTCATAGGAAACTCAGAGGGCTCGGCGACCCGGCCGCTTGCGGGAGGGTGGATCCTGGGAAGCGCGATGAACACACCCCGCTCCGGCCGCCCCGCCCTCACCCACCCCGACGGCACGCCCGTGCACGTCCTCGTCGTCGACGACGATCCGGACCTCGCCGAGGTGTTGTCCGGGGCCCTGCGCTACGAGGGCTGGGACGTGCGCACGGCCGGTGACGGCGCCACGGCCGTCGCCGAGGCCCGTGTGCTGATGCCCGACGCCGTGGTCCTGGACGTGATGCTCCCGGACACCGACGGCCTCGCCGTGCTGAAGGCCCTGCGCTCCGTGAAGCCGGACGTCTGTGTGCTCTTCCTCACCGCGCGGGACGCCGTCGAGGACCGCATCGCGGGGATCACCGCGGGCGGCGACGACTATGTGACCAAGCCGTTCAGTCTGGAGGAGGTCGTGGCCCGGCTGCGCGGGCTGCTGCGTCGGGCCGGCATGGCCCGGCAGCTGACGGACGGCCCCCGGCTGACCGTGGGGGACCTGGTCATGGACGAGGAGGCCCACGAGGTGACCCGGGCCGGCGAGCTGATCGAGCTGTCGCCCACCGAGTTCGAGCTGCTGCGGTTCCTGATGCGCAACCCGCGGCGCGTACTCAGCAAGCCACAGATCCTCGACCGGGTGTGGTCCTACGACTTCGGTGGCCAAGCCCACGTCGTCGAGCTGTACATCTCCTACCTGCGCAAGAAGGTGGACGCGGGCCGCGAGCCCATGATCCACACGGTGCGCGGGGCCGGGTACGTGCTCAAGCCGGTGGCCCGGTGAGGGCGCGGCTGCGGTCCAGGATGCGACGGCTGCCCCGGCCGCGCACCCTGCGCGCCCGGCTCACGGCCGGGCTCGTCGTACTGCTCGCGCTCAGCTGCGCCGCCGTCGGGGGCGCCGCCGTGTTCGAGCTGAACGGTTTCCTCACCGGCCGGCTGGACCAGCAGTTGCGTGAGGTGGGCCAGCGGTTCCCGGCGAGCCTGGAGCACCGGGTCAAGCTGCCGGACCACGACGGCGACGAGCACGGCGACACGCGCAGGCAGCCCGTCGGCACCTTCGGCGCCCGGCTGGTCGGGGACGCGGTCACCAACGCGGCCGTGGTCCGCTCCGGCAGCGACACCACCACTCTGAGCGCCCCGCTGAGCGCGCGGGACGAACGCACGCTCGCGTCGGTCGCCGCGGATGGCAGGGGCCACAGCGTCCGTCTGTCCTCCCTCGGTGAATACCGTCTGATGGCGGCCGGCGGTGCGGAAGGAGACGTACTGATCACCGGACTGCCGCTGGAACCGGTGGAGTCCGCGGTGCACCGGCTGGAACTCGTCGCCGCCGTCGTCTTCGGCGCGGCCCTCGCGGTCACCGGCGTCGCGGGAGCGGTCTGGGTGCGCTGGTCCCTGCGGCCGCTCAGCAGGGTCGCCGCGACCGCCACCCGGGTCAGCGAGCTTCCGCTGGCCAGCGGCGAGGTCGCCCTGCCGCCGCGCGCCCCGGGAGCCGATCCGCGCAGCGAGGTGGGCCGGGTGGCCACCGCTTTCAACCGCATGCTCGGCCATGTCGAGAACGCGCTGACCAAGCGGCACGCGAGTGAGGAACGGCTGCGCAGCTTCGCCGCCGATGCCAGCCACGAGCTGCGCACACCGGTCGCCTCGGTCCGCGGCCACGCCGAGCTGGCGTTGCTGCACCCGGGTCCAGTCCCGCCGGAGGTGAGCCGTGCCCTGGAGCGGATCGCCGCCGAGTCGGCACGCATGGGCGAGATGGTCGACGATCTGCTGCTCCTGGCCCGGCTGGACGCGGGCCGCCCACTGGAACGGAGCCCTGTCGACCTCACCCGGCTGGTCCTGGACGCGGTCACGGACGCTCGGGCCGCGGGCCCCGGTCACCGCTGGACGATGGAGTTGCCGGAGGATCCGGTGACGGTGACCGGGGACGGCCATCGCCTCCACCAGCTGCTGGCCAACCTGCTGGCCAATGCGCGTCTGCACACGCTGGCGGGCACGAAGGTGACCGTCTCGCTGGAGACGGAGGGTCCGACGGTCGTCCTCACGGTCCACGACGACGGTCCCGGAGTCCCCGACGAGTTTCAGCCCGGTGTCTTCGAACGCTTCACCCGGGCCGACCACCGTCGCCGCCCGGAACACCGGGGCGGTGGCGCCGGACTCGGCCTGTCGATCGTGGCAGCGGTGGCGGAGGCGCACGAGGGGAGCGTGGGGCTCAAGAGCCGTCCGGGGGCGACGGCCTTCACGGTGCGCCTGCCTGCCGGGGCACTGGATCAGTAGCGACTGAGCGAGGTCGCCCCGCCCGCCGCTCCGATCGCGATGTGGGGTCCTCGCGCCGGATCGGCCCACACCAGGATCCGCCGCATGGCGTCCTCGGGCACCGACACACATCCGGCCGTCGCCCCCTCGCCGTTGACGTGCAGGAAGATGCCCGCGCCGCGTCCTCGCACCGGCTTGTCGTAGTTGAATCCGATGACCAGGGCGTACCCGTACTGCCGGCCGTAGCCGGCCAGGTGTTCCGACTCGGAGGCGCGGCAGTCGGCCGGGAGCTGCTCTGCCCAGCGGTTGTAGGAGCGGGACGCGTTGTCCTGGCACCACCGGGAGTCCTGGCGCACCCGGCGGTACGTCGCCTTCGTACCCGTGGGCGCGGCCCTGATGCCGAACGCGTACGGCAGCCCGTACAGGCCCGTCGGGGTCGTGTCCGTGCCCTGGACCCGTGAGGCGCCCTCGGTGAGCCCTCTCGCGCCGAAGCGGGCCGGCGCGGAACCGGTCCTCGACCAGTGCCCCTTACGCCGGTCCCACCAGGTGACCGTCCCGGACGTGGCATCCGGGCGGGGCGCCTCAGCGGTGATCAGCTGGGTGCCGCCACCGGTGTCCGCCATCCGTTCGGGCAGTGGGGCCTCCTCGGCGGCGCGGGGCGTGGCGCCGAGCACCAGGAGGGAAGCGGAGGCGAGGGCGAGGACACCGGGGCGCATGCCTCAGACCGTAGACGGCGGTAGCGGCAACGGCAGGCCGGGCAGGCCGTCCAGGCTCGTTTCGATGTGCTCTTTCCTCCGGAAGTACTCATCGAGGGAGGCGTCGTCCTCGCGCGCGAACCGCTTGCCGTGCAGATCGCGGTCCTCTTCGTACGACATGAAGGGCACCGCGTAGCCACAGGTGTCCCGGATGTGCTCGGCGGTCACGACGATGATCGCGCGCAGTCCGTGCAGGCTCGGGTCGATGTCGGGGAAACGGGTGAGCAGGTCCTTGAAGCGGGGGTCGTCGCGGAAGACCGGCTCGGCGCGGCCGTGCACGCGGACGATGTTCGGCGGACCCTGGAAGGCGCACCACATCAGGGTGATCCGACCGTTCTCCCGCAGGTGCGCGATCGTCTCGGCATTGCTTCCCGCGAAGTCCAGGTAGGCCACCGTGAGGTCGTCGATGACCGCGAAGGAACCTTTCAGCCCCTTCGGCGAGAGGTTGACCGTGCCGTCGCCGGAGAGGGGAGCGGTCGCGGTGAAGAAGAGGGGCTGGGCCTCGATGAACGTACGCAGCCTGCCGTCAAGGCGCTCATAGGTCTTTTCCATGTCGAACGATTATCGACGAGATTCTTTCGCTTGTCTAAGGAATTGCGCGACACGGCGCTCCGGATTGACGAATCATGCAGAGTTCTGCATACTCATGCATATCAGCGAATGCACTGTGAGGGAGAAACCCGTGACCGAGCGCGTCGTACTCGCCTATTCCGGCGGTCTGGACACCTCCGTCGCCATCGGCTGGATCGCCGAGGAGACCGGCGCCGAGGTCATCGCCGTTGCCGTGGATGTCGGCCAGGGCGGCGAGGACCTGGACGTCATCCGTAAGCGCGCGCTCGCCTGCGGTGCCGTCGAGGCCGAGGTCGCCGACGCCAAGGACGAGTTCGCCGACGAGTACTGCCTCCCGGCGATCAAGGCCAACGCCCTCTACATGGACCGCTACCCGCTGGTCTCCGCCCTCTCGCGGCCGACCATCGTCAAGCACCTGGTCGCCGCCGCGAAGAAGCACGGCGCCACCACCGTCGCCCATGGCTGCACCGGCAAGGGCAACGACCAGGTCCGCTTCGAGGCCGGCATCGTCGCCCTCGCTCCCGACCTGAAGTGCATCGCCCCGGTCCGTGACTACGCGATGACGCGGGACAAGGCGATCGCGTTCTGCGAGGCGAAGAACCTCCCGATCGCGACCACCAAGAAGTCCCCCTACTCCATCGACCAGAACGTCTTCGGCCGTGCCGTCGAAACCGGCTTCCTCGAGGACATCTGGAACGCGCCGATCGAGGACATCTACGAGTACACCTCCAACCCGGCCGAGCCCCGCGAGGCCGACGAGGTGATCATCACCTTCAAGGAGGGTGTCCCGGTCGCCATCGACGGCAGGCCCGTCACCGTCCTGCAGGCCATCCAGCAGCTCAACGAGCGCGCCGGTGGCCAGGGAATCGGCCGTATCGACATGGTCGAGGACCGGCTCGTGGGCATCAAGTCCCGCGAGGTGTACGAGGCTCCCGGCGCGATCGCTCTGATCACCGCCCACCAGGAGCTGGAGAACGTCACCGTCGAGCGTGAACTCGCCCGCTACAAGCGTCAGGTCGAGCAGCGCTGGGGCGAACTGGTCTACGACGGCCAGTGGTTCTCCCCGCTCAAGCGCGCCCTGGACGGCTTCATCAACGAGGCCAACCAGCATGTCTCCGGCGACGTCCGGATGACCCTGCACGGCGGCCGCGCGGTCGTCACCGGACGGCGGTCCGAGCAGTCGCTGTACGACTTCAACCTCGCGACCTACGACACCGGCGACACGTTCGACCAGTCCGCGGCCAAGGGCTTCATCGACATCTACAGCCTGTCGTCGAAGATCGCCGCGCGGCGGGACCTGGCGTAACCCCGTACAGGTCACCCCGCACGCATCAGCCTGACAGCCGCCTCCTCACCTGCAAGGGTGAGGAGGCGGTCGCACAGAGACATCTTCCGAGGAGCAACTCAAGTGAGCAGCAACAGCGGTGACGTACGGCTCTGGGGCGGCCGTTTCGCCGACGGTCCCGCCGAGGCCCTGGCGAAGCTGTCCGCGTCCGTCCACTTCGACTGGCGGCTCGCGCCCTACGACATCGCCGGTTCCCGCGCCCACGCGCGCGTGCTGCACAAGGCGGGGCTGCTCACGGCCGACGAGCTGACGCGCATGCTGGCCGGCCTCGACCGGCTCGAAGCCGACGTGGCCTCGGGCGAGTTCACCGGGACCATCGCCGACGAGGACGTCCACACCGCCCTGGAGCGCGGTCTCCTGGAGCGCCTCGGCCCCGACCTCGGCGGCAAGCTGCGCGCCGGCCGCTCCCGCAACGACCAGGTCGCGACCCTCTTCCGTATGTACCTGCGCGACCACGCCCGGATCGTCGGGGGCCTGATCGCCGACCTCCAGGACGCGCTGGTCGGGCTCGCCGAGGCCCATCCGGACGTGGCGATGCCCGGCCGCACCCACCTCCAGCACGCCCAGCCGGTGCTCTTCGCGCACCACGTCCTCGCACATGTCCAGGCCCTGTCCCGGGATGCCGAGCGGCTGCGCCAGTGGGACGAGCGCACGGCCGTGTCCCCGTACGGCTCGGGCGCACTCGCCGGCAGCAGCCTCGGCCTCGACCCGGAGGCGGTCGCCCAGGACCTCGGCTTCGAGCACGGCAGCTCGGCCAACTCCATCGACGGCACGGCCTCGCGCGACTTCGTCGCCGAGTTCGCCTTCATCACCGCGATGATCGGCGTCAACCTCTCCCGGATCGCCGAGGAGGTCATCATCTGGAACACGAAGGAGTTCTCCTTCGTGACCCTCCACGACGCCTTCTCGACCGGCTCGTCGATCATGCCGCAGAAGAAGAACCCGGACATCGCGGAGCTGGCCCGCGGTAAGAGCGGCCGTCTGATCGGCAATCTGACGGGCCTCCTCGCCACCCTCAAGGCCCTTCCGCTGGCGTACAACCGCGACCTCCAGGAAGACAAGGAGCCGGTCTTCGACTCCATCGACCAGTTGGAGGTCCTGCTCCCGGCCTTCACCGGCATGATGGCCACGCTCACCGTGCACCGTGAGCGCATGGAGGAGCTGGCCCCGGCCGGCTTCTCCCTCGCCACCGACGTCGCCGAGTGGCTGGTCAAACAGGGCGTGCCGTTCCGCGTCGCGCACGAGGTCGCCGGAGAGTGTGTGAAGGTCGCCGAGGCCGACGGCAAGGAGCTGGACGAGCTCACGGACGAGCAGTTCTCGAAGATCTCCGCGCATCTGACGCCTCAGGTGCGGTCGGTCCTCAACGTCCCCGGCGCCCTCGCCTCCCGTAACGGCCGCGGCGGTACGGCGCCCTCGGCGGTCGCTGTCCAGCTCGCCGAGGTCAAGGCGGACGTGGCGGCCCAGCACGTGTGGGCCACCGCGAAGCAGAAGTAGGAGCCGCAGGCCGCGTACGCGAAGGGCAGCGCGGGTTAGGTTGGGCGCTGGTGCCCCGGCAGAGGGGCTCCAGCCGCAAGGAGCCGACCGAACGGAGCCCGCGATGCCCTTCGCCCGACTGGCCTCGGCGACGACCCCCACGTGTCACATCGGGCTGGGTCTCGCCGCCGTCGGCCGCCCCGGCTACATCAACCTCGGCCGCGAGCGGGACCTCCCGCCCGTCCGTAGCGTCGACGCTCTGCGCGAGCGCACCCATGAACTCCTGGACGCCGCCTACGCCCAGGGCGTGCGCTACGTCGACGTGGCCCGCTCGTACGGACGCGGCGAGGAATTCCTCGCCGAGTGGCTGAACGTCCACCCCGACATCGACGATGTCGTCGTGGGCAGCAAGTGGGGCTACACCTACACCGCGAACTGGCGTACCGACGCCGAGAAGCACGAGGTCAAGGACCACAGCCTGGCCACGTACCACCGGCAGCGCGCCGAGACGGCCGCCGTGCTCGGCGACCGGCTCGACCTCTACCAGATCCACTCCCTCACATCGGACAGCCCGGCCCTCACCGACAAGGACCTGCACGCCGAGCTCGCCGAGGCCGCGGCGCAGGGCGTCACGATCGGCTTCTCCACCAGTGGCCCGGCACAGGCCGACGCGATCCGTGCCGCGCTCGCTGTGACGGTCGACGGCAAGCCCCTGTTCCGTACCGTGCAGTCCACGTACAACCTGCTGGAGACCTCGGCCGCGCCCGCGCTCGCCGAGGCCCACGACGCGGGGCTCACGGTGATCGTCAAGGAGGGCATGGCGAACGGGCGTCTGGCGGACCCCTGTGCGCCGGATCCCCTCAAGGCGGTGGCCGCGGAGACATCCCTCGGCTGCGACGCGGTCGCCCTCGCCTTCGTCCTGCGGCAGCCCTGGGCCTCAGTCGTCCTCTCCGGCGCCGCCACCACCGTTCAGCTCGCCTCCAACCTGCACGCCACGGTCGTAGACCTCACCGAGGACCGGCTCGCTCGTCTCGACGCGCTCGCCGAGGACCCGCACGCGTACTGGGAGCGGCGCGGGCGGCTTGCCTGGCACTGAGGCAGCGCGGAAACCCGGCCTGCCGAGTCCCGAGCGGACCCCCCTCCTGGAACGCGTACGTATCTTGTGAGACATCAATGTCTCACATGCTTTATCGTTGTCTCATGGCTGTCGACCGTGAACACATGCTGCGCAGCGCAGCCGCCCTGCTCACCCGGAAATCCACCGCCACCATGGACGAGGTCGCCAAGGCGGCGGGGATCAGCCGGGCGACCCTGCACCGCCACTTCGCCGGGCGTGAGGCGCTCGTGAGGGCGTTGGAGACGCTCGGCATCGAGGAGTGCGAGGCGGCCCTGGACGCCGCCCGGCTGGACGAGGGATCCGCGAGCGACGCCGTACGCAGGCTTCTGCGCGAGATCCAGCCCGCCGCCGGGCTGCTCGCCTTCCTCTACGGCGAGAACCAGCTGTGGGAAGGCGAACGGCAGAACGAGGGCTGGATCCGGCTCGACAACCGGATCGGCGCGGTGTTCCTGCGAGGCCAGCAAAGCGGCGAGTTCCGCATCGACCTCACCCCGGTCTGGCTCACCGAGGCGCTCTACGGACTCATCGCCTCGGGCGCCTGGGCCGCGCTGGACGGCCGCGTGGCCGCCAGGGAATTCCCCACCATGATCGCTGAGCTGCTGCTCGGCGGCGCACTGCGGAGAGAGGAACCATGACCAGCACCGTGCGGCACGGGGGCGCCCCCTGCGCGAGCGCAGCGCAGAGCTCGAGGGACGTCGGGTCGCAGGGCGAGAAGCGTCCGGGCCGGTGGCTCGCGCTCTCCGTCCTCGTGCTCGCCGTGCTGCTGGTGGCCGTGGACGCGACCGTCCTCGGTCTCGCGACCCCGTACATCAGCGAGGACCTGAAACCGTCGGGCACCCAGCTGCTGTGGATCGGTGACGTCTACTCGTTCGTCATCGCCGGTCTGCTCGTCTCCATGGGCAGCCTCGGCGACCGCATCGGCCGCAAGCGGATCCTGCTCGGCGGTGCCACGGCCTTCGGCGCGGTGTCCGTCCTCAACGCCTACGCGTCCACGCCGGAGACGATGATCCTGGCGCGGGCGCTGCTCGGTGTCGCGGGCGCGACCCTGATGCCCGCCACGCTCGCCCTGATCAGCAACCTCTTCCACGACCCGCGCGAGCGCAGCCTCGCCATCGGTATCTGGGGCGCCACCGCCTCGGGCGGTACGGCGGTCGGCCCGATAGTCGGAGGCTTCCTGCTCGAACACTTCTGGTGGGGCTCGGTCTTCCTGATCAACCTGCCGGTGATGGCGGTCCTCGTGCTCGTCGGCATCAGGACACTGCCGGAGTCCCGCAATCCGAGCCCCGGCCCCTGGGACCTGATCAGCGTCGTGCTCTCGCTCGTCGGCATGGTCGGCCTCGTGTACGCCGTCAAGGAGGCAGCCGCGCACGGGTTCTCCTGGCCGGCCGCGGCCGTCGGCGTCCTCGGTGCCGCCGCGCTCTGCGGCTTCGTGCGCCGCCAGTTGACGCTCCCGAAGCCGTTGCTGGATGTGCGGCTGTTCAGCAGCCGTGGCTTCTCCGGCGCCGTGCTCGCGGACCTGCTGACCGTTCTCGGCATGTCCGGGCTGGTCTTCTTCCTCTCGCAGTACCTGCAACTCGTCCAGGGCAGGGCACCGTTCGAGGCGGGCCTGGCCGAACTGCCCGCCGCGGTCGGCGCGGTGGCGGCGGGCCTCGTCGCGGGCGCGGTGGCCCGGCGCTTCTCGGTACGGGCCGTGGTGTCCGGCGGGCTCGCGGCGGTGGGCCTGGCGCTCGCCGCCCTCACCCTGCTCGACCGGTCCACCGGCTACCCGTTCATCGGAACCGCCCTGCTGGTCCTGGGCGTCGGCGCCGGCTTCTCGTTCACCGTGACCGCCGACGTGATCCTCTCCAATGTGCCCAAGGAACAGGCGGGCGCCGCGTCCGCGGTCTCCGAGACGGCGTACGAACTCGGCGCCGCCCTCGGTATCGCGCTGCTCGGCTCGATCGTGAGTGGCGTCTACCGCGGATTCACGGGCCCGGCCGGCACCCCGGCCGCGGCACACGAATCACTGGGCGGCGCGGTCGAGGTGGCCGCGGGCATGCCCGCGGCCACCGGCGAGGAGCTGTTGTCGTCGGCCCGCGATGCCTTCGTCGACGGCCTGACGCTGGCAACCGGCGCGGGCGCGGCGGTCCTGCTGGCCGCCGCGGTGGCGGCGTGGTTCCTGCTGCGCGAACAGAGGCTGGCCGGCGCGCCCTGACAAGGGCCGGATGTGGCGTCATGTGCCGCTCGGCCACGGGCAACCACGGGCGGGCCGCACCCGGCGACAGGGCGCAGAGTGCTAGGCGGCCTTGGCCTTGGTGGCGTACATGTCCACGTACTCCTGCCCCGACAACCGCATGACCTCCGCCATCACGGAGTCGGTCACCGCACGCAGCACATACCGGTCGCGGTCCATGCCCTCGTACCGGGAGAACTCCATCGGCTCACCGAAGCGGACCGTGACCCGGCCGGGGCGCGGCATGCCCCGGCCGCCCGGCTGCAGCTTGTCCGTGCCGATCATCGCGAACGGGACGACCGGGGCGCCGGTCATCAGGGTGAGACGCGCGATGCCCGTGCGGCCGCGGTACAGACGGCCGTCGGGGGAACGGGTGCCCTCCGGGTAGATACCGAAGACCTTGCCCTCCTCCAGGATCCGGCGGCCGGTCATCAGCGCGGCCACACCGCCGTTCGCGCCGTCCCGGTCCACCGGGATCATGCCGACGCCCGTGAAGAACCAGGCCATCAGCCGGCCCTTGATGCCCTTGCCGGTGACGTACTCGTCCTTGCCGATGAAGAACACCTGTCGCTTGGTCACCACCGGCAGCACGATCGAGTCGATGAACGTCAGGTGGTTGCCGGCCATGATGACCGGGCCGTCGGCCGGGATGTGCTCCATGCCCTCCACCCGTGGGCGGAACATCAGGCGCATGATCGGTCCGAGCACTGCCTTGATGAGCTTGAAGCGGGACAACGGACCCTCCGGTGTCAAGGGATGCGGTATGAGTCTGTGCAGGTGAGGACGATACTCGCGATCCCCGGCATGTCGCACATCGGGTTCACCGAGCGGACACGTGTCATGGACGACTGTTTACCTGCGGTGGTGCCGCGTTTACGTGTCCGTCGTCTGCCGGGCGGATGTGACGGACATCGCGTACGCCTGGATGACGCGTCATCACTCACCTTTGCTGCGTAGGCCGTTGTGCGCATCCTGGAGGACGTCCCGAGTCCGCACCGTGTTCCGTTGTACGTCTTCCGGCCGTCACCCGTACGCCCCTACCATCGACCCGCTTTGACAGATGTGGCGGGAGGAGCCTCATGGGGACGCAGGAGTCGTACGGGCAGGGGCGAGGTGCGGGCCGTCGGGCGGTGCTCGGGGCCGCGGTGCTCGGTGCGGGCGGAGCGGTGCTCGGACTGTCCGGTACCGCGAGGGCGGACACGAGGCAGGCGGGTGGCCGTCTCGCGGATCTGCCCGTGCCGACGATCGTCGGGCACCGCGGGGCCAGCGGCTACCGGCCGGAGCACACCTTCGGCTCCTACAATCTGGCCCTCGACATGGGTGCCGACATCGTGGAGGCCGGCGACCTGGTGCCCACCAAGGACGGCCATCTCGTGTGCCGGCACGAGCCGGAGATCGGCGGCACCACCGACGTCGCCGACCATCCCGAGTTCGCCGACCGCAAGACCACCAAGGTTCTGGACGGCGTCTCCACCACGGGCTGGTTCACCGAGGACTTCACCCTCGCCGAGCTGAAGACCCTGCGCGCGATCGAGCGCATCCCGGCCGCCCGCCAGCGCAACACGGTCTACAACGGCCGTTGGGAGATACCCACCTTCGAAGAGGTGCTCCAGTGGCAGGACGAGCAGACCCGTAAGCGCGGCAAGCAGGTGTGGGTCTACCCCGAGACCAAACACCCCACCTACTTCCGCAAGCTGGGCCTCGGCCTGGAGGAGCGGCTCGCGAAGATCCTGCGCAAGCACGGCAAGGACAAGAAGAAGTCGCCGGTCATCATCCAGTCCTTCGAGCCGAGCAGCATCCAGCGGCTGAACGCGCTCGTCGACAACCCGCTCGTCGTGCTGCTGTCGAGCGCCGGCGAGCGCCCC
Organism: Streptomyces sp. NPDC001020; assembly: GCF_053599115.1. NCBI lineage: Bacteria > Bacillati > Actinomycetota > Actinomycetes > Kitasatosporales > Streptomycetaceae > Streptomyces > Streptomyces sp. NPDC001020. Next base: position 23,739 of record NZ_JBSFLQ010000027.1, on the reverse strand, counting down.
TGGGACTTCGTGGAGGCGGGTGACCCGCGGAGGGTCGCCGACCTCGTCACGCGGCAGGGCCTCAAGGAGATCGCGTCGTACGCCCAGGGCATCGGCCCCACCCTCGACCTGGTCATCCCGAAGGACGCGCAGGGCAATCTCACCACGCCGACCACGCTCGTCGCCGACGCGCATGCCGCGGGCCTGATCCTGCACCCGTACACCATGCGCAACGAGAACACCTTCCTGCCGGCGAACTTCAGGAAGGGCACGGACCCGGCCGCGTACGGGGACGTCTTCGGTGCTTTCAGGACGTACTTCGCGACCGGCATCGACGGTGTCTTCACCGACAACGCCGACACCGGTGTGCTCGCCCGTGAGGACTTCCTGCGCCGCTGAGACGTCAACGCGCAACAGCGCCACCCCGGTTGGGTGACGTTCGGCCGCCTCGGCAACCCATTGCCGAGGCGGCCGCGTCACGCCGCCTGTTCCACGCGGCTCGCGCCGAGTTGGGTATCTCACAGGGCAGTCTTGCGGCGGAACGTTCCAAATGCCTGGAATGCCTTCATTGGTGGCCGGCAGCGGAGGTTGCGGCCCGCGAAGGGCGGGGATAGGAGTGAGGGACGACCGGCGATCAGGTGAGCGGGAGGCGTGCGCACATGGGCATGAGCGTGACCATCTCTGAGGCGACCGAGCAGGACGCCGAGCAGATCTTCAGGCTGCAGTACCTGTGCTTCCAGAGCGAGGCCGCGCTGTACGGCAACTACCGCATCGCCCCGCTCGTCCAGACCTTGGACTCGGTCCGTGAGGAGGTCGCCTCGGACTGCGTCATCGTGGCCCGGCTGGGCGACGAGGTGGTCGGCTCGGTGCGCGGCAGTGCGACCGAGGGCGGCGCGGCGGCCATCGGCAAACTCTGCGTGCACCCGCGGCTGCAGGGTCACGGCATCGGCGCCCGGCTGCTGCGCGCGGTGGAGGCGGCGCTGGTGGAGCAGCGCGGCGCGAAGCGGTTCCGTCTCAGCGCGGGTCACCGCAGCGAGGGCAACCTCCGCCTGTATCGCCGCGTCGGCTACGAGACGGTCGGCACGTCCCAGGGTGAGGACGGCGTCCCGATGATCGTCCTGGAGAAGCAGGTCCCGGCAGGGACGTACGCGGCAACGGCGTAAGACGGCAACGCGTTCCCTGCGGAACCGCGCGGCCCGCTGCGCACGGTTCGCAGCCGACGGCGGCTTTCAGGCGCCCTGCTGCCGCACGCGTGCCTTCCGGAGCCAGTACATGGCCGACAACGGCAGCAGTACGGGAATGAAGAGATACCCCATGCCGTAGTCGGACCAGACGGTCGCGTCGGGGAAGGCGGACGGCTCGACCAAGGTCCACGTGCCCACGATCAGCACACCCGCCAGTTCGGCGGCGCAGCACAACAGCGCAGCCCTGCGGGCTTTTTCCCCGCCGCGGACCAGGGAGTAGGTGATGAAGCCGTAGACGATGCCCGCCACCGCCGACAGGGAGTACGCCAGCGGGGCCTTGTCGAACTGCGTCGAGATCTGCACCACCGAGCGCGACACCGCTCCGACCACCATCACGCCGTAGAGCCAGACGAGCAGGATGCCGGGCCCGCTGATGAGTCGTGTCGTCGTCGGTTTCTGTGTGGCGGTCACCTCAGCCTCCCCAGATGTCATAGAGCCGCACCTGCAGCACGGCGAGGACCACACCGCCGGCCGCGACCGTCACCGAACCCCAGCGCGTGCGCTCCGCCAGCGACATGAAACCGGCCGCCGGAACGCATGCGAAGGCTCCGAGCAGATACGCCACGAAGATCGTCGTGCCCTGAGCAGGCTTCTCGCCGCGCGCCAGTTGGACGATGCCGACGACCAACTGGATCACGGCCAGCAGCGTCACCACGGCCATGCCGACGAAGTGCCAGTCCTTCGTGGGCTGATCACGATAGGCCGCCCAGCCGCACCAGGCGGCGAGGAGTAGTGCGGCGACACCGGTCACCAGTGTCAGGGCATCAAACATGCCGTGACCCTATTACGGGCCAAAAGGCCCCACGCGCGCACCCCTGGGCTGCCCCCGGCGTATGGCCGAGGTCCGGCCGGCGACCGCCCGCGCCGGCGGTGGATCCACCGTGGCGTTGGCCACAACCCGGCGTCCCACGAGCTGGACGCTGACCCGGTGGTGAAGGGTCTTTCGGCCCTGTCCGCCCTGGCCACCAGGTGTTTTATGGAGATCTCGGTACGCGGCTGAAGCTGTCCACCGCTGTCCGCCATTCGGACAGCGGTGGCGGTTCCCTGCCGTGCTTCTGCTTTACTTGCCCGCATGACCACGACGAGCAGCCGCGTACTTGCGACCGAGGCGACCATGACGCCCGGTGCTCGTTGTATGCGTCCTGCGCGTCGAATGTGCGCCTTCTAGAGGGCCCCTGCACCATCTGAGCCTCGCGCCCCGAAGCGAGAGCCCGCTCATCTCCGCGCCCGCGTCCGGGACCGTCCGGCGCATGCGGCCGAGCCCCCTCCCCTGCGCGCACGTTTCTCCCGCCTCCGGCACCCTTTCGAGAACCGTGCTGCGTTCTGGCTGTACCCGACCATGAACGCCGTGCCCGGCGCCCACGGCGCGCCGCGCACTCGACAGTGACGGAAACCCACGTGATCACCACATCGGGCCTCACCAAGGTCTACCGCTCGCGAGGCCGCGAGGTCACCGCCCTCGACGGCGTCGACCTGCACGTCCGCGAAGGCGAGGTGTACGGCGTCATCGGCCAGTCCGGCGCCGGCAAGTCCTCGCTCATCCGCTGTGTCAATCTGCTGGAGCGTCCCACCTCCGGCACGGTCACCGTCGCCGGACAGGACCTCACCGCCCTCGCCGGCCACGGGCCGCGCGCCGGCAAGGAGCTGCGGCGGGCGCGCAGCCGGATCGGCATGGTCTTCCAGCACTTCAACCTGCTGTCCTCGCGCACGGTGCGGGACAATGTCGAGCTTCCCCTGGAGATCCTCGGCAAGTCAGGGAAGGAACGTTCCCGCAGAGCGCTCGAACTGCTCGACCTGGTCGGCCTCGCCGACAAGGCAGGCGCCTACCCCGCCCAGCTCTCCGGCGGTCAGAAGCAGCGCGTCGGCATCGCCCGCGCCCTGGCCGGCGACCCCAAGGTGCTCCTCTCCGACGAGGCCACCAGCGCCCTGGACCCGGACACCACCCGCTCCATCCTCCAGCTGTTGCGCGACCTGAACCGCGAGCTCGGCCTGACCGTTCTGCTCATCACGCACGAGATGGACGTCGTGAAGTCGATCTGTGACTCGGCGGCGCTCATGGACAAGGGCCGCGTCGTCGAGTCCGGCACGGTCGGCGAGCTGCTCGCCACGCCGGGCTCGCAGCTGGCCGCCGCGCTCTTCCCGGTCGACGGTGAGGCCTCCGGCCCGGACCGGACCGTCGTCGACGTCACCTTCCACGGCGAGGCCGCCACCCAGCCCGTCATCTCTCAGCTGGCCCGCACCTACAACATCGACATATCGATCCTCGGTGCCGCCCTCGACACCGTCGGTGGCCTCCAGGTCGGCCGGATGCGTATCGAACTGCCCGGTCACTACGAGGACAACGTCGTGCCCATCGGCTTCCTGCGTGAGCAGGGCCTCCAGATAGACATCGTCGACCCCAAGGCCTCGCTGGTGAAGGAAGGTGCCAAGTGACCTGGTCCGAGATGCAGCCCCTGTTGTCCCAGGCGTGTTGGGACACCCTCTACATGGTCGGCTGGTCCACGGTCATCGCCGTCGTCGCCGGACTCCCGCTCGGCATCCTGCTGGTCCTCACCGGCCGGGGCGGCCTGCTGCAGAACGTCGTCGCCAACAAGGTCCTCGGGCAGGTGGTGAACATCGCCCGCTCGATGCCGTTCATCATCCTGATGGTCGCCCTGATGGGCTTCACCCGCTGGGTCACGGGCACCACCATCGGCCGCGAGGCCGCCATCGTGCCGCTCGCCATCGGCGCCATCCCGTTCTTCGCCCGCCTGGTCGAGACGGCCGTCCGCGAAGTGGACGGCGGACTCGTCGAAGCCGTGCAGGCGATGGGCGGCAACACCTGGACGGTCGTGCGCAAGGTCCTCGTCCCAGAGTCCCTGCCCTCGCTGATCTCCAGCACCACCACCACGGTCGTCACCCTCATCGGGTACTCGGCGATGGCCGGCACGGTCGGCGCCGGCGGTCTGGGTGACATCGCCATCCGCTACGGCTATCAGCGCTTCGAGACCCAGCTCATGTGGATCACCGTGGCGGTCCTCGCCGTGGTCATCTCCGTCATCCAGTTCGCCGGCGACTTCGCCGCCCACTTCCTGCACCGGCGCGGCGGCCGCTCCGGTCCGGCGCCGAAGCTGCGGCTGCTGAAGGCCAAGGAGCCCGCGGCGGCCGACGTCAGCAAGGCCGCCTGAAGCCCCGGGACTTCCCGGCCCCAAGACTCCCCCGTTCATGAAGCGGGGGCGCACCACCCCTAGGAAAGGCACTTTTCGTGCGTAACACCGCCAAGATCACCGCCGCTGTCCTGACCGCTGGAGCCCTCACTCTCGGGCTCTCCGCCTGCGGCTCGGGCTCCGACTCCGGCAAGCCCGATGCGAACGCCCCCCTGACGGTCGCCGCCACCCCCAACCCCCAGGGCGAGATCCTCACCTATGTGAAGGACCACCTGGCGAAGAAGGCCGGCCTCAAGCTGGAGGTCAAGGAGTTCACCGACTACGTGACGCCGAACACGGCCGTCCAGCAGGGTCAGGTCGACGCCAACTACTTCCAGCACAAGCCGTACCTCGACGACTTCAACAAGAAGAACGGCACCGACATCGTGCCGGTGGCCGGCGGCGCCGTGCACCTGGAGCCGCTCGGTGTCTACTCCAAGAGCGTCAAGAAGCTCGCGGACCTCGGGAAGGGCGCCACCGTCGCCGTCCCCAACGACACCACCAACGAGGCCCGCGCCCTGAAACTGCTGGAGGCGAACGGCCTCATCAAGCTGAAGGCGGGCGTCGGCTACGAGGCGACCCCCAAGGACATCACCGACAACCCCAAGAACCTCTCGTTCAAGGAGCTCGAGGCGCCCCAGCTGCCGCGCTCCCTCGGTGACGTCGACGCCGCGGTGATCAACAGCAACTTCGCACTGGAGGGCAACCTCAACCCGGCCAAGGACGCGATCGCCGCCGAGTCCGCCAAGGACAACCCGTACGCGAACATCCTCGTTGTGAAGAAGGGCAACGAGAACGACCCGCGCGTCAAGAAGCTCGTCAAGCTGCTGACGTCGCCCGAGGTGAAGAAGTTCATCGAGGACAAGTACGACGGCGCGGTCGTTCCGGCGTTCTGACAGAAGCGCGCACCCGGTTGCCACGCACAGGGTCCTCCCTCACGCCGTTCAGGAGGTGGGGGAGGACCCCGTGGTGCGGCCAGGTGCTTCCATGCTGCATGCTGGGCAGTTCAGCAGGCCCTGTCGGTCAGGCCCTGACGGTATTTCCGAAGGTTACGGAGCGGCGCATGACTAGCACCTTCCCCAACATCTCCATCAGCACGGAGCGGTTGGTGCTACGCCCCCTGGACGAGGACGACGTCGCCGCTCTGGCCGAGATGATGAACGACGAACAGGTCGCGGCCTGGACCGATGTCCCCCAGCCCTTCACCGAGGAACGCGCCCGCACCTGGATCACCGACTACGCCCCGGCCGAGCGCACGGCGGGCCGCGGCCTCGATCTCGCGGTCACCGAGTTCCTCACCCAGCGCCTGGTCGGCGTCGTCCAGCTGGCCAAGACCAACTGGCGCATCCGCTCCACCGAACTGTCCTACATCATCGCTCCCTGGGCCCGCGGTGAGGGCTACGCCTCCGAGGCGGCCCTCGCCGTCGCCCAGTGGCTCTTCGGGGACCAGAAGTTCGAGCGCATCGAACTGCGCACGGCGGCCGACAACACCGCCTCCCAGCAGGTCGCCCAGAAGATCGGCTGCATCAGCGAGGGCGTCCTGCGCAACGCCTGCATAGCGCACGTCCGCACCGAGGACGGCACCTGGACGGACGTGCGGACCGACTTCATCGTGTGGAGCCTGCTGCCGGAGGACCTCGACGGGGTCAGCGAGGAACTGGCCGACACCGGTGGTTTCACGTCGTTCTCGAACTGGAACTGACACTGGGGGACCACTCCCACAGACCCGAGCCCCCGCTCGGGTCCACGTAGCGGAACCGGGTACCCTCACGGAGCCCGCCGTGCGGGCTGCCCCCTGACGACCTGCGTGAACCCCTGGAGGCTGACGACGATGGCCGACCGGGTCACGGTGATCGGCTGGGACGGCTCGCCACTGACTGCCGCGGCGCATTCCGCCCTGGCGGCCGCCACACTCGTCGCCGGCGCGGCCCATCATCTCGCCCTGCCCGAGGTGCCGGGGACGGCCGAGCGCATCCGCCTCGGCAGCGTCGCCCTCGCCGCCCGCCGCATCGCCGCCCACCGGGGCACGGCCGTGGTCCTCGCCGACGGGGACCCGGGCTTCTTCGGCGTCGTGCGCACCCTGCGCGCGCCCGAGTTCGGGCTGGAGGTGGAAGTCGTCCCGGCTGTCTCCTCGGTGGCCACAGCTTTCGCGCGCGCGGGAATGCCCTGGGACGACGCACAGGTGGTCGTCGCACACCGCCGCACCCTGCGACGCGCGGTGAACGTATGCCGCGCCCACACCAAAGTCGCCGTTCTCACCTCACCCGGCGCCGGGCCCGCCGAACTCGGCCTGCTCCTCGAAGGGGTCCACCGCACCTTCGTCATCTGCGAGGAACTCGGCACCGAACGCGAGCAGGTCTCCGTCGTCACCTCCGACAGGGCCGCCGACCACACCTGGCGCGACCCCAATGTCGTCATCGTCATCGGTGGCCCCGTGGCCGCGGCCGACGACGGCGGCTGGATCGCCGGCCGCGATCCGGGTGCCGGACCGCGCGGCTGGGCGCTGCCCGCCCAGGCGTACGGCGGCGAACTCGGCGAAGGTGAGACGGACCTGCTGCGTGCCGCCCAACTCGCCCGGCTGGGCCCCCGGGTGGGCGACCTGGTGTGGGACATCGGCTCGGGCAGTGGGGCCTTCTCCGTGGAGGCGGCCCGCTGCGGGGCCGCTGTCATCGCCGTCGACCGTGACCCGGACGCCTGCGGCCGCACGTTGGGCGCCGCGCGCCGCTTCGGCGTCCAGCTCCAGGTCGTGCACGGCACCGCCCCGCACATCCTGGAGAACCTGCCCGAACCGGACGTCGTACGCGTCGGCGGCGGGGGAGCCGCGGTCGTCTCGGCCGTCGCCGACCGCCGCCCGCAACGCATCGTCGCGCACGCCGCGACCCGCGACGCCGCCGAACTGATGGGCAGGGACCTGGCGGAGCACGGCTACGAAGTGGAGTGCGCGCTGCTGCAGTCCGTCGAACTCGACACGCGGGCCTGGACGGAGAAGGAGCGGAGTGTTGTGTTCCTGCTCAGCGGTCGTTTGCCCGCACGCTCCCTGTGATCTCGTTGTCGTACGGGCGGGGTAGGCTGGCGGATTGTTGTACCTCACTCGGGTGATCCGGCGCTTCGTCGGTCAAGGTCCGGAAAGCGCCCCTCTTTTGGGGCGGGTGTGGTACCGCAGAACCGGAGGGCGCGCAGTGTGGCGCAGTCCACAGCGGGCCATGGCGGATCAAGCTGTCGCGACGGCGGGACGGCCGCGACAATGCCAGTTGATGGCTTTGCCGCCATTGCTGGCGGGTCGTTCGTGCCGCTGGGCACGCACGCTCGTTCTTCACTGCGGGCGGTCGGCGCGCCGTTCCGGGCGAGCTGGTCGTAGAAGCACTAACCGATGGGCGAGGGATACGCATGACCGACACCGGCCAGGTCCCGGGCGAGGGGCTGCCGGAGAACGCAGGCATGGTGGAGCAGCCGGGCGTCCTCGCGCCGGGCGCGTACACCTACCTCGACCCCTCCGACACCACCGCCGATGACGACGACCTGCTTCTGATGCCCGGCCAGCAGGGCGCATGGGGCAACGAGATGCCGCAGCCCGCCCCGGCCCCGGCGCCGTTCACCCACGAGCCCGGCCCGCATGAGACGGCCGGACGGGACAGCGGCTCGGTCGACCTCAGTGCGGTCCGTACGCCCCCTCCGGCGTCCGTGCCGCAGCCGACCCCGTCGCCCCGTCCACTGCACCTCGGTCCGCCCACGCCGAGCACCTCCTTCAGCCCGGTGCGTTCGCTGTCCGACCGCGGGCCGGCGGATGCCCCGCTGCGCCCCTCCGGGCCGCCGACCACCGGCCCCGAGTACCTCGACGTGCAGCACTTCGCAGAGCACTCCCCGCAGGGAGCGGTGCCGTGGGGTGCCCCGACGCAGACGCAGACGCAGACCGTCCCGCCGGCCGACCACGCGGGGACTCCTGTGGAAACGGCGGAGCCGGAGCCGATGGCCGAGCCGGAGCCCATGGCCGAGCCGGAGCCCACGGCCGAGCCCGAGCCGATGGCCGAGTCGGCGCTGATGGCCGAGCCGATCACGGATCCCGTCACACCTGAGGCAGCGGCACCCGTGCCCCCGCCCGAGCCGCTCCAGGAGCAGGCGGTCCCCGTCGCTGCCGAGACACTCCAGCCGTCCGGAGCGCCGGCCGACCCGCAGGACGCTCAGGCCGCACCCATGGCGGCGCAGCCGGCCGCGTCGACCGCGGACGCCGCGCACGCCGTGGCGGCGCCCGCAGGCGCGCTCGGCGTGCCCGACGGCGCATCTGCCGCCGAGACCGAGCCCACCCAGGCCGCCGCGCAGGTCCCCGAGGCCGTACCGGCACCCGCGGGACCGTCGGTACCGAACGGATCATCCGCCCCGGTCACCCCCCAGCACCCGGAAGCCGCGCCCACAGCGGACCCGCAGGCGCCGAACGCCACACCCTTCGTCGGCGTGCCGAACGCGCCGCAGCCGTCGGACGACACGGCGCAGGCCGATGCGGTCGCGCCCACCCTCGACGCGGTCGCGCCCCAGCAGGCCGCCGAGGCCGCCGTCCCCGCGTCCGTCGACCTCACGGTGCCGCCCGTGCAGGTCCCCGAGCCCCTCGCGCCCGTCCCGGCCCACCCGGCCCAGGACCCGGCCGAGGACGTCAGCCCCGGACCGGACCCGCAGGAGCCCGAACAGCAGACCACCGACCCCTCCGTCCACATCGCCGACGCGGCGGCCCGGATTCCCGACGCAGCACAGCAACTCGTCGCCGAGGAGACACAGTCCGAGGGCGGCGAGCCTCTCCAGCTCGTGCCGGACGGCGCCCCGGCTCCGGCCGCCACACCCGAGGCGTTCGTTGGCCAGATGCCCGGCGAGCAGCCCGAGACCGGTGAGTCGGCCGGTGCCCCCGTGGAGTCCGAGGCACCTCCGTCGCTCGGCGAGTTCGTGCCCGTGGAGGGCGTCGTGCCGACCACCCCGGACCTGGCCCCGACCCCGCCGCACGCCCTGATCGTGCCGCCCGTCGCCGTCGACGAGCAGTCGGCCGCGCAGGAGTCCGCACCGCCCGCTGTCGAGGAGGAGCCGGTGCCTGCCGCACCGGCCGCGGAACAGCCCGCCCCCACCGTTCCGGCCCCCCGCGACGGCGACGCACCCACCCCGGAGCTTCCCCTTGTGGACCCGGAACTCGTGGTCGCACAGCAGGCGGAGGACCTGGACACCAGGGCCGCCGACGAGGAGGAGAGCGCGGCCGCAGCGGAAGCCGTACGAGAGTCCACCGGCCCGGCGGCGCCCGGATACGACGATGCCGAGCGCGAGGCGGTGCTGCGCGTGATGCGCGAGCGCCGCGACATCCGCAACGGCTTCCGCAGCGACCCGATCCCGCACGACGTGCTCCTGCGCGTCCTTGAGGCAGCCCACACGGCACCGTCCGTCGGTCACTCCCAGCCCTGGGACTTCGTCGTCATCCGCTCGGCCGAGACACGCCGCATGATGCACGAACTGGCGCAGCGTCAGCGCGAGGCCTACGCCAAGTCGTTGCCCAAGGGCCGTGCGAAGCAGTTCAAGGAACTGAAGATCGAGGCCATCCTCGACACGCCGGTGAACATCGTGGTCACGGCCGATCCGACCCGCGGCGGCCGGCACACCCTCGGCCGGCACACCCAGCCGCAGATGGCCCCGTACTCCTCCGCGCTCGCCGTGCAGAACCTGTGGCTCGCCGCCCGCGCGGAGGGCCTCGGCGTCGGCTGGGTCAGCTTCTTCGACGAGCGGGAGATGGTCCGCGCCCTCGGCCTGCCGGAGCACCTGGAGGTCGTGGCCTACCTCTGCATGGGCTATGTCGACGAGTTCCCGGAGGAACCCGAGCTGATGCAGGCGGGATGGTCCAAGCGCCGCCCGCTGTCCTGGGTCGTGCACGAGGAGACGTACGGTCGCCGTGCGCTGCCCGGCGAGGAGCCGCACGACCTGCTCGCCGAGACGGTGGCGGGTATCCGCCCGCTGGACGCCAAGGCCCTCGGCGAGGCCTGGGAGCGGCAGAAGCGGATGACCAAGCCCGCGGGCGCGCTCGGCATGCTCGAGATCATCTCCGCGCAGCTTTCCGGCCTGTCCCGACAGTGCCCGCCGCCGATCCCGGAGCCCGCGGCCGTCGCGATCTTCGCCGGGGACCACGGCGTGCACGCCCAGGGCGTCACTTCCTGGCCCCAGGAGGTGACCGGCCAGATGGTCGCCAACTTCCTCGGCGGCGGCGCGGTCTGCAACGCCTTCGCGGGCCAGGTGGGTGCCGAGGTCTGCGTCGTCGACGTGGGGGTGGCCGCCGACCTGCCCGCCACCCCGGGCCTGCTGCCGCGCAAGGTACGCGCGGGCACGGCGGACATGACGACCGGTCCCGCGCTCACCCGCGAGGAGGTCAAGCAGGCGATCGAGGTCGGCATCGAGACGGCCCGCGACCTGGTGGCCGCAGGCAACAAGGCGCTGCTCACGGGCGAGATGGGCATCGCGAACACGACGGCCTCGGCCGCCCTGATCTCGGTCTTCACCGACACTGACCCGTCCGAGGTGACGGGCCGCGGCACGGGTGTCAACGACGAGACGCTGGCCCGTAAGACGGAGGTCGTACGGCGTGCCATCGAACTCCACCAGCCGGATCCGGCCGACCCGATCGGCGTCCTGGCGGCGTTCGGTGGACTGGAGCACGCGGCCATGGTGGGCCTGCTGCTGGGCGGCGCTTCCCTGCGCACGCCGGTGATCCTGGACGGTGTCAGCGCGGGCGCTGCCGCCCTGGTGGCCCGCGCGATCGCCCCCGAGGTCCTCGCGGCGTGCATCGCCGGCCACCGCAGCGCGGAACCGGGGCATGTCGCGGCCCTCAACAAGCTGGGCCTGCGCCCTCTGGTCGACCTGGACCTGCGCCTGGGCGAGGGCACGGGCGCGCTCCTGGCCCTGCCGATGGTCCAGAGCGCGGCCAGGGCGATGCACGAGGTGGCGACGTTCGACTCCGCAGGGGTCACCGAGAAGTAGGGCCTCTCGAAACGGGCGCGAAGCCCTGCTGCCCCCGACGACGGCGCTCGGCTCCCGACCGGCCGAGCGCTGCCGAGAGACCCGCATAAAATCCCCACGTCAGGGTCCCTCCGCAGCCGCAGAGGCCTGGTACCGCACCGCCGCCCGCAAGAGGAGCCGCACCGCCATGGCCGTACACCCCCCTTACCCCGTAGGGCTCCGCCTCTTCCGCCGTCGCGTCGTCGTCCTCGGCGGCGGACAGGTCGCCCAGCGGCGCCTCCCCGCGTTGATCGCGGCCGGCGCGGACATACATCTCGTGTCCCCCGAGGCGACCCCCTCGGTCGAGGCCATGGCGGCCTGTGGCGAGATCACCTGGCTGAAGCGCCCGTACCGGTCCGGTGACCTGGAAGACGCCTGGTACGCGCTCATCGCCACCGACGACCCCGACGCGAACCTCCGGGCCTCCGCGGAGGCCGAGGCGCACCGGGTGTGGTGCGTGCGCTCGGACGACGCCGAAGCGGCCACCGCCTGGACCCCGGCGACCGGACACAGCGAGGGGGTCACGGTCGCCGTCCTCACCACCGACGCCAAGGGCCGAGACCCCCGTCACACCGCCGCCGTCCGCGACGCCGTGGTGGAGGGCCTGCGCGACGGCACACTCGTCGCCCCGCACCACCGCACCCGCACCCCCGGTGTCGCACTGGTCGGCGGTGGCCCCGGCGACCCGGACCTGATCACGGTTCGTGGCCGCCGTCTGCTCGCCGAGGCCGACGTGGTCATCGCGGACCGCCTCGGCCCCCGCGACCTGCTCGCCGAACTCCCGCCGCATGTCGAGGTGATCGACGCGGCGAAGATCCCGTACGGCCGTTTCATGGCTCAGGAGGCCATCAACAACGCACTGATCGAACACGCCAAGCAGGGCAAGTCGGTCGTCCGCCTCAAGGGCGGCGATCCCTTCGTCTTCGGCCGTGGCATGGAGGAGGTCCAGGCGCTGGCCGAGGCGGGCATCCCGTGCACGGTGGTCCCGGGCATCTCCAGTTCGATCTCGGTGCCGGGCGCGGCCGGAATCCCCGTCACCCACCGCGGTGTCGCGCACGAGTTCACGGTGGTCAGCGGTCATGTCGCCCCTGATGACGAGCGCTCGCTGGTCGACTGGCCGTCGCTGGCGAAGCTGACCGGTACGCTGGTCGTCCTCATGGGCGTCGACAAGATCGGGAAGATCGCCGAGACGCTTGTCGCTCACGGCAAGGCACCCGACACCCCCGTCGCCCTGGTCCAGGAAGGCACGACAGCCGCCCAGCGCCGTGTCGACGCGACCCTCGCGACGGTCGCACGGACCGTACGGGCCGAGGACGTGAAGCCTCCGGCGGTCATCGTCATCGGCGAGGTCGTCACGACAGGTCCCCGCCCAGCCCAGTGACCCGGGGTAACCCGGGCCCGTTCCAGCCGTTGGCACCACACCACCAGGACAAGGCAGTATCACCCTGTGGCCGATCTCATCACCATCGAGGACCCCGACGACCCGCGCCTGCGCGACTACACGGGCCTGACCGACGTGGAGCTGCGCCGCAAGCGCGAACCCGCCGAGGGCCTGTTCATCGCCGAGGGCGAGAAGGTCATCAGGCGGGCCAAGGACGCCGGCTACGCGATGCGCTCCATGCTGCTGTCCGCGAAGTGGGTCGACGTCATGCGGGACGTCATCGACGAGCTCCCGGCCCCGGTGTACGCGGTCAGCCCGGAACTCGCCAAGCAGGTCACCGGCTACCACGTGCACCGCGGTGCGCTCGCCTCCATGCAGCGCAAGCCGCTGCCCACGGCGGACGAACTCCTGACGACCGCCCGCCGGGTCGTGATCATGGAATCCGTGAACGACCACACCAACATCGGGGCCATATTCCGCTCGGCGGCGGCCCTGGGCATGGACGCGGTACTGCTGTCACCCGACTGCGCCGACCCGCTCTACCGTCGCAGCGTGAAGGTCTCCATGGGCGCGGTCTTCTCGGTGCCGTACGCGCGCCTCGACACCTGGCCGGGGGGCCTGGAGTCGGTTCGCGAGGCGGGCTTCACGCTCTTGGCGCTCACCCCCGACGAGAAGGCCAAGACCCTCGACGACACGGCACCGCACAGGATGGAGCGGGTCGCGCTGATGCTCGGTGCGGAGGGCGACGGCCTGTCCACCCGGGCGCTGGTCGCCGCGGACGAATGGGTCCGTATCCCCATGGCTCACGGCGTCGACTCCCTCAATGTGGGCGCGGCGGCCGCCGTCGCCTTCTACGCGGTGGCCACCGGCCGCCCCCAACCCTGAGCAGGACCCCGTGGACCAGCGAGAGGCGATCGTCGCGGTGTTGCGGCGCACGGGCCGGGTGCTGGTCATCGAGCGTGGCCCCGAGGCACGCCGCCCGGGCTACTGGACACCGCTCAGCGGCACCCTCGAAGCGGCCGAGACCCAGGAGGAGGCACTGGTCAGAGAGGTCCGCGAGGAGGTCGGCCTGACCGTGGTCCCGCTGGCGAAGGTCTGGGAGTCCGAGACCGACGACGGACTCTTCCGCCTCCACTGGTGGACGGCTCAGGTGGGCGCGGACGACGTGGTCGCGGACCCGGGCGAGGTGAGCGCGGTCCGCTGGGTCACTGCGGAGGAGTTCCTCGCGATGGAGCCGGTCTTCGACGGTGACCGCGAGTTCTTCGAACGGATCCTGCCCCGCCTGTGACGGCCGCCGCTCAGTCGTCCCGGCTCAGCTCGCCGCCGTACTGCGCGGCCATCGGGGCGCCGGGCGGGGAAGCGTACGACCGCTCCGACCGTACGTCCTTGCGCTCGCCTCCGTCGCCCAGCCCGCGGGCCGGCCCCTGGCAGCCCTGGGCCGCCGCGATGCCCAACGCCACCAGCAGCGTCACCACGACGAACACGAACAGCCGCTGACGCAGCAGCCGTGGGTTGGCCGGGCGCCGTCCGGCCCCGTTGGTCCGGGGAGCCGGCCGTCCGGTTCCGCTGCGCGGTGCGGGCCGGGCACCGGAACGGGTCGTTGCGCGCTGCGCCGATGTCGGACGCGCCCCGGACCGGGGGCCGTTGCCGCGCGGCGGGGGAGTGCCCGGACCCTGTGTGCGCCGCACGGTGCGCTGCTCGACGTACTGCTCCGCCAGGCGCCCCGACGGCCGGTCCGGCTCACCACGCCGGTCGGACGCCCGTACGTCCGAGAGTCCCTGGGCCTCCCGGGCGGCGATCTCCTTGAGCCGGAGCGAGAGCTGGAGGGTGCTGGGCCGTTCCTCGGGGTCCTTCGCCAGACAGGCGTGGACCAGCGGGGCCAGGGCGTCCGGCACTCCGTGCAGTTGGGGTGCCTCGTGCACCACACGGTAGAGCATCACCTCGGAGCTGCCGTGTCCGAACGGCGAGTCGCCGGTCGCCGCGTACGCCAGTGTGGCGCCCAGCGAGAACACGTCCGTGGCCGGGGTGACGGCGGCCCCGCGCACCTGCTCGGGGGCGAGGAAGCCGGGCGACCCGACGGCCGTGCCGACGTGCGTGAGCGTGGAGGCGCCCGTCGCCCATGCGATGCCGAAGTCGATGATCCGCGGGCCCTTCGGGGACAGCAGGATGTTGGACGGCTTCAGATCGCGGTGGACGACCCCGGCCTCGTGCACCGCCACCAGCCCCTCGGAGAGGGCGGCGCCCACAGCGGCCACCTCGGCGGCCGTGAGCGCCCCCTCCCCGGCGACCTTGTCGTGCAGGGACGGCCCGGGCACGTACTGCGTGGCGAACCACGGGCGGTCCGCCTCCAGATCGGCGGCCACGAGCCGTGCCGTACAGCCACCGCGGATCCGCCGTGCCGCCGCGACCTCACGCGCGAACCGTGAGCGGAACTCCTGATCCTCCGCCAGGTCCGGCCGGATCACCTTCAGCGCGACCCGCTGACCCCGCTTGTCCGATCCGAGGTAGACGACGCCCATTCCGCCCGCGCCGAGCCGCCGGTGAAGCCTGAACGAGCCGACGACACGCGGGTCCTCACGCCTCAGGCGCATCATCGCCATGTCCATCCCCGCTGCCCGGTCCGTCTGACGAGCCACAGCTTACGTTTCCACGGCCAGGTGCGCGCAGAGGCCGCGCCCTCTCGCCCCGATCGATTGTCAGTGCCCGCTGGGGGACTTGACGGGCGGTCAGGGGAAATGTGAACGCGACAGCCGTATTTCGCTGGTGGCCCCAACGCCCTGACGTGCGAGGGAGATTGACGCCGGGACGGGTGAGCGTGCGGAGACGGCCCTGAGTGCCGGGGATGTGACGCGTACCTACGGAGCGGTGGTGGGCAGGGTGGTCCGCCGGGCCGAGACGTCGATGCGCGGTGGCGTCGTCGAAGTGACCGAAGTCACCCGGTGGGGGCGGTAGGGGCGCGTCGGGCAACGAGGTAGGGGCGTCGTCCGCAAGGCGCCCTTCAGGTGAACCGGGCAGCGTCACCGGTGGAACGGCCGGTTTCACGGGGGATGGTTCCGGGCCCGAGAGGCGCGGCAGACGTCCCCTCCGGGAGGACCCCGAGATCTGCGCCCGCATCTCCACCCAGGGGAGTACACCGCAGGTCATGGCTCATCCTCCGGGAGGCCAGGCAATCGGTACGAGGGCATGACGACCCCGACCCGCCCGGTGCCTAGATTTGAGGTCAAGCGGCGGGTGCAGCACTCGTCCCCCGAGGTCGGACACTCGCCGCTGCCAAGGACAACAGCGCAACGGTCAGGAGAGGGACCATGGCCCAGACGGCACCGCGGACACTGATCCGCACGCAGGGGCGCAAGGCGTACGGCACCCGTCGCTCCGGCCAGCGCCACCCGCTGGTGGCGGCGGCGATGGTCCTCCCCCTGGCGGCCCTGCTCGTGTACGTCTTCGGCGGCTGGGATGCAGTGGTCACACAAGCGTCGTCCGTGGGAGCGATGCTGGGGCGCTGAGCGGCGCCCCGGGCCCGGAAGAGCGGTCCGGGCGGGGACATCCACCCATGAAACCCCGTGGGGACGGGGGTGCGGCGGACGGCATAGACGCCCGCGCAGCTGGGGAGCTGCGCGGGCGTTGTCTTTGCCGCGGGTCCCCTGCCCGTACCAGTCGAACACCGGTCGCTGCGTCCGCGTACGCTTCCCGGCACAGCCTCAGCTCCCAGGGAAGACCGTGAACGCACTCCTGCCCGCGCTCACCGCGACAGCACGCGCCGCAGTGCACGCGAAACCCGGCACGAACTGCCGTTGCCCGGTCCCCGACACGGTCCTCGCCGACCGCGAGGACGACGCCGTCGTCGTCCGCCACGGCGACACCGTCGCCAAGGCCCACGCTCCCGGCACCGATCCCGCCGGTCTCTCTCTCCGCCTCACCGTCGCGGCCCGCCTTCCCGGCGTTCTCCTCGCCCCCCGTGATCCCGCGCCCGTCACCCTCCACGGCCGCCTCGTGACCTTCTGGCCGTACGGCACCCGCGTGGACCCCGACTCTCCTCGGACCGCCCCCTGGGAGGAAGTCGCCACCCTCCTCGCCCGGCTGCATCGGGCCCCGGCCCCCTCCGGCCTCCCCTCCATGCGCGGTCCCGCCAAGGCCGCCCGCGCGATCCGGCGCCTCTGCGCGCTGGGCCCCCACTCCGCAGCAGGGCCCGTCCTCCGTGCCTGGGCCGCCCTCCCGGACTGGGCCCGCGCCGAGGCCCCCCTGCCCACCGCACGGCACCTCTGCCACGGAGACCTCCACCTCGGCCAGCTCGTACGCCATCCCGTGGGCACCGGCCCCTGGCGCCTCATCGACATCGACGACCTGGGTGTGGGCGACCCGGCCTGGGACCTGGCCCGCCCGGCGGCCTGGTACGCCTGCGGTCTGCTCGCGCCCGAGGAGTGGACCGGTTTCCTCGCCGCGTACCGGCGGGAGGGCGGCCCGGCCGTCCCCACCGTGGACGACCCCTGGCCCGCCCTCGACGTCCCCGCTCGCGCCCTCACCGTGCAGACGGCGGCCCTGGCCGTCGTCAAGTCCTTCGCGGCGGAGCGCCCCTTGGACGAGGTGGAGCAGGCCGTGGTCGACGCCTGTGTCCGAATGGGCGCCATTTCGCCGGAGTTGACGTGAGGTGTGCGACACAGTGTGCAACCGGCCATGACCGGAGTGAGTCTCTGTTTGGCGAAGCACCGGCGACCGGCGAGGAGTTGAGCCAACCATGCAGTGTCCGAAGTGTCATGCTCCGATGCACACGTACAACCGCAACGGCGTCCAGATCGAGCAGTGCAGCGGCTGCCGTGGGATCTTCCTGGACTACGGGGAACTGGAGGCGCTGACCCGAGTGGAGGCCCAGTGGGCGCAGCCCGCCCCGCAGGCCTATCCGGCGGCTCCTGCCTGGGGCGCCCCGCACGGCGGTCACGACCACTACGGACACCACCGCCACAAGAGCTTCGGTCACATGCTGTTCTCCAGCTGAGCCCACGCAGAAGCCCCCGGCTGCAGGGCCGGGGGCTTCGATGTGTGGACGATACTGGGATTGAACCAGTGACCTCTTCCGTGTCAGGGAAGCGCTCTCCCGCTGAGCTAATCGTCCTCGGGACCACGGCCACTCCGAGGAGAAGGCCATGGATACTGCGTGCGCGATACTGGGATTGAACCAGTGACCTCTTCCGTGTCAGGGAAGCGCTCTCCCGCTGAGCTAATCGCGCGGGGACCCTTGCGGATCGGTGGTGCGGGTCCTTGCGGACCAGTGGACGATACTGGGATTGAACCAGTGACCTCTTCCGTGTCAGGGAAGCGCTCTCCCGCTGAGCTAATCGTCCTTGGAGGTGGAGACGGGATTTGAACCCGTGTAGACGGCTTTGCAGGCCGTTGCCTCGCCTCTCGGCCACTCCACCAGGAGTACAGGGGATCGGGAGGATCCCCTGCTTCCTTCGAGCGGACGACGAGGCTCGAACTCGCGACCTCAACCTTGGCAAGGTTGCGCTCTACCAACTGAGCTACGTCCGCCTGTCGTTTCGGTCCGCTTCCGCGTCCCGGCGACGTGTTGAACTCTAGCGGATTCCGGGGCCAGCACAAAAACGCGTTTGTGCAGCGTGCTGCGCCGCGCCCGCTCGAGGACTGGCCAGGACGCCCCGGGGGTCCCTCAAGGACACCCGTCCTAGACTCGACGGCGTGCTCGACCTTCCCCCTCTTGCTCGTTTCGGCGACCGTGTCGCCACCGGTCTGATCGATGTCACCGACGACCCCGCTGCGCTCGACTCCACCGGTTTCTGGGCCGTCTGCGCGGACTACGAGGGACGGCTGACCTGCGCCCGCTTCCGGGAGGTGCGGGAGGAGCCGGTACCGGCCCCCGTACCGGGCGGGTGGCGGGGTCCGGCGGCAGGCGACTGGGCGTCGTCACTCGACCACGCGTCGTACACGGCGGGAGTGCGGCGCATCCGCGAGCACATCGCGGCCGGCGAGGTCTACCAGGTGAACCTCTGCCGCGTGCTCTCCGCCCCGATCGCGCCCGACGCCGACGTGGACGCCCTGACCGCCGAGCTCGCCCGCGGCAATCCGGCGCCGTACGCGGGAACGATCCGCCTGCCGGAGCACGGCGTGGAGATCGCCACCGCCTCGCCCGAGCTCTTCCTGCGTCGCGACGGCCGGGTCGTCGAGTCCGGCCCGATCAAGGGCACCGGGCGGACCGAGGCGGACCTCCTGGAGAAGGACCACGCCGAGAACGTGATGATTGTGGACCTGGTCCGCAACGACATCGGGCGCGTCTGTGTCACCGGCAGCGTGACCGTCCCGGATCTGTGTGCCGTCGAGAAGCACCCCGGCCTGGTCCATCTCGTCTCCACGGTCCGCGGCGAGCTGCGCGCCGAGGCCGGCTGGCCGGAGCTGCTTGAGGCCACCTTCCCGGCCGGGTCGATCACCGGCGCTCCCAAGTCCAGCGCCCTCAGGATCATCGACGCCTTGGAAACCGCGCCCCGCGGGCCCTACTGCGGCGGCATCGGTTGGGTCGACGCGGACCGCGGGGTGGGGGAGCTGGCCGTCGGTATCCGCACCTTCTGGATCGACAGGGGCGCGGGTGTCCTGCGTTTCGGAGCCGGCGCGGGCATCACCTGGAGCTCCGACCCGGAAGGGGAATGGCGCGAGACCGAACTGAAGGCAGCCCGGCTGCTCGCGATAGCGTCGGGGGAGCACCAGGACAGCGGGCCGTGGTGAGCCCTCTCACCTGCTGTGTCCGTCTGGAGGGACGCCGGGCCCGGCAGTGGTCTCGCCGAGCGTCGGCCCCCACCGGACCGGCATGTCGGAGCCGCTGCCGCCACGATCTAGCGAGGTAAGACCAGTGAAGCTCTGGCTCGACGGCAGGCTGCAGGACATCGAGTCCGCCCGCGTCTCCGTCTTCGACCACGGACTGACGGTCGGCGACGGCATCTTCGAGACCGTCAAGGCCGTGGACGGCCGGCCGTTCGCGCTGACCCGCCACCTCGACCGGCTCACCCGCTCGGCCCGAGGCCTGGGCCTCGCCGACCCCGACCTCGACGAGGTCCGCCGGGCCTGCGCCGCCGTCCTGGAGGCCAACCCGATGGCGCTCGGCCGCCTGCGCATCACCTACACCGGCGGCTACGGCCCGCTCGGCTCCGGCCGCGGCGAGGCCGGCCCGACCCTCGTGGTCGCCCTCGGCGAGCTCGCCCCGCGGCCCGACTCCACGGCCGTGATCACCGTTCCTTGGACCCGTAATGAGCGGGGCGCGCTGGCGGGACTCAAGACCACGTCGTACGCCGAGAACGTCGTCGCCCTCGCCCGGGCCTCGCAACAGGGTGCATCCGAGGCGCTGTTCGCCAACACGCTGGGACACCTCTGCGAGGGCACCGGGTCGAACGTCTTCGTCGTCCTCGACGGTGAGATCCACACCCCGCCGCTGGCCTCCGGCTGCCTCGCGGGCATCACACGTGCGCTCACCGTCGAGTGGACCGGGGCCAGGGAGATCGACCTCCGGCTGGACGTCCTGGAGCGTGCGGACGAGATCTTCCTCACGTCCACGACCCGTGACGTGCAGGCCGTGCACCGGGTCGACGACCGTGAACTGCGGGGCGTGCCCGGCCCGGTGACGGCCAAGGCCATGCGGATCTTCGCGGAGCGGTCCGGGGACGATCTCGATCCGTAAGAGGTGCGGAAATTCGGCTGACGGCGGCCTGCGTGAGGGGTAGAACACCCCTGATGACCACGACCCTGCGGCCGACCGAGCCGCTTCAGCGCACCACGGACGGCACGCGATCGCAGCACTACGAGGTGTGTGTGAACGGCCGGCCGGTCGGCGTACTCCACCTCGGCACGTCCTCCGGCCTCGGTGACTCGGTGGCGCAGATCCGCGATCTGCGCATCGAGGAGCCGGACAGGCGGCGCGGCCGGGCCACGGTGGCCGCACTCGCCGCGGAGGAGGTGGCGCGGGGCTGGGGCTGCGGTCAGATCGAGGCCGTGGTTCCCGCCGGTGCCGAGGCGGCGTTGCGGCTCACCGAGACGCTCGGCTACGTCCTGCGCAGCCGCAACATGGAGAAGCGGCTGGGCGACATCGCCCCCGAACTGCCAGCCGGGAGTCGTGCACGACCCATGACGGACGCCGAGTTCGACCAGTGGGACGCGGACGAGTCGGAGCACTACGCGCGTAGTTGGATCGAGCGGGGCGTACCCGAGGCCGACGCGTACGCCAAGGCGCGGCGCGACCACGAGCAGGTCCTGCCGAACGGCCTGCGCACGGAGAACGTGATGTTCAGCGTTCTGGAGCACGAAGGCCTGCGCGTGGGCGCCCTGTGGCTGGCGGTGCGGGAGGACAGCGCGTACGTCTTCGACGTGCGGGCGGATGCGGCCCACCGCGGGCGAGGGCACGGACGCACACTCATGCTCCTCGCGGAGGCCCAGGCGATTGCCGCCGACCGGCGTCTCCTCGGACTTCACGTGTTCGCGGGCAACGTTCCGGCCGAACGCCTCTACGAGTCGCTCGGCTATGAGACGACGCGGTACGCCTGGGCCAAGCCCCTGGTGTAGGACGGCCCGCTCAGGCCTCCTGCTCCGCGAGCAGCCGGTCCGCGATCTGCTCGATGCGCTCGCGCAGCCCTTCCTGGCTCTTGCCGCCGTCAAGACGCTCGCCGTCGATGACGTACGTCGGGGTGCCGGTCACCCCGATCGCCTTGCCCTCGGCCTGGTCGGCGTCGACGACCAGGATGTGGCGTCCGTCGATCAGCGCAGTGTCGAACTCCTCGGCGTCCAGGCCGAGTTCACGGGCCACCTCGACGAGAACGGACTCTCCCGCGCGGTCCAGCTCCTCGACCCGGTCGAGCACGGCCTCGACATACGGCCAACCCTGGCCCTGCTCCAGTGCCTCTTCGGCGGCCTGCGCGGCGGCGAAGGCGTGCTGGTGCTTCTCCAGCGGGAAGTGCCGAAGCCGCAGCTCCAGCCGGTCGCCGTAGCGGGCACGTAGCGCCCGCAGGTCGTCGAGGGCGGTGCGACAGTCGGGACACTGGAGTTCGAACCAGACGTCCAGGACAGGTGCGGCGGCGGGTGCGGCGGAGGAGTCACTCATGGTCACCAGTCTCCCAGCACCGCGGACCGCGTCCCAAACTGGTCTCGTCTCGGCCCGCGGCGAGGTGACCGGGACCTGTCGGGTGCAGATGCGTCCGCGCCCTGAGGAGGAGCCGACCCGGAGATCTCCCTGAGGTCTGGCCGGACCGTGGCATCCGAGGTGCCGGGCGGTGCAGGATGGAAAGGACGAACCGACCTGCCTGACCGATCACCGCCTGGAG
Organism: Streptomyces sp. NPDC001020; assembly: GCF_053599115.1. NCBI lineage: Bacteria > Bacillati > Actinomycetota > Actinomycetes > Kitasatosporales > Streptomycetaceae > Streptomyces > Streptomyces sp. NPDC001020. Next base: position 1,634 of record NZ_JBSFLQ010000027.1, on the reverse strand, counting down.
CACCGGATGATTGCCGAGACCGTCTGTTCCGCCGTCTCCGTGGCCGGCCTGGGCATTGCCGCGGTCACGGCCTACCGCAAGCGCTTCCACAGGGCGGCTCGCATGGCCGCGTACGCGCTCGTACCCATCGGCCTGGTGATGACGGGAGCCGTGGGTTGGCTGGCCCACACGGCGTTCAGTCTCACGGCATGGGCGGGCTTCGGTGTGCTGGGCATCGCCTGGCTGCTGTTCATGACCACGCGGGCCGTGGAGCGCCGGAGCGGAGGGACCCGTAAGGAGCGCAAGGCGGTAAAGGCCTCGCAGGGCGAGGCGGTGGCCCCTGCCGCCTCCACGCCGACGCTGGGTGCCGCAACCCGCCCGGCGGCCCGGCCCGCTCCCACGGACGACTTCGCGGACATCGAGGCCATCCTCAAGAAGCACGGCATATGACGGACTGAGACGACACGGCAGCCGGGTAGGGGCGCTCGACCATCACGAGGGGCGCACGCCGGGACGACTTCCTCTGGGCGCGTCACGGATATTGACGAACTCACCACCCTCATGGGCGTGTTGATCGCATGGTGGTTGTCGGCTGCGTCATGATCCACGCGAGATGCTGGACAGAACCCAGAGCGACACCGCTGCTCCTCCCGAGGAGCGTCGGGGTTGTCTCTTCGCGCTTTCCCAGCCACCGCTGATGATCTTCCTTGCGGTGATCGGCTGTCTGCTGCTCATGGCATCACTGCACGATCTGCTGTTGCTCTGAGCCGTATGCGGAGCCCCTGGCGTCACCCGCTGGAGGGCTCCGTCAGCCCCGCCGGCACGGGACTCTCGTCAGCCCGCCGCTTCCTTCCGGCGTGCCCGGTACGCGGCCACATGGAGGCGGTTTCCGCAGGTGCGGCTGTCGCAGTAGCGGCGGGAGCGGTTGCGGGAGAGATCGACGAAGGCGCGCCGACAGTCCGGTGCCTCGCAGCGGCGCAGCCGCTCCTGCTCTCCGGCCACCACGAAGAAAGCCAGCGCCATCCCGCAGTCCGCAGCGATGTGATCGGCGACGGAGGCACCGGGTGCGAAGTAGTGCACATGCCAGTCAAAGCCGTCGTGGTCGGTCAGGCGGGGGGTGGTCCCCGCAGCGGCGACCAGCTCGTTGATCAGGCCGGCCGCGGTTCGGCCGTCCGTCGTGGCGAAGACGGCGGCGAACCGCCCGCGGATCTGGCGTACAGCCGAGAGGTCGAACTCCGACAGGGCGCCGATATCGCTGATTTCGTGCTCGCGCGCGAAATTGTCGAGGGCGGCGACATCTGGGAGCCCGTCCGCCTCGTTGCCCTCGGGTGTGGTGTTCACCAGACCCACCACGAGGTCGAGCGCACACCGGGTGTCATGGGTGATCAGCACTGTCGCTCCCTGGCCTGGGGGTCGGGCGTGCGCCCGCCGATGCTGGCCGAGCCTAGCGGCATCCCTGCCGCCCCGGGGCCCGCTGCGGGCTGAACGGGGAAAAGGCGACCGTAACGCTCAGTGACGTCCTTGGCCGCCAGGCTCGTCACGGTACGAGTCATTCTCCTCGCACTCCGCGTGCACGCCCAGGCGCCGCCACCGCGAGCACTCGCGGTGGCGGCGGCGGGGCGGGGCGGGGGGGGGGGGGTTGGCCGAGCCGTCTA
>NZ_JBSFLQ010000026.1:0-109616 GCF_053599115.1 Streptomyces sp. NPDC001020 | reverse complement strand
TGCCCGCTGACCGACGGATGCCGGGCCTTCCACGCCGTGATCACGGGTTCAACGAGCTCCCACTGCTCGTCGGTGAGATCGCTCGGGTACGGCTTGCGCATGCTCATGCCACAACCCAAGCGACCTCCGAACGCCTGACCGGCAGCAATGCCTCAACGTCACACCATCGAGTGATGACAAGTTGGACGGAAGGTCACGTACCGCACTCTTATGAGACGGCAAGCTGCCCACACGGCGGGGGTGCCGGGGGTCGGCGACGTCCCACAAGCGCACTGTGCCACCTCGATCACCTTCCACCGTGGCCAGCACGGGGCCCCACGGGGCGAAGGCTACGAAGCCGGTGCCGATACCCAAGCCGGGAAGAAGAGGCTTGAGGAGCCGGGGCGAGACCGGATCGGTTACGTCCCACAGCCGGATCCTGCCACTGTCGCCCGAGGTGGCCAGGGTCCGCCCGTCATGGCTGAAGACCACCGTGTCGACCCTGTCGGGGATGGGAGCACTGGTACCGACCAGGTGTGGGTGTGCGGGCCGGGTCACATCCCACAGCTGAAGCTTTACCGGAGTGCCGGTGTCAGTATCGCGGCCCCGGCTTGCAGCTGTGGCAGCGGCCAGGGTGCGCCCGTCGGGGCTGAACGCCACCGCGGTGACTTCGCTACGGCGGTCGCCGGGAAGGTGCCCGAACCGCTCGGGATGCGCGGATGCGGTGTTCCACAACTGCACCCGGGCCGGACCGGAACCACCTGCCTCCACGGCAGCCAGGACCTGCGCACGCGGACTGAACACCACGTTTTTGACCGAGTCCGCCTCACGGCTGAGGGTCGTGGACAGCACGGCGGTCGTGGCCGTGACCAGGTTCGAATAAGCCTGCGGAGAGTGCCGCATACGGTAGGCGACGATGTCCAGCCTGGCCGCGAGCGAGACATCTTGGGCCTGCGGAGACATTCCAGATATACCGGTGCCGCGCAGCTGGTCGGCTTCGGTGATGATCCGATTGGAAATGGCGGTGTTGCGCTCGGTGCGGGCACTGGCCCGTTGTTGTAAGGCGATGGCGGCGGTCGCGGACGTGATCAGGCTCAAGACGGACAGCACCGCGATCAGGACGCGCAGCCTTCGGGCCGCGCGGGCACCCGCCCGCTGTTCTTGACGGCGCATCTCAAGGCTGGCGGTGAGGAATTGCTCTTCCCGCAGGGTGAGTGCGGCACGATACCCGCTCACCTCGAACGCTTCCTCGACCGCTGAGAGTCTCACGCCGCGATATAGGGCTCCCGGGTCACGACCGAGCCCCTGCCAGGCGTCGGCGGCCTCGGTGAGCTGACGGTGGAGGCGCATTCGGTCACGTTCAGCGTCGATCCAGGCATGCAGCCGCGGCCAGGCGGTGATCAGGGCTTCATGGGCGAGGTCGACCGTCGCGTCGTCGACGGTAAGCAGCCGGGCGCCGGCAAGGCGGTCCAGGACGGTGCTGGTGTCGGCGGTATCGGCGAAGTCGAGTTCAGTGCGGGGCGTAGGGCGGCGGGTGTCGGGGGTTCCGTCACCGGGAGTGATCAGGCGCAGGAGGAGGCGCCGGGCCAGCTCGGCCTGGGCAGGGGTCAAGCGTTGGTAGAGGTCTTCGGCGGTGCGGGCAATCGCGCCGTGCAGACCGCCGATCGCCTCGTACGCGGCCTCGGTCAAGGCTCGTCCCTTGCGGCGGTGCCATGTCTCCAGCAAGGCGTGAGACATCAGCGGGAGCGCGCCGGGTTCGCCGGCGACCTCTGCGACGATGCGGGCGGTCAGGTCCCGTTCCACGATCAGCCCAGCAGTCTGGGCAGGTTTGACGATCGCCTCCCGCAACTCGTCTGCGGTCATCGGGCCGGCCAGCACGGTCGCGTCCTGCAGCGCGGCGGTCAGGGCGGGGTGTTCGGCGCAGTGGCCGAGGAAGTCAGCGCGTACCGCGATCACGACACACAGCCGACTGGCCGGGTCGGTGCAGGCGAGGAGCTGGTCGATGAACTGAGCGCGTTCACCCGGATCGGTGCACAGGGTGTAGAGCTCTTCGAACTGGTCCACGATCAGCCACGTGTCGCCGTCCCCGTCAGCCGGGTCCAGGCGCTCGGCATGGGTACGCAAGGGGTGCTCGCCGGGAGTGAGCACGCGCAGGGCGGCCGGACGCAGCCCGGCCACATCCAGGGCACGGAGACAGGGGATGAGGCCGGCGCGCAGCAGGGAGGACTTGCCGCTGCCCGACGGGCCGAACACCGCAGTGAATCGGCCGGAACAGGCCTGCTGGAACAGGCGCTCGGTCAACTCGTCACGGCCGAAGAACACATCGGCGTCGCCAGGCTCAAAACGCGCCAGTCCCCGGTACGGAGGCTTTCTCCCCTCATCCTCGGTGCGCGGCTCAGCCGCCGCTTCCGCAGCCGCATCACGCCACCGCGTCTCCCACTCGGTCACATCACCGTCACACGCACGTACGTAGGCCAGCACGACTGGCAGAGTCGGCAACCGCTCCCCCGCCGCCGCCTGCGACAGCGTGCTCGCCCCCTGCTCCGCGCGCTGCGCCATCGTCCGATACGTCGGGCTCCCTGCCTCCACACGGAGCTTGCGTAACTCGAACGCGAACCGCGCGACCGGCCCAGCATTCGGATCCAGCGGACTCTCACGGCGCCCTGCCATCGACAGATCCCCTCCCCCGCCCCGCCTCCCCGGGGACGCGGCACTGTGGCCCGAGAAGCTACGCAGCCCACGGCACCAGAGCAAGCCAGATGCGCCTTCTTCAGTCAGCGCTCCAACGCCGTGCCCGTGACCTGCAATGCAGCCATTGATCAGGTTGGTAAATCCGGCTGCCCATTCAATCCCCGACCCGCTGAACTCGATGACGAAAGGCCTCGCAGCGAGTTGCGCGGCGCCGGCCCTGCTCGTCGCCGCGCACGTTCGAGGCAATCGGAACCACGACAAAGGAGCAGCACTGTGACTTCACGCATGACGCGGGCCAAGCTGATCGCATGCTCGATCGGGGCGTTGACCGCCGCGACCTTGGCGCTGAGCGCCTCCCCGGCCTCCGCAAGCGGTACCTATAGCGGTCAGGCCTACGTCTACGGCGCCGGTGCCTTCTCGAACGACTGGGACGACGAGGGCATCCTGTCGACGGGCACCAACACGGCCTCCAACGCCACCTGCCTGTGGCAGAAGATTCTTTGGGCGGACGGCAACCTCACCTCCGCCTCGGACATCGACGGCGTCTTCGGCTCCAAGACCAAGGCAGCCACCAAGGCGTGGCAGAGCGACTGGGAGGCCAGCCCCGACGGGGTGGTCGGAAAGGAGACCTTCGCAAAGGCGGGCGACTGGCTGCGGGACACAGACGGCGACGGAGCCGTCGACACGTACATCGGTGCCGCCCATGTGATCAGCGTCAGCCGAGACGACCAGGGCCGGTATCACTTCTACGACGGTGCCGGCAACGGACGGATCGCCGGCTACGACTACCGGACCTGCAGCTGAACCCTACCCGCCTCTCTCGTGCACCCCTCGCGGTCGCGCGAGGGGTGACAGGCCGGCATGTGCCGCTGTGAGCCTCGCTCGCCGATGCAGAGGACACCGCGGGCCGGGTGACGAGTTCCTCTTCGGTAAACCGCACGACGCGCGGCCGATGTCTTACGGGGGTATGCATCGGCCGCGCCGCGGTTCTCCTGCCGTTCACGGCCATCCACGAAAGGCATCCAACCGTGCATGTGCGTACACGCCCTGACCCGATGCTGGACTTCGATGAGTACGTGCGTACGCGGCATGACGCTCTGCTGCGCAGGGCCCGGCGTCTGGTCCCCGATCCGCTGGACGCTCAGGATCTGCTGCAGACCGCGCTGCTGCGAACATATGGCCGCTGGGATGACATAGCGGACAAGCAGCTCGCGGACGCCTATGTTCGCCGCGTCATGATCAACACTCGCACGGAGTGGTGGCGGGCCCAGAAGCTCCAGGAGCTGCCCATCGAGCAGTTCCCGGACACGCCCGTCGGGGACTGTACCGAGCAGCACGCCCACCGCACGCTGCTGATCGACATCATGCGAGTGCTGGCGCCCCAACAACGCAGCGTCGTGGTGCTGCGGCACTGGGAGCAGATGACCACAGAGGAGACGGCCACCGCCCTCGGCATGGCGCCTGGAACGGTCAAGAGCACTCTGCACCGGGCGCTCGCCCGGCTCCGCAAGGAATTGCAGCGCCGCGACCCCGACACCGCATCGGCGTCAGCCGCCGACCATGGATGCCCGGCGGCCGGCCAGCAGGGCACGTTTGATGCGCGAGCGGCACCGCATCCCCGGCGCCAGTTGTGATCATCCGCTGCGGGGCCGTTCCGACGCGTGTGTCTTGGACGAGCTGATGTCGACATACGGGCACCTGAACGAGGCCTGTAGGCGGCTGGTGCTGCGGGACAGCTGGACGAGTCGGTGGACGGCTGAGTGGCACATCAACGATCTGGTCCCGCCTTACCGGCAGCGAGTGGCGACTGGCCCTCGGAATGAGCCACCCACCGCCCGAGGGCGTCGACGGGCCGCGGCCGCCACCAGGAAGCAGGAGGTCTCCGGGTGGCCACGTCGAGCCTCATTGCGGGTTCGATGCTGCCACTCGCCATCCAGCGTCAGCACCTTGGGGCAGAGGTCTGCGGAGCTTGGTCAAGCTGACCGGTGGGTGGTCGGGTTGAGCCTCTTCGACGTCGCTACCGAGGCGACACCCAAGGTCGGCCTTGCGCAATCTGATCACACGCGGACGGTCCGCGGTTTCACCTGGACAACGAAGCCGAGGCATCGGCCGGGGCTGGAGGATCTGGTCTCGACAGGGCGCAAGCACGGCTTCGAGTCGCACTGATTTCTCTCCAGAGCCCGTGTCGAAGCAGATCCACGGGGCCCTGATTCGTCAGCGGGACGCCCTGCTGGAGGCAACCACCCCTCCGCCGGGCCTGGCCGTCGTAAGCAGCAGCTGCCCGGCAAGTGACGCCCTCTTCGCGGCACTGAGGTACACGGATGCGCAGGGGCCGACCCACCCCTCGCCCCGAAGACGCCTGACCCAAAAACCGCCACACCGTTGGGGCCCAGCGCTGCGGCGACCCCAACGCGCAACACGGCGAGCACGCCCCGATCCCCGGCTGCGTCCGCGCCGCCCATCCCGCCCATTCCATACCTTCAACTCCAGCCAGGACATGGGCAAAAGCGGCCCGCAACGGGATGTCAGCGGGCGTTTGATCTAGGTGGATTGCCCTTTATCTCCTAGTAAGTTCCTCGCCAGGTGGGTGTCGTCTCGTCCGTTATGCGCTTGGTGAGGTTGTCGATCGAGGCGATGTGGATCATGGCCTCGGAGCTGGCTGGCAGGGTCTCGTAGTCTCGGGCGAGGCGCCGGTGCAGCATGATCCAGCCAATACTGCGTTCGACAACCCAGCGCCTTTTGACAACGTGGAAGCCGCGAACTCCCGGGTTTCGGTTGACGACTTCGACGTCGATTCCGAGGCTGGCGCCGTGCTCGATGACGGCGTTCTTGAAGCCGGTGTCGACCCAGCTCTTGGAGATGGTCGGGTAGGTTTTCTTGGCCTGGTCGAGGAGTTGGATTCCGACGGCGTTCTCGGACAGGCTCGCGGCGGTGACAGTCACGGCGAGGATGAGTCCGATGGTGTCGGTGAGGATGCCTCGTTTCCTGCCGACGATCTTTTTGGCGGCGTCGGTTCCCTGGCTGGTCAGGGGCACATTGGTGGAGGTTTTCACGCTCTGGGTGTCGATCACGGAAGCGGTCGGTTCGGGCTTGCGTCCTTCCTTCACGCGGGCCAGGCCGGTCAGGTCGTAGTTGAGCTGGGTGAGGATTCCCTCGTCGCGCCAGGCGGCGTAGTAGGCGTAGACGGTGCCGTGGTTGGGGAAGTCTTGCGGGAGGTATTTCCAGGGGATTCCGGTGCGGTTGATGTAGAGGAGTGCGTTGAATACGTCGCGCAGGTCGACCTTGGCCGGCTGCCCGGTGGGCCTGCGGTCGAGGCGAGCCTTTCTCCAGGCCGTCAGCGTCGGCTCGATTAAGGCCCACCGGGCGTCGGACAGGTCGCTGGGGTAAGGCTTCCGCTGGCTCACGCCGTAGCGTGATCATGGATGCGGCGGACGGCGCCGTTCCGCTGCTGCTGGGCGTTTCTGCCCGATCTTCAAACCAGACAGACTTCATACGCCGAGAACCGGAGCAAACGGGCGGCCAAGTTCGAAGCTCGATGGAATCGAGGGTGCGCGTATGAGGCAAACGCCTCAAGTCTGACGGCCGTGAAAGTTATTTACCGATATAAACCATCTCCAAATTCCCACGAGAACGCATCCGCCCTGACGGGATCCCCGTCCCTGAAATCGCCCGCAAGCTGGTCATCACTTCGGGCAAGAACCAGGGCAAGCGGCCCTCGGTCGCCACCGTCTACCGCATCCTCGCCGAGGACGCCAACAGCACCGAGTGAGCCCGGACGCCGGTCAGAACCTCAAGATTGCCCCTTTGACTCGTATCTGGGTCACCCCCATACTCCATGTGATCAGTTTCGTGCGCACGACGCAGCGCCACCACCTTGCGAGCATGCAGGCCACGAATGATCCGCCCAGAAAGAGCAAATGGACACGGCGTCCGCACCGCCCTCCGCGCGAAGAATCCCAGCGAATACACCAAGATTCGTGATCACGGAATCGCAGCGGCACCGGCACAAGAACTAGGATCGGCCCCAGCGCACAGATCACAGCGCCATGAGGGGCTGCCCCAGCCGACCACCCGGAGGAGGTCCGCAATGGCGACGCTGCTGTCCGTCAACGTAGGAATGCCCAAGGACGTCTCCTGGCAGGGAAGGACCGTCCACACCGGGGCGTGGAAATCCCCCGTACACGGCATTCACATGGTGCGGCGGCTGAACGTCGAAGGAGACGGTCAAGGTGACCTGGCCGGACACGGCGGTGAAATTCGAGCCGTCCTCGTCTACCAGCTGCAGTCCTACCAGTACTGGCAAAAGCACCTCGGTCGTGGCGACCTGACCTTCGGGATCTTCGGGGAGAACTTCACCGTCGACGGCCTGCCCGACGACGAAGTCTGCATCGGCGACCGGTACCGCATCGGCGAAGCCGAATTCGAAGTCACCCAGCCCCGCGTCACCTGCTACCGCGTCGGCATGCGCCTGGGCGAACCCACCATGGCCTCCCTCCTGGTCGCCCACCACCGCCCCGGCTTCTACCTGCGCGTGATCACCGAGGGACATGTCCAGGCCGGCGATGAGATCACCCTCACCCGCAAGGGCCCAGAAGAACTCAGCGTCGCCGACACCGACGCACTGCTCTACCTCCCCGACCGCGACCCGGCGAAGCTGCGCAAAGCGCTGAACATCCCCGCCCTCAGCCCCGGATGGCAGCAGTCCTTCCGTGAACTCGCCGCCGCCGAGCAGCCCAAACAGGAGCCGGGATGGCCGGGCGAACGCGCCGCCACCCAGCAGCCCAGGGAGGAACCGGGATGGCCGGGCTTCAAGACCATGCGCGTCGCCCGCATCGTTCCCGAGACCCCCACCGTCTCGTCGATCTACCTCGACACCACCGACGGTACACCCCTGCCCGAGGCCCGCCCGGGCCAGTACCTCTCCATCCGCCTCGCCGTCGGCGACGCCGCCCCCGCAGTGCGCAGCTACTCCCTGTCCTCCGCCCCCACCGCCGACACCTACCGCATCAGCGTCAAGCACGAGCCCCACGGGAAAGTCAGCGGCTACATCCATGCCACGCTGCGTCCCGGGGACCTCGTGGACATCGCCAGCCCCCGCGGAACGTTTGTACTCCAAGAAGGCACCTGCCCGATCGTCCTCATCTCCGCAGGGATCGGCGCCACTCCCGTGCTCGCCATGCTTCACCAACTCGCCGCCGCACGAGACCCACGCCCCGTCTGGTGGATCCACACCGCCCATGACCGTGCCCACCACGCCTTCGCTGACGAGGCCCACGCGCTCCTGGCCCAACTCCCCTGCGCCCACGAGCACATCTACTACACCGCCGAAGCCACGGCACACCGCGACGAGCCCTACATCACCCAGGGGCGTCCGACTGTCCCGTCACTCGCGGCCATGGGCATCCCCACCGACGCCGACGCCTATCTCTGCGGACCATCGGCCTTCATGGACGACCTCGGCAGCTTCCTGCGCGATCGCGGCCTGAGCCCGGAGCAGATCCACACGGAGCAATTCAGCGCCCTCCCGGCCATCAACCCCGGCGTCGCACCCACGGTCGCCGTGCGACCGCACCAACCACCCGGCCCCACAGGCACCGGGCCCCTCATCACCTTCGCCCGCAGCGGCATCACCACCCCCTGGTCACCCGCGCACGCCACTCTCCTCGATCTCGCCGAAGCGTGCGACATCCCCACCCGCTGGTCCTGCCGCACCGGCGTCTGCCACACCTGCATCACCCACCTCGTGGCAGGCGACGTCACCTACACCACCCCACCCCTCGAACTCCCCGAAGCAGGCACCATCCTCGTCTGCTGCAGCCAACCCACCACCGAAGCCGTCCTCGACCTATAGCGGACCACCAACTGCACGGGCTGCCAGCCGCTCCTCCGCGGTGCCTTTCCTGCCCCGCACCTCGTCCGCTCGCCATGTGTGGAAGACCGACGTCGAGTAATCGCGAGGCCGCCCGGCGGGACACATGTGGCTCGGTGCGATGGCTGCGGGCAGGGACAGGATGAGCCGCACTCCCGTGACAATGACCTCCGCACCTACCTGGGTAAGAGAAGAGTGGCCGTACGGACTGGACCCGGACGGTTCGCCTACTTCCCACCTTCGTCCACCACGCCGACCACGGCACCAAATACACATCCATCAAGCTCACAACACGCCTGGTCAGAGCGGGAATTCAAGCATCCATGGGCTCGGTCGGCTGTGGATGCTGATCAAGACCGAGTGCATCCGCGGCCGCGTCTTCACAACCAGAGCCGCGGCGAACCTCGCGATCTTCGAATACATCGACGGCTTCTACAACCCCCGCCGCATCCAGAAACGGCTCGGCTGCCTCAGCCCGATCGAGTTCGAGGAGAAGCACTACGCCAACCAGGCAGCGGCCGAACACCTGCAAGCGGAGGTCGGCCGATCTTCTCCCAGCGGTAGTGGTGGCCGTCGCACAGCTGGTGGCGGCTGATGCCGTAGCCGCAGGCGGGGAAGCTGCACGGCCCCACGGCCGGGCGAGCGAGGACCGGAGCCGCGGCGGCGTACTCGGTGACGCCGATGCCACGTCCAGGCTCAGCCCGCCCGGCCAGTTCGCCGGGTCCGCCATCCATTCCTCGCGGTCCGGTCGGCCGGCCTTCCGCCAGGCCACGTCGTGCTCGGCGCACAACCCCCGCGAAGCGTTCTTCCGTAGACAGCTGCTGATCCTGCATGGAGTCGAGGCGAGGAAGTGCCCGGCGCGCGGCATGAAGCATTCGACGCGGAACTCTGTGCGCACCACGTTCAGCAGGGCCGCGGCCCGTGGGTCTCCGGGGAATGGGACGACGGCGGCCATCCCACCGTCGGCGCTCACCGCGAGCCCCTGAAGCCGACGCGGTCCAGTTCCTCGGCGAGGTCGTCGATGTCGAGGTGCCCGTAGATCTCGGCCGTGGTGCGGACCGAGCCATGCGTGAGCAACTCGCTCGCCACCTCCAACCGGACGCCCGCCCGCAGGAGCGCGGTCGCGTGGGTGTGCCGGAATTGATGTGGGTGAAAGTCGATGCCCGTGCGCCGTCGCAGCCGCTTGACCAGGCTCATCGCCGCCCAGTACCCCATCGGCGTGCCGACCACGCCGTTCCACAGGTTCACAAACACGTAGTCGCAGTCCAACTCGCCATACTCGGCGAACAGGTAGTCGGTGTAGAGGTCGAGCAGCGTGCACCGGACCGGGATCTCCTTCGGGTCGCGGCTTTTACCCCGTGCCCGGTTGGCGTTGTCCTCGCGCGGCCGCAGGGTAAGCGTCCGCCGGTCGGTGTTGATGTCCTCATGGCGAAGCCCCAGCGCCTGGCCGATCCGGCAGCCCGTCTCGAACATCAAGGCCATCAGCAGCCGGTCGCGAACCCGGTCGCAGGCGTCCAGGACCTGCTGGACCTCGGCGTCGGTCAGCGTCGGCGGTCGGCGTTTGGTCTGCTCCAGCCGTGTCGGCCGGACGGTGACCTGCCGCTCCGCGATCCCCGCGAGGAAGCCGCCGTGGTCACCGATCGAGGTCGCCCGGCGGTGGGTCAGCTGAGCACCCATGCCGACACCGCGGCGGGCGAGGAACTCGTAGAACATGTAGACGCTGTTCAGCGCACGGTTCACTGTCGATGCCTCCCGCGCCGGGCCACTGTCCATGTCCGCCGAGCGCAGACGGCCGGGCTGGACGGGGCGGCGCATCCAGTCGGCGAACTGGTCCACGTGCTCAGGAGACGCGGTCAGCGGATCGAGCCCAGGAGCTGCAGGAAGACCAGCCACGCCTTCAGGTCGAAGGCGCGGGCCCGCAGGGTGTTCGGCGAATGCTCCGCGTCGGTACACAGCGCGAGGTAGTCGTCCACCGTCTCGACGACCCGCCCATCGCCGTCCACGACCGTGTACGTCTCACGACGCGCTCCCGTCCCCACGACCCGACGCACGTACATCCCGATCTCCCCACCCGCTGGCTACTCGGGTGGGGTAACGACCGTCCCGGACAACGGTCACGACCCCAGCCCTGGGTGCCTCCCATGTCGGCAATTCCATCCATGACATGGCCTCTCATTTGCCACGGAAGAGGACAAATCCATCATATTTGGCCGATGCCCGTGGCGTCACGCCGTACGCCGTACTGCAATCCGTTCACCGCGTCAGTGACGAGACAGCTCGGCCCGGTCGTTGGGCCCGACGCAGCCGGTACTCAGGCGGCGGGGGCCTGCCGCCCAGGGTGGTCACGATCGACGGCGGGTTCGTCACCACCTGGTAGTCACGCGGTGGCGCCGGACAGGGTGAAGAGTCAGGGCCGTGGGCTGGGACACACACAGCATCGCCCCGCTCTTCTTCCACGGCGCCACCTCCTCGAGGATCTTCACCCTGCTGCCCATGCTCACCGGCCGTGGCCACGAGCACCACGGCTATATCCTGCGCTGTCGGGGGCCAGGGCCACAGGGTCGAGTGAGGCGCACCCGGGGCGGCCCGCACGCGCGATCGGCCGCCGCTGGCCCGTCGGTCAACTGCGAAAGAAGGCCAGCAGGTCTGCGTCGAACCTGTCCTTGAAGGGGGCTACCATCGACAGTCCGTGCGGGGCCCTCTCGTACACCGTGAACTTGGCGCCCTTGACGATCTTCGACGACTTCTCGCCGGCGGCCACGATCGGGACGATCTGGTCGTCGCTGCCGTGCACGATCCAGGTCGGAATGTCGAAACGCTTCAGATCCTCCGTCAGGTCGGTCTCGGAGAACGCTTTGACGCAGTCGTAGGCGCCTTTGATGCCTGCCTGCATCGACCACAGCCAGAACGCGTCGCGGGTGCCCTGCGACACCTGGGAACCGGGACGGTTGGCGCCGTAGAAGGGCGCGCTGAGGTCTTCGTAGAACTGCGAGCGGTCGGTGGCGACGCCTTGGCGGATCTCGTCGAACACATCGAGGGGCAGGCCCTCGGGATTGGCGTGTGTCTTCAGCATCAGCGGAGGGATCGCGCCGAGCAGGACGGCCTTGGCAACCCGGCCGGTGCCGTACTTGCCGATGTAGCGGGTCACCTCGCCGCCGCCGGTGGAGTGACCGACGAGGATGATGTCGCGCAGGTCGAGCTTCTCGATCACTTCGGCCAGGTCGTCTGCGTAGGTGTCGAGGTCATTGCCGTTCCAGGTCTGTGAAGAGCGCCCGTGCCCGCGCCGGTCGTGCACGACGGCCCGGAAGCCGTTGTCGGCCACCAGCTTGGCCTGCGGATCCCATGCGTCGCCGTTCAACGGCCAGCCGTGGCTGAACACGACCGGCTGGCCGCTGCCCCAATCCTTGTAGAAGATCGAAGTTCCGTCCTTTGTGGTCACGGAAGACATGCTCACAGGATCCTTTCGCTGGGTGGGGGCCGGACACAACGACCGCGGGAAGCCCGGCACCGCTGAGCGCTATGGAGCCTGTGTTCGCTTGGGCCACGGTCTCGTCCGACCGCGGAGCCGTGTGGCGGGAGCCAGTCGGCTGCGGGCGCGGTCACACAGGGATGCGAACACTGACTGCCGTCATCACGCTAGCCGAACTAGTTGATGCAGGCATTTTGTGGTGAATACCTGTTAATCAAGGGCGATCGGCGTTGTGCGTAGCAGCGTGCCCAGGCCGCACTGGACACCTGGCGGCTGGGAAGAAGTGTGCGCAGTCCCTCGGACACTGCGTGCACTGCGTACTTCGCTGCCGAGTGGACGACGCCGGTGGGGTCACCCGGTTGGCCTCGGTGGACGCGAGGTTGACGATCTGCCCGGAGCGGCGCTCGTGCATGGACGGGAGTACGGCGGTCTGGCCCGCACCTTCTGCCCCGGCTTCGACGGCCTCCCAGCGTGGGAGTGGAACATGGCCCGCTTCATGTTCCTGAACCCCGCCGCCGGCGAACTCACTCTGGGATTCGAAGCATTCATCCCGCCCGGTGACCCGCGCCAGGCCCTCGGCCGGTACCGCACCGGACCCGGCTCACCCTTTGAGGCCGCGCTCAGCACGTTCTGACTCCCCGCGTTCCAGCTTCGTGACCGGAACCGTCCCGTCCGTCGACGGCGGATACACCACCTGCCGAGACCGCCCGGAGACGGTTCCACCAAGCCCGTACGTTCCTTCCACTACGTCGGCCTCTCCGTTGCCGCCCCCGGCCCCCGGTTGCCCGGGCGGCTGAGGACGTCACCCTCGCAACCGGGCGGAGCATCCTGACAGGGATGCCAAGCACGGCGGCTGGCCGCATGGAGGGGTTCGGATCTACGCGGCCAACTGCTGGAGGAAGGCCGTGAAGTCCGCGTCGGACCAGTGATCGATGATCTTGTGGTCCTTCACCCGGTCGACGGTGGTTGCTGTGAACGAGGCGTAGCGGCCGCTCGGCGGTATGTCGAGGAACTGTGCGGTGTGATGTCCGCCCAGTGCCCAGCGGGTGGCGACCTTGTCGCCTTCGGCGAGCTGGTCGAGGACGGTGATGGCGAGGCCGTCGAAGGCGGCCACGATTTTGCTGTCCATCTCCAGCCAGGACTGCCGGTCGAAGCCGGGAACGTGCATAACGGCGTCGGCGTGGATGTAGCGGCCCCCTGCAGGTCGCGCAGGCGGTAGCTCTCGTAGAACACCTTCACAATGCGCTTGGGGCTGGATCCGGTCGCAGCGGTGGCGGGGATGGCGGACGCGAGTGCCAGGGTGCCGCCGGCGAGCGCGCCGCCGACCACGGCACGTCGGCCGATGGGCTTATTCATGTAGTGCTCCTGGTGGATTCGGAGGGGATCGCCTGCACCCTTATGGGAGTGGGGCGGAGCTGGTGGCGGTATGTCAGGCATCCTCGCCACGGAGGATCTGAAGGAAGCGGCCGAAGTTTCCTTCCGACCAGTGCTCAACGGACTGGCCGCCCACGATGCGGTCGATGGAGATGCCGCTGAGGTGGACCTCTCGGCCTGACGGAGGGATGCCCAGAATCGTCCCCGTATGGACGCCGCCAAGGCTCCAGCGGGTGACGACCTTGGGGCCCTCGGCGATCTGGTCGAACACGTCCAGGCGGTATCCGGTCAGCGACGCCTTGAGCTCGAGGTCGCCTGCCACCCAAGCCGAACGCTCGTTGGGCCCGTCAAATCCATGGAGCACGAGGTCTTTGGAGATGTACCGCTCGAATCCGGCGGCCAGGTCCCCGTTGTAGCTGGCGTAGAACGCCGCCGCGACCTGCCGTGGCGAGTGCGGGGAGCTCCGGCAGTCAGGGGTGGCATGGGCCGGAGCGGCGGTGGCGAGCGCCGCTCCGGCGCCGAGGCCAGAGAGAGTTGCGATCATTCCGCGCCTGCTGGGGGCGGTTGCGGTGGCGGCGGGGGCTTCGGTGGGCTTGCTGCTGGTGGCGGCAGAGACCCCAAAACAGATGTCACAGAGAACCCTCAGATACCCGTAAGGCACGTGAGGGAAGTGCATCCTGACCTCACGTACCAGAGATGATCAACGGGCTGAAGATAACCGCGACGATGTGGGCCAGCATCGAGTCCGCCGACAGGTTGCCCCACGTCCCCTTGTCGTCCGGCCGGCGGGCGCGGATCGAGACCACCGCATGATCGTGGAGGAGCGGTTTCGACTCGGCAGCTCTCGACTCGTAGTGCCGGAACACTGCGACGATCAGCCCGTCCCGGATCGGCTTGCGGTGCTTGCCGCCGCTCCCCCAGCGGATCTGTGCGACCGCATCCTCCAGCCACGCCAGCGTCTTGTCCCGGGCGATGTCCTGGCACAGCTCCAGCACCAAGCGGGTCTCGTCATCCCCGAGCGCCCACGCGATGTGTGCCGTCGACGGGGCCCGGAACACCAGGTCCATGGCCAGCCAGGGCGTCCGTTCCTTGGCCCTGTCGGTCTTGGGTGAGCGGTTGTGCTCAATGGGCCTGCCCAGCACGGTCGCCCGCCGCGTCGCCGGATCGTCGCCCGCCTCCAGGCGCTCGCGCTCGATCCGGTCGGTATCCGGGTGCCGGCCCTCCCCCAGGAGCAGTTCAGCCTGCCGCTCGGTCACCACGTCCCCGGCCTTGAGACCGACCGCCGCCAGGCCCCGGCCCCTCCAGACCCCGGGCGGGACACCGGCTTCGTCCTGGGCGGCGCGCAGCGGCTTGCCCGCAGGGCGTTGGCCGTCGCCGACCATCACGCTGCGGAAGTAGTACCTCCACCCGTCGCCGGGGCGGACCTCCGCTTTGCTGATCACCGGGCCATGGAACCCCGCCATTGACCTGCACAAAAGCGTGATCCGGGGTACTTCCCGCCGGGCGGGAGGCCGTCACCAGATCTTTACCGCAGCGCCCGCCAGACGGGCTGCGACAGCCCGAGACGGTAAGCGGCCGGTGTGTGAGTCCGCCGCATGACCAACGAACCGCTCTACGGAGACGACCTCTGCCCGCTGTGCCAGCCGCTCCGGATCGAGTAAGGCCGCACCCGCCCCTCCGGCCAACAGGATCACCCGGCCTGCGTCTGGATCACGGGCCGCCGCTACGACGGCTGCGAGGCCGCCCGGCCCAGCAGTGGGCGGAGGTGATGCGCGCCCGATACGAGAGCTGACCATGCCGTGCGAATGCTGCGCCTCAACCACACGAGCCCCACCCGCCCCGAAATCGCACTGCACCCGACTCAACCGTCATTGAGCGCACATCAGCGCGCCGCTCCCCCGACACACCCGTGCCCACGTACGAGGCCCTGCCCCGCTTCACCACCGCCCTGGACCTCCTCGTGGTCGGACCCATGGTCGGGGGCGATAGCTCTGGCGTGGGTCCTGTCGGCCGATCCGGCTCGGCTCGGCCAACGCGTTGGGCTCGCCTCCGGTGTATGAGTCGGGGGTATGAGCACACGCGCATCACCACTGCGGTCCGTCAAGTCCTCCGCACGGTTGGACCTGCCGCTGCGGGTGCCGTTGATCAGCAGTGAGACCACCGCGTCGTTCCTCGCCCGCACAGCGGCGGCGAACGGACTACGGCACCAGGCACTGCTCAGCGCCCTGGGCCGGACCCGGACCGGTGAGCTGCAGCCGGGCCGGGAGGAGGTCTACCTCTCCAAGGCCTCCACGCAGCTGCTGGCCACTCTGGTCGCAAGGCCCTTGCAGCAGCTTGGCCGGGCGTTGCCGGATCTGCGGGCCGAACGCCTTATCGGCGCCCCGGGGCGGCGGGTGCGGATCGCGCCCTGGCCCGAGGAGTACGGATCAGGACCGCTGCCGGCCTGCCCGCTGTGCATGGAGCAGGGGGCGTGGCTGGTGGCGGACGGGCACCGGTGGCGGCCGTGCGGCTGCGGCCGCCGGTGGATGATCGGCGACCGCGGCGGATACCTGGTCGACACCGGCCCCGTGCCGCAGCTGGGGCTCGCCCTGGCCCGTCACAGGTCGCTGATGCGCCGGATCGGCCCGGTGGCCGACGCGCTCGTCGCGGACGCCCACCAGGTCACCCTGTGGTGGTGGGTCCACCGCGACGTCGCCCGGACGGTGTGGCGGGAACGCGAAGACGCGCTCGGTCACGCTCGTGGCGGCCGGCGCCGGGCCGCGCCCGTCGTCGTCTACCCCGAGGCAGTTGCCCTCGCCGAGCAGATGTGGATGTGGGAACGCCGGCGCCGACGCCCCGGCGCGGACCCGGCTGGCTGGCTGGCCCAAGCAGCCCAGGCCCTCGGGGTCGAGGAGTTCACGCGTACCAAGAGCGGGCTGCCGCTGGGGCACTGGCTGGCACGGCACACAGCGGCAGCGAGTGAATCCGGACGTGCTGTCACCGCCCTCGGTGGCCCGCCCATGAGGCGTGCAGCAGCCGCCCGCTTCGAACACCTGCCGGCCGGACATCAGCCACCAGCCGAACACAGCCCCTTCCGCACCAGCTCCTGCCTGCCATGGGTTTACGGCAAACCCCTCACCGAAGTACAAGTCTGCTCACGCTGCGGAGGACGAGCACCGTCCTGCCAGTGGGCCCCCTCCCCCACCTGCACCGGCACCGGCACCGGCACTCCCAGCTGACCGTGCACACGAGGCAGCATTTCCTGCGTACGCCCCTCCCTGGCCCGACCGCTGGCCCGGTGCAGCGGCCGCGGCGCGGATCCGGTCAATCGCTGATCCGGCTCCCCCGGCCTCAGGGCGAGGCCAGGAGAGCAAGCCGAGGCCGACTGTCTACGGTGAGTGGCACGGGCGTGTTTCGGGGTGCGACCAGCGCCGGTCAGCGGTGCGATGGGATCATGCCGCAGACCATCTCGAAGCTGGCGATCTCCTGGGGCCTGGTCTCGATCCCGGTGACCGTGCATGCCGCGACCGCCCAGCACCCCGTCCCGCTCCACCTGGTCCACACCCAGTGCGGGGCCGGCCGCATCCGGCTGCGGCGCTACTGCGAGCACGAGGGCATCGAAGTCCTGTACGGGGAGGTCGCACGCGGCTGGCAGTCGCCCGACGGACGGGTCGTGATGCTCTCCGACGACGACCTCGCCGACCTGCCGCTGCCCAGCTCGCCCCAGGCGATCGACGTCCTCGCCTTCGTGCCCGCGGACCAGATCGACCCGCTCCTGCTGCACAGGCCCTACTACCTCGGAATCGGCGACCCGACTGCGGCGCGCCCGTATGCGCTGCTGCGCGACGCCATGCGCGAGAGCGACCTGGTGGCCGTCGTCCGGGTCACGCTCCGCACCCGCGAATCACTGGCACTGCTGCGTGTGCGCGATGAGGTGATCGCGATGCAGACCCTCATGTGGCCGGACGAACTACGCCCCACCGACGACATCGCCGTACCGCCCACCGAGCCGCCCCGCCGCCAGGAGCTCCAGATGGCCCGGACACTGATGGACACCATTAGCGGGGACTTCCACCTGGAGGAGGAGCGGGACGCCTACCGGCACGCCCTGGAGCAGGTCGTGGCCGCCCGGCTGGAAGGCCTCGAACCCCCGCACGCACCAGTGCCGGTCGAGGGCGGGCTCGTGGACCTGATGACAGCCCTGGAGCAGAGCGTGAAGGCAGCGAAGCCCCACCGCGCCACCGCGGCCACGAAGAAACCGAGGCCGAGACAAGGGCCTGCTCGCTGACCGCCTGACGCCAGGATCTCGGGCGCGATCGTGATCGGTGCGCCGAAATGCGCCTCCCTCGGGCGCGGGCGGCCACGCCCGAGGCATGATCAGGGATTGGAGGCGAGGGCGCCTGGATAGGGGTGCCCCTCCAGGTACGCCTGCATGTTGGCCACGATGCCGGTGATGCGTCCTGGTCCCCATGAGGCGACGTCGGCGTTGCCCGGCGCCGCGGTGGTGACGAAGTTGAGGACGAAGGCATCCCGCAGCAGGAGGTAGGGCTCCAGGAGCCGGTCGGCGTCTGCGGGCAGGGGCCGCACCTGCATGTAGCCGTCCAGGAACGCGTTGGCGAAGGCCTCGTATGTGCCCGGTGTGTTGCGTGCGATCCGGTGGATGGAGGAGAGCACGGTGGCGATGTCGAGCAGGTAGTGGCCGGTGCCGCAGTCGTCGAAGTCGATGACGCCGACGCCGCCGTCCTTCATGAAGATCAGGTTCTCGCGGTGCAGGTCGCCGTGGATGCGCCCGCGGTCGTCCGGGGCGCCCTCGTGGAGCGCTGGGGTGATCAGCTCCGTGACTTTGCGGAGCACGGTGGCGCCTTCGGCACCCAGCTGTCGGCGGCCGGCCAAAGAGGTGAGGGCGTGCCCTGTGAGGAGGGTCGTCTGTGCGTCCCAGACCGGCCGGTCGAACTCCGGCAACGGCACCGTGGCGGAGTTCTGGTGCAGGTGGGCGGTCGCGCTGCCCATGGCCCGTGCCACGTCGGGCTGCTGGTAGGGGGGTTCGGCTGTGCCGGGGAGCCAGTGCAGCAGGGCGAGGGTGGACGGCTCGTCGTGGCCGGGGACGTCGACCGGGACCACGTAGTGGCCGCTGGCGGTCGTGACGGGCTCGGGCACGGCGACCGTACGGGAGGCGGCCAGGCTCTCCAGCCACCGCATCTCGCTGCGCTGCTGGCGGGCAGGGCGGCCGTCGCGTACGGAGAGGCGGCCCACGAAGGAGCTCAGGCCGGGCGGGGTGATGCGCCAGACGGCGTTGTCCTCGTACTGCTGGACCTCCATCCGTACGGCTGTGCCTTCGAGCCCATAGTGCTCGGTCAGCGCGGTGCGCGTCAGGTTTTCGAGCAGTTCCAGCTGTACGGCATGGGGGAGCTGGGAAAAGGACGGCATGGGCACCCTCCTCGGGTCGGGGGGCGGGTGGGCACGAGCCTAACGCGGCCCGGTGGGGGGCTTGGCCGGGTTGGGACGGAAATACGCCAACCCGGCCAAGCTCCGCTGCGTCCGTCGCCCGGGGCAGTTCTCCCTGACGATCAGGCGTCGGCGCTGTTGCGCTGCTGGGCTGCGGTGTGCGGGAAGCCGCAGGCGGTGGACACGATGGCGAGGAAGTCGCTGCGGTAGCTGTCCCACTCCTGCGCGAGCTGCCCGGTGTCGGCCTGCCGCTCGCCCTGGTCGGCGAGGAGGGCTAGTAGGGCTTTGTTAGGTGCGGTGGTGTGGTTCTGGTGTCGGTGCGGGTTGGCCGCATATCGAGCAGGCGCCGGTCCAGGTGGCCAGGAGGGCCTGGAGTTCGCGGAGTACCGCGTAGAGGGTCAGGCCGGCGCAGGGGCTTTTGGGTCGGTCCTGAGCAGGGTGCAGAAGGCCTGGGCGAGGGAGGCGAGAGTGGCGTGGCGGTGCCAGCCTGCGTAGTTGCGGCCCTCGAAGTGGTCCAGGCCGAGACCGTCCTTGAGCTCGCGGTAGTCGTGCTCAACTCGCCGTCGGATCTTGGCGATTCGTACCAGATCGTGCAGTGGGGAGTCGGTGGGCAGAGTCGAGAGCCAGTAGTCGGTCGGCTCGGCGGAGTCGGGTGGCCACTCGACGAGCAGCCAACATTGGGGCAGCGCGCCGTCGGCGGACCGGCGGATGGAGCGGTTGGCCGGGCGGACCCGCAAGGCCAGAAACTGCGAGCGCATCTCGGCGGTCGGGTTGCGCCTGGTGGCCCTGCTGCCCTGGCGCCAGGTGACGCTGCGGGTGGCCGGTTGTCCGGCGGCCAGGGCCAGGGCGCGCAGGGTGGTGTGCGGCTGGGGGAGGCGGACAGGGAGGGCGGCCCTGCCCGGAGTACGGCGGGCGCTCGGGCGTCGCGTCGCCCGGGTGCGCGGTTGTGGTGGCCTTGACCGTGACCGCGTAAGTCAGTCCGCGCTCGGCCAGGCCCTCACGAAAGCCGGTGGCGTCGCCGTATCCGGCGTCGGCGACGACCGGCAGGTCGGGCGGTTCCCATTCCCCGCGCACCTCGTCGAGCATGTCCAGGGTCAGGCGCCACTTCTCCCGGTGCCGTGCGGTGTCCGGGACGCCCGCCTTGGTGCGGCGGCGCCGGATGCCCTCGGCCAGCAGCAGATCCTCGCCCGGCTTGGCGTCGTCCCAGCTCTCCGGCAGGAACAGGCGCCAGTCGACAGCGGAAGAGGCACGGTCGCTGACCATGTTCACACTGACCCCGATCTGGCAGTTGCCGCATTTGCCCAGCGCGCCGCAGTACATCCCCGCCACCCCGGGAGAGTCGTAGCCGTCCTTGGGGAAGCCAACGTCGTCGATGGCATACGCCTCGGGAGAGATGTGCGCCGCAGCCCAACGGGCCAGCCGTTCCCGTACCATTGAACTTGGCCGCCCGTTTGCTCCGGTTCTCGCGCATGAAGTCCGTCTGGTTTGAAGGTCAGGCAGAAACGCCCAGCAGCAGCGGAACAGCACCGTCCGCCGCATCCATGATCACGCTACGGCGTGAGCCAGCGGAAGCCGTACCCCAGCGACCTGTCCGACGCCCGGTGGGCCTTAATCGAGCCGACATTGACCGCTTGGAGAAAGGCTCGCCTCGACCGCAGGCCCACCGGGCAGCCGGCCAAGGTCGACCTGCGCGACGTATTCAACGCACTCCTCTACATCAACCGCACCGGAATCCCCTGGAAATACCTCCCGCACGACTTCCCCAACCACGGCACCGTCTACGCCTACTACGCCGCCTGGCGCGACGAGGGAATCCTCACCCAGCTCAACTACGACCTGACCGGCCTGGCCCGCGTGAAAGAAGGACGCAAGCCCGAACCGACCGCTTCCGTGATCGACACCCAGAGCGTGAAAACCTCCACCAATGTGCCCCTGACCAGCCAGGGAACCGACGCCACCAAAAAGATCGTCGGCAGGAAACGAGGCATCCTCACCGACACCATCGGACTCATCCTCGCCGTGACTGTCACCGCCGCGAGCCTGTCCGAGAACGCCGTCGGAATCCAGCTCCTCGACCAGGCCAAGAAGACCTACCCGACCATCTCCAAGAGCTGGGTCGACACCGGCTTCAAGAACGCCGTCATCGAGCACGGCGCCAGCCTCGGAATCGACGTCGAAGTCGTCAACAGTAACCCAGGAGTTCGCGGCTTCCACGTTGTCAAAAGGCGCTGGGTTGTCGAACGAAGTATTGGTTGGATCATGCTGCACCGGCGCCTCGCCCGAGACTACGAGACCCTGCCAGCCAGCTCCGAGGCCATGATTCGCGTCGCCTCGATCGACAACCTCACCAAGCGCATAACGGACGAGACGACACCCACCTGGCGAGGAACTTACTAGGAGATAAAGGGCAATCCACCTAGATCAAACGCCCTCTTAGTGTTCCATTGCCGTGGTTTTCCGTGGCGCGGTGCCGGTCACTGAGCTTGCTCCGCTTTGACGCACACCATCCGCGTGGTGGTCAAGTCGCGAGGTCGGTCTCGAACTCGGCGGGATTGCGGTGCTCCAGTGCGTGCGGGTTCCCGCGCGGGTCTGCATGCTCACGGTGGCCGCCAGTACGACCAGGAGCAGGCCGGACCCAACCACCTGGACGGCTGTTTGAATGCCACCCCTATGGTCCCGGCTTGTGCGGTCTGGGACAGTTCGAAGCATGACAACTAGCAGACGGAATAACGGAGTTGACCGCTCCGGCAAACCGAGGTCCACGGTCCGATTAGGCCGCCCGGTGGCGGCCCTGATCACGCTGCTCCTGGCCTGCGCGGGGCTGGTTGTGAACAGTGGCGTGGCACAGGCCGCGAACCCCGACAGCCATGTCGCGGCGACCTGGAACATGCAAGCCGGACCGGACCGCTGGGCGGGCGCATACAACCTGGCCCGTACCCACGACGTCGTGGCCCTCCAGGAAGTTCCGCAGGGGCAGCCTGCCGGGTCGTACTACCAGGGCATGGTCAACGGCGTTGAGCACTATCTCTGGGTGCAGGGCGACAACGGACCGCTCCGGCACCTGTACATCCTGCGCACCACCACCCGCGACCTCGGGATGGTCACGGCGTGGCAGCCGGACAACGTCCTTGCTATCAACGGCGTCTACCGCCCTGCCCTCGGCGTGGTGAACCGCGCCGACGGCATCCTCTTCGCCTCCGTCCACGCGGCGTCGGGCGGTGGGAACGACGCCGGAGCCCTGCTGCGCCGGATCGCCCAGGCGGCGTTCTTCCAGGGCTTTCTGGACTGGGCCGCACTGGGCGACTTCAACCGCGCCCCACAGGACCTGCCCGCGCTCAACCTGCCCGCGGGCTCGCGCATCTACAACGGCGGACAAGCTACCCAGCAGTCCGGCAACGAACTCGACTACATGGTCTCCGACGTCGACACCGACCGCTGGCAGGCGACCGTGCTGCCCAACCACGGCAGCGACCACTGGCCGGTACGCTTTGGATCCCTTCAGGCATCCGCGGGGCCTGCCGAACTAACGATCCACGCGGACAACAGCGACCGGCTCCTGGACGTGTACCAGGGCGAGAGCGCCAACGGCACGCACGTGATCCAGTACCACGACAACGGCGGCGACAACCAGCGCTGGTACCTGCGCTGGCTGGGGATTCTCGGTGACACCGGCAAGCCGATGTACCGGCTCGTCAGCAAGTCGAACGGCAAGTGCCTCGACGTCGCGAACGGCCAGGGCTCGCACGCCGGCGACTACCTGAACATCTGGGACTGCCACCCCATCAACGGCGAGCCCGGCAGCGGCGGCCCACGCCGCGACACCCAGAACTTCACCCTGGAACACCCCAACCCCACGTTCCCGAACCTGACCGTCCTGCGCGACAACGCGACCGGGCTGTACGCGAACATCAACCGCAATGAGACCGGCGACGGCGCCTGGGTCATCCAGTGGCGGTACCAGTTGGGCCCCGACTGGCCCAACCCTGCGGCCAACGAGATCTTCTACCTGCACCCCAGGGAGTAGGTCCCGGGCCAGGCACCACCACTCAGCTGAGTCAATGCAATCACGAAGCGGATGCTCTCGCTGCAGCAATGCTCGGAACCTGTGGATCGGTTCTGTCGACGACGGCTGAGCAACTCCAGTCGATGGGTTCAGCAAGGAGTGGCTTGGCCTCTCTCATCCTCAGAGGTGGCGTGAGGCGGTCGAGATGGCCTTGTTGGGTAACTGGGTCGACGTTCTGGGCCGGGGCAAGAGCACCGATCGGTACGTCCTGGACGTGTTGGAGCGGCATGCCCGCGCTGAGCATCAGGCTCTGCAGCCGCTGTGGGAGCGCAGAACGCGGGGCAGGCGGACCGTCCTTCTCAGCCATCCTGTAAGCACGAACCTGACCGTGCAGGATCTGCTGGCCGAGCACCGCACTCCGGAGTCCGAGGTGCTCGGCGAGCTAGCCGACAGCCGACTGCTGGCGGTGCTGCGGGGTCTCGAATTCGACGAAAATGCGCTCGCCATGGCCTGGGAAGCGACCAACGACACCTGGCACGAGGCTGCGCTCAGCGCCGGGCTTCCGGCGGGGTACGGGGAGCGTGTACGACGCAAGCTCAAGCGACTCAGCAAGCGGTACGAGGAGCGGCGGGCGAACGCAACCGACCTGCGGCCAACCGGAGCTGAGGAGAGCGCGGCGTGAAGCACAAACGAAGGCCTCCCCGGCCGTACCCCAGCGTGTCTCCGCCGGGTTGCTCCGGCCCCACCCCGCCGAGTTGTTTTAGCTCCGCCAGGTGTTCGACCGACGGGCCGTCGGTGGTCCGTGCACAAGCGGAGCCGGCGAGAGGCCGTCCGGGGCCCGGATGAACGACCTGGTCGTGGGGCAGCCATCGCGCAACTCTCCGAGTAGAACGGCGAATTCAAAGGAAGTGCGCGATGGCCCATCCCAATTGGAAGAAGATCCAGTCGACCAGCCCGCTGGAGCGGATCAACCACGAGATCAGTGGATCCGCTGCCCGTCGCCGACGTCCAGCAGGCCCTGTGCGTACGGCGCGTCGGAGGAATACGGCTCGGTCATCGGTGACTCCTCCGGGAACGTGCGGCCGGGTGCCGGGTGAGCCTCCTCGCCGTCAGAGCCGTCAGTGCCGGTCCTGCGGCAGCAGGGCCGCCAGGCCGTCCAGGATGCGCTCGACGCAGAACCCGAAGCGGGCGTCGAAGTTCGGCTCGGTGAGGTCCCTGGCCAGCTCCACCAGGTTGGGGAAGACGCCGACGGGCAGGGCGCGGAAGCGATCCCGGACCTCGGCGACGACGTCCAGGCGGCTGGCGCCGCCGGAGTGGGCGGCCGACATCGGTGACTGCTCCTGCAGCACGAAGCCCTGGACGAAGGAGCTGAGCAGGTAGGAGGCCAGGGCGGCGTGCTCATCGGAGAATCCGGCCGCGCGCAGCCGGTCCAGCTGGTCCTCGAGCAGCTGGAACTGGTGCGGACCCGGGGCGAAGCGGCCGGCGATAATCTTGACGGCATCGCGGTTGTCGTTCAGCAGTCGACGGTAGAGCCAGCAGTAGCCGCTCAGTTGGGCCCGCCAGTCGCCCTCGCGGGGCGGCGGCTCGGCCGAGGCCATGATGGCGTCGTTGAGCAGGTCGAGCAGTTCCTCCTTGTTGCGGACGTGCCAGTACAGCGAGGCCGCCTTGACGCCGATTTCGGCGGCGACCTTGCGCATCGACAGTCCGGCCAGGCCGTCCCGTTCCAGTACGCGTAGTGCCGCCTGGGCGAGGGCTTCCCTGGTCACGGCGGGTGTTCCGGCACTGTTCGCCGGTGCGGCGGTGTCGTTCTCCGGCATGGCTGTGTGGACGCCTCCTAGCGGTGTCGTGGGGGATTCCGGGAATCCCATTTGCAATCTAACACCGTTAGGTGCAATCTGTGGCTGCCGAAAGCACCCCTAACGCCGTTAGGGGCCTCGAGTCGGGAGGGAATCCATGGAGGAGTTGAGTCCACGCCGCAAGCGGCTCGCGTTGCTCACGCTCTGCATCACCATGTTCATGTCCATGGTGGACAACGTCATCGTCAACAACGCCCTGCCCCGCATCGGGCAGGACCTGGACGCCGGGATCAGCGGCCTGCAGTGGGTCGTCGAGGGCTACAGCCTGGTCTACGCCGCTCTGGTGCTGACCGGTGGCGCGCTCGGCGACCGCTACGGTCGCACCCGGGTGTTCCGGCTCGGCCTCGGCCTGTTCACGGTCGGCTCCGCGGTGGCCGCCCTGGCCGGGTCGATCGGCGTGCTGGTCGGTGCCCGGATGCTCCAGGGCGTCGGGGCCGCGCTGCTCACCCCCGGCAGCCTCACCCTGCTGCGGCACGTCTTCACCGACGAGCGCGAGCGCGCCAAGGCGATCGGCACCTGGTCCGGGGTCTCCGCGCTCGGTCTGTCGGTCGGCCCGGTGCTCGGCGGCCCGATGGTCGAACACCTCGGCTGGGCCAGTGTGTTCTGGATCAACGTGCCGATCGGCGTGGCCGGACTGCTGCTGGCCGCCCGCGTCCTGCCGGACATCGCCGCGCGACCGCGCCGTATCGACCTGGCCGGCCTCGCGCTGTCCGCTGCCGGCCTGGCCCTGATGGTCTACGCGCTGATCGAGGGCCCCTCCCGGGGCTGGACCGACACCCGGGTGCTGGGCTGCGGAGCCGCGGCCGCCGTGCTGCTGGTCGCCTTCCTGCTGCTCGAACTGCGTCTCGCCGAGCCGATGCTGGAGCTGAGGCTGTTCCGTGACGGCCCGCTCGTCGGCGCGATGCTCAGCGGGTTCATGGTCAGCTTCGGGATGTTCGGCGCATCGTTCTTCCTGCCGCTGATGATGCAGGGCGTGCTCGGCTGGTCCCCGGCCGCCGCGGGCTACGCGGGGCTGCCGATGACCGCGATGCTGGTGATCGCCGCACCACTGGCCGGCCGGCTGACCGCCGTGTACGGTCCGCGGCTGCCGCTGGTGCTCGGCCTGGCACTGTGCGCGGTGGGCCTCGGGGGCCTGTCACTGTACGGCGACCACGCCCACTACCTGGCCTATATGTGGACGCTGTTCGCGATGGGCCTGGGGATGGGCATGACCTTCACCCCGGTGTCGATCGGGGTGATGCAGCGGGTCTCCCCGGCGCAGATGGGAATGGCCTCGGCAACCATCAACACCCTGCGCGAACTCGGCGGCGTACTCGGGATCGCCGTGCTCGGCGCCGTCCTGACCAACCGGATGAGCGACTCGCTGACCTCCGCGCTGCGCCGCCTCGGCGTCCCGCCGGAGGCCGTCGGCTCGATCGCGGACGCCCCGGCCGGCGCGTCCTACGGGTCCGCCGGTACGGCGCCCGCGCCGCCCGGGCCGGTCCAGGCAGCGGTGGACGGCGCCTTCCTCGACGGCATACACGTCGCCGTGCTCAGCGGCGCGGGCGCGCTCGCCGTCACCGCCGTCCTGGTCGCCGTGCCGCTCGGCCGGGCCCGGCCGCTCGCCCTGGCCGGCTCCTCCGGCCAGCCGCAGCCGGAGGAACTGACCGAGGCCCGCTCCGCCTGAGCTTGACACAGTCGGAGATCTTGATGGCCGCGATCAGCTTCGACTCGGTCGCCGGCTGATAGCCGCACGCCAACTCACGAAGGTATGGCAAACATGACAGTGAGGACATACAGAGCTCAGGTGACAGGCCAGTTCGATGGGCTCGAACAGCCGCTCCGTACACGACTGCTCGCCGAGCAGGGCGAACATGACCTGCAGTTCGCGGCCTTCACCGAGGACGGAACGTTCACATATACACCGACCCTGACCAGATTCACGTTCCGCTGTCGCATCGGGGTCGACGCGGACACCGCTGTCGAGGCCGACGAACTCGCCGCAGTGGAGGCCGAGGTCATAGCAATCGACTATCTGACATCCGAAAAGATCCCGTTCAAGCGCCTGAGAACCACCACGACCTGCTTGGACGACGTAAAAATCAAACGCCCCCAGCCGCAAGGGCGACGCGACCAGCACCACGTTCACGAGGAGTAATCATGCCCATCGCCGACGTTCCGTCCGGGGCTTCCATCGCCTACGACACCTTCGGCGGCCCCGCCGATCCACCCGTCCTGCTGGTCATGGGCTTCGGAGCCCAGATGATCTCCTGGCACGAGGATTTCTGCCACATGCTCGCCAAGCGAGGGCGCTACGTGATCCGGTACGACAACCGCGACTGCGGCCTGTCCACCAAGTTCGACGCCCATCCGGTTGACATGACGCGGTTCATCGAGACCGTGAGCGCCGGCGAAATCCCCGCTGCTCAAGCGATGATCCCCTACACGCTGCAGGACATGGCCGACGACGGCCTGGGCCTGCTCACCGCCATGGGGATCACTCGCGCCCACATTTTCGGCTCGTCGATGGGCGGGATGATCGCTCAGACCATGGCAATCACCCACCCTGAGAGGTGCCTCACCCTGACCTCGATGATGTCCTCCACCGGCGAGTCCGAATACGGACAACCCAGTCCCGCAGCCCAGCAGGTGCTGTTCAGCCCCAAGCCCGCAGACCGTGCCGGATACATCAACGCATCCGAGAGAGAAGCCATCTGGGCGTCCCGGCGTTACACCGATATCGACGGCATCCGAGAACTCGCCGCCCGTAGCTACGACCGCGCGTACTACCCAGCGGGCACAGGTCGTCAGCTCGGAGCGATGATCCTCGGAGGGTCGCGCGCCGAGGGGCTCGCCTCCCTCACTGTCCCGACCCTCGTGATCCACGGCCTCGACGACACCCTCATCGATCCGAGTGGAGGGAAGCGAACAGCCGAACTCGTGCCCGGCGCGGAACTGATCCTGCTCGCCGACATGGGCCACGACCGACCACGAGAACTCTGGCCCGCAATCATCGACGCCGTGGCTGCTCACACGACGTGCACGTGAGCAAGACATGTTCAGCGAAGCAGCACGCCGCGAGGCCGGAGATAGTGCGCTCGGTCTGTAGTGCCCAACGATTGCCGACGTAGGGCGACGCCTTCCGCTGCTCGGCCCCTGATCCTCACCCGGCCCGCATCCGCCTCCTCCACGGCAACGCCAGGGACCCGGGTGGCGATCAGGGTACCGCGCTTCGGCTCGAACGCCCGCCGTGCAGCCCGATGCGGGGCCAAGGATCCTCGCCGCCCCAAGAGGGGCCGACTGGACCACACCGTCCCACCGGCGGTAGCGGACTTCGAAGGTCACCACGCCGCGGTGGCAACAGCGATGGCGAACAACCGCCCGGCCGCCGTCACCGGCAGCGACGATGAGACGGTGCGGGCGTAGGACCTGGCCACCGGCCAGCCCGTCGGCGACCGGACTCGCCCGCATACGCCACCAACTCCGGCTGATCACTGCGCGGATCGCCGCCGCGGCGCACATCGGAGGACACCGGCGCGGTGCGCAGCGTTCGCGTGCTGCCCGCCAGCGGCTCGCTCGTACCCCGCGCGACGGATCTCACCTCGGCGGCCGCAGCCGTGCCCGAGGCGCTGGTGAGGACGAGGAGGACGGCCTCCGGGGGCGCCGGGCGCCGTCTCGTTCACTCGTCGGCCGGGCGGGGCAGTTCGTCGAGCCAGGCCCCGAACAGGCCCCGGACGGTCTCGGCGCATTCGACCTGCGGGTTGTGTCCGGCGCCGTCGAGAACCGTCGCCGCCATGCGGGGGTAGTGGTCGAGCAGGGCAAGTTGATCGCGCCAGCCCACCAGGGCGTCCTGCCGGGTGGTGATCAGCAGGTGCCGGCCGTGGTGCTCCGGCGCCTGGTGCTCAGGCCAGTGCGGCAGCAGGAAGTCGGCTTCGAGTTCGGCGGCTGCGGCCGGGTCGTGCGCTCGCCACCCTGGCAGGACGTACTGCTCGAAGAGCTCCCAACTCCGCTTGGTGTGGCGGGCCATGACGGCGCCGAACAACTCGCGGTCCGCGGCCGGGAGCCGGTCGGGGAGGTCGTCATCGCGTTCGACCACGGTCGTCTCGGGCAGGGTCCGGTCGGCGCCCCAGCGCACGACCGGTACCAGCAGCGCCGAGCCCAGGACCTGCTTCCCGAACCTCGCCGACACAGCCCGGGCCAGCTGCCCGCCGAACGACTGCCCGAGCACGGCGAAGGGCCGCTCACCCACCTCGGTCTCGATCCATTCGAAGACGGCGTCGGCCAGAGCGGCCGCCGAGGCCGTGCCCGGCAACCGGGGGCTGGTGCCGTGGCCGGGGAGGTCGGGGTAGAGCCGCCGCCACCCGGGGCGGTCGGCGAAGGCGGGTTCGAGGGGGAGCAGCACGTGGTGGTCGACGGTGTAACCGTGGATCAGGATGATCGGTGTGCCGTCGCCGAATTCGATGTGCCGGATGGCGGAGTCAGTCATGGCAGCAGCGTCAGGCCATGACACTAGTGGCAAGGTCAAGCCGACGAGCCTTCCACGCCGCCCGTGTTGTCAACTGCTGGTTCAGGCAAGGCTTTTGACCGCTGCGAGATACTCCAGAATGGCGTCGCGGTTGCGGGTGAGGCACTGGATCCGACGTGTCATCCGCTCCGTCTCCGACTCCAGAGTGGCGATCATCTCCGGCGTGGCGTCGGCGAAGTGGATCGTCCGCGGGCTGTCCAGACAGGGCAGGATCTGCTTGATGATCCGCGTGGGCAGCCCCGCGTCCAGGAGCCCGCGGATCTGGAGGACCCGGTCGACGAGGTAGTCGTCGTAGTCGCGGTAGCCGTTCGTCTCTCGGCGCGGAGTGATCAGGCCCTGCTGTTCGTAGTAGCGCAGCAAGCGCGGAGGGGTTTCCGTCAGCCGGGCGAGTTCGCCGATGCGCATGTGACCATCCTCACGTCCCGATCGTTCTGATCCGACTGGACCTTGACATGAGTGTCAAGGGTAAACGATCGAGCCCATGCCCACGTACGAGCTCCGTTCCCCCAGCCTCTCGACCGTGCACGCCACCAGGCTGCCCTGGCCTGGTCTGCTGGCTCTGAGTACCGCCGGATTCGTCACCATCATGACCGAGGCCCTGCCCGCCGGTGTGCTGCCCGCCATGAGCGAGGACCTCGGTGTCAGCCAGTCCGCTGCCGGGCAGTCGGTCACGCTGTACGCGGCTGGTTCCATCGCAGCGGCCATACCGCTGACCGCCGCCACCGCCGGCTGGCCGCGCAAGCGGCTGCTGCTCCTGGCCATCGGCGGTTTCGCCGCGGCCAACGCGGTCACCGCGGTCTCTGCGAACTACCCCCTCACCATGGCCGCGCGCTTCGCCGCCGGTCTTGTCGCCGGCCTGCTCTGGGCCCTGCTGGCCGGGTACGCCCGAAGCATCGTCACGCCGGAGCAACGCGGCAAGGCGATGGCCGTCGCCATGGGCGGCTCGACGGTGGCCCTGTCAGTGGGCGTGCCCGCCGGCACCCTGCTCGCCTCGCTGGCAGGCTGGCGGTTCACCTTCGCACTGATGAGCGCCGTCGCCATGGGCCTGACCGCCTGGATACTCGTTGCGGTCCCCGCCGTCCCAAGGCGGCCCGCCCATACCCGCGTCCCCGTCCGCCA
This sequence comes from Streptomyces sp. NPDC001020, assembly GCF_053599115.1. Taxonomy (NCBI): domain Bacteria; kingdom Bacillati; phylum Actinomycetota; class Actinomycetes; order Kitasatosporales; family Streptomycetaceae; genus Streptomyces; species Streptomyces sp. NPDC001020. Next base: position 79,328 of record NZ_JBSFLQ010000026.1, on the reverse strand, counting down.
GGTGCTGCGGATTCCGGGAGTGGCAGCCGTCCTGGCCGTCACGGCGGCCTTCGTCCTCGCGCACAACATCCTCTACACCTACATCGCCGCACTGCTCGCGCCTCTGGGGCTCGACGGCCGGACTGACACCGTACTGCTCGTCCTCGGCCTGTCCTCGCTGGCGAGCATCCTGGGCACCGGCGCACTGATCGACCGGCACCTGCGTGCCCTGACGATCGCCGCCTGCGCCCTCCTCATCACTGCGGCCCTTTCCATCGCCGTGGCCCTGCTCGCCTCCGTCTCCTGGCTGGCCTTCGCCAGCGCCGCGATCTGGGGTCTCGCCTTCGGCGGCGCCGCCACCCTTCTGCAGACCGCGGTGGCCGACGCGGCCGGCCCGGCCGGTGATATCGCTCAGTCCCTGCTCGTCACCTGCTGGAACCTTGGCATCGCCGGCGCAGCACTGGCCGGCGGCCTCATCCTCGACCACGGCGGCCCGACCGTGTTGCCCTGGTCCGCCCTCGCCCTGCTCGCCACCGCCCTGACCATCACCACTGCCGCCCACCGCCATGCCTTCCCCCGCCGCGACAGCCGCCAGACCGGCTGATCGGTGCACGACGCCTCGCCGTCCAGCATCTGTGGATCCCGAGAGATTGGGCCGGGGCTGCGTGCTTGGCTGGTCCCACCCGGTGCGACCAGCAGGCCTTTGAGAGCCGTCGGCACTGCCGAACACGCCCTCGGGGCACGGGTCGTCGGCGCGGCGGTCGACGGCAGTGAACACCTGCCGCACCCCGTCGGGCCGTCCCTGGCGAACCGCTCCGCCTGGGCGAGGGACCAGAGCCCCCGGCCACCTTGTAGCTCACGCCTCACCCTCACCGAACACGCGGCGGTATGCCTCGTCATGCGGGACGTCGGCACTTTCGCCCTGGAGGCGTGAGCACGCTGGAGCGCGTCCAGCCAGCGACCGGTCTGCTGGAGCGGCTGATGGAGGTCGTGCGGCCGGAGTTCCGGGGCGAGGAGTTCTATCCGCCGCGTGACAGCCGGGTGTTCTTCCAGGGCGAGTGCCGCATCCCGTCGTGCGAGCGAATGCTGAGCTACTCGGTCAAGCAGCTGTGCACCGCGCACTACCAGCGGTGGGTGCAGGCCGGCCGCCCCGAGTTCGAGGCGTGGGTGCCCGGCGAGGACGCCTACCACCGGCACCACCGTGTGATCCGGGGCTGCGCGGTGACGGGCTGCCGCCGCTCGATGAACGGGTGCTCGCCACGGATCTGCACCCGGCACACCGAGCTGTGGGAGGCGGCCGGGTGCCGGACCTGGACGCGTGGCTGGCCACTGCGCGTTACGAGGCGCCGCCGCACGGCGAGCGGGACTGTGTGCTGCCGCCCGTGGTGGACGACGGGGCCCGGGTCGGTGTTGTGCCGACGGCACTCCATCCGCTGGCGCAACAACGGCCATCCCGAGCTGCCGGACGACCAGTTGATCGAGTGGTTCGAGCGGCTGGAGCTGCGGCGCGACCCCTACACCCGCTTTCACGACCTGGGGCGCCAGGTCCGCTTGGAGGTGCAGTTCGGGCTGCAGCGCCGGGCCGACATCGGAGACCGTCACACGGCCCCGCGCACGGTGACCCGCGCACTGAGCTGGATCCGCGAATCGGGCGTGCGCAGCCTGATGGACTGGGACGAGACGCAGTGGCTGGAGTTCTGCCGCGTCGCGCGCAAGGGCTACCAGTCGCTGTCCTTCGCCTTCATCCGCGACACCCGGTTCGAGCTACAGCGGCTGCTGATCGCCGACGATCCGTGGGCCGACCAGTTCCCGCGTGACAGCTGGGATCTGCGGCTGCTCGACCTGGCAAACGAGGGCTGCTGCCGCCTGCACTTCGGCGACATTCCCCAGCCCTGGCTGCGGGATCTGACCAAGCGCTGGACCCGCTGGCGGCTGACCCGCGGCAGCAACCCGGCCGGCCTGACCTTGAGCGTTCAGGCCATCCACCCGGCTGGCCGGCCACTTCGCCGATATCGATGGCGTCGATGCCGGACCGGCGGCGCTCAACCGGGCCCGCATCGAGACCTGGCTGGCCGCCCTGCAGACCGACGGTCACAGCGAGCACCACCGCTCGCGCACCGTCAACTGCGTCGGAGTCTTCCTGCGCGACGTCCACCGCTACGAGTGGCAACCGGACCTGGCCCGCAGCGCGTTCATCTACGACGCCGCCCCCAAGCCGCGCGCGCTGAAGCCGCGGTTCATCCCTGAGCACCTCATGCGGCAGCTGGAGGCCCCCGAGGCCGTCGCGCAGTTCCCGTCCGACGACGGACGGGAACTGCTGAAGATTCTCATGTCCTGCGGTCTGCGTACGAAGGACGCCCGCTCGCTGCCCTTCGACTGCATCGTCCGGGACGCCGAGAACAACCCTTACCTGGCTTGGCTCAACCGCAAGATCCACGACCGCGCGGCGTTCTTCCCGCTGAGCGAGGACCTCGCGGCCGCAATCGGCCGCCAGCAGCAGGTCGTCCTCGAGCGCTTCCCCCAAGGGTGCAAGTGGCTCTTCCCGGCCTCGCTGAAGAACGTCGACGGCAGCAAGCCGGTCAGCGACCGCCGCATGCGCGACCATCTGGCGATCTGGCTGGAGCGGCTCAGCCTCACCGATGAGCACTGCCGCCCGGTGAAGGTGACGGCGGAGCCCCGGTGCAGACCGACTGCGAGTACGCCAACCCCTGCCTGGACTGCCGGTTCTTCATCACCACCGGCGACTTCCTCCAGCAGCACCGCCAACAGCGGCAGGAGACCAGCGAACTCATCACCCAGGCCGAGCAGGCCGGGCTCGCCCGAGTCGCGGAGAAGAACCGCCGCACGTTCGGCAAACTCGACACGATCATCAGCACCCTCGAAGGGACTGCCGAGAACCAGATCGTCGTCGGCGGCCAGGTGGAGGACGTCGATGCCGCCAGCTGACAACACCGCCGCACTAGCCGAGGCCACCCGGCGTCGCAGCGAGCGCGCCCGCAGCGACGCCGAGAAGGACATCTCGACAGCACAATGCACAGGCGGCCGGATCAGCTTCGCGGCGATCTCGAAGACGGCCGGTGTCTCGAGGTCGTGGCTATATATCCAGCCCGACCTCGTCGCCGCCGTCCGGCAGTTGCAGGACCGGCAGCCCGCCACCGAGCGGACCGGGTCACAGCCGGCGTCAAAGGCCTCCGTCCAGCCACGTTTGGAGACCGCGCTCGCGCGCATCAAGCAGCTGCGAGCGGAGAACAGCGAGCTCGCCGGACGCCTGGAGACCGCATACGGCGAAATCCGCCGACTCCGCAACGCATCTCAACTGGGCCGACCGGATGCGTGATCGGCTACGCCCACCTCACGATGACGTCCTGCGATCCGCGCCAACCTCTGGCAGGACCTGCCGGTCCGGACTCCAGGCGTCGACGGTGAAGCCCCGAGCAGCAGGGGATGACATCGGCAGTTAGCCAGACCAACTCGTTCCCGGGCATCGGGGTCGGTCAGTCGCTGCGGGATCTGCTGAATTCTTCGATCAGCACGGGATACTGCTCTCCACCGTGGCCGGCGGCGATCGAGCGGTCGGCCATCGCCTTGATCAGCTTCGGCAGTTCGGCGTTGACACCCACCGCCTCGCTCTCCTCGATCAGGTGTGCCATGGCCCGCGCGTCGGTCTCCAGAGCCGACACCTCGGCCGGGAAGGAGCCGCTGTCGACCTGCTTGGCGTACCCAGGCAGCCATTCGGCCACACCGGCCGCGATCTGCTGCGCGAACGGCGCATACGTTGTGGCGTCAACACCGGCCGTCCTGAGCAGGGCAGTGCCCTGGAGCCAGGCGTTCAAGACGCTCCACATCATGGCCAGGCCAGCCACGTCGTACAGGGACGCCAGCCCATGGTCCGTACCAAGGTAGGTGACGGTGCCGAGTGCGTCGAGTGTCGACTTGTGTGCCTCGAAGTCGGCCTGCGGCCCGCTGTGCAGAATCACCGCCTCGGCGGTGCCGATTGTCGGCGGGATGGCCATGATGGCACCGTCCAGATAGTGGGCGCCGCGCTGCTCGGCCCATCGGGCGGCCTCCCGGGCCTGGGCCGAGTCGCCCGAGGTCAGATTGATCAGCATCGTGCCGTCCAACTGGATATCGCTCGCGCCGAGCAGCTCCTGCATAGCCTGGTAATCGGTGACGCAGATGATCGCCAGGGAACATTCCTTGAGCGCGTCGCCGACTGTTGGCGCTAACCGCGCACCCTCGGCCACCAGCTGGTCAGCCTTGGAGGTCGTGCGGTTCCACACGGTCGTGGGATGCCCGGCTTTCAGGAACGCGCCGGCAAGTGCCTGGCCCATCAGCCCGAGTCCGATGACTGTCACGGGTGTATCGGTCTTGTTCATGGCAGCATCGTCAACGTTGATACTGGTGTGAAGGTCAAGCGAGGTTTCGATGCGGATCGGGGAACTGAGTCGCCGGACGGGCGTCAACGCGCATCGGTTGCGCTACTACGAGGCCCAGGGCCTGCTGGAAGCAGACCGCAACGCGAACGGTTACCGCAAGTACGGTGAGAACGCCGTACTGCGGGTGAAACAGATCCGCCACTTGCTTGGCGCCGGTTTGTCTTCCGTGGACATCGCGTACCTGCTGCCCTGTGCGGTTGGAGAGACCCCGGAGCTGCTCGGCTGTCCCGAATTGCTAGCCGCGATGCGGTCACGGCTGCAGCAACTGGACGACCGGATAGACAGGCTCGCTCAATCCCGCGACGCTCTTGCTGACTACATTGATGCGGCCGAGCGCATGGGCAGCCAGACCTATCCGCCCTTTGACGATGCTGGCCCGGAGCCCGTCCCCGCCTGAGCAGCCCGAGTGCTGGCTACGGCCCGAGCCGTGCCAGCGGGATGGCGGGCCACGCCGTCCCGGAAGGGCGTAGGCATGTTCGTCAGGGTCCAGGAAAAGCAGGTCGTACCGCATCTGAATCGGCGCGGCGGCGCAGTTCATCAGACGCCGTGGCCCAGCCAAATTGCGAGCCGAAGATGTGGGCTGAAGCGTTAGCCTGCGCTGGCATTCCCGGCCAATAACTGCGTCGAAGACATGTCCACGAGGCAGAAGGCCTGGTCACGCGTGGAACAACCCAACGAGCTGCCCATAAGCCAGTGCACGGCGCGGTTCTCCGTGCGCTTCCCGGCAAGGATGCAGGTGGCCCAGGGCTGGCGGATCGTGATGCCGCGGATCCAGTCGCCGACTTCGAGTGCGGTCGTCATGCGGCACGCTCCAGCAGCCCGGTACCCCGGCGGCCGGCACGGCGGCCGTTGACGGTGGGTGCGTCCAGGTCCTCGATCTCCGCCCAGCCGTACTGGCCGGAATGCTTGGTGCGGTACATGGAGACGTCCGCGCCGCGCAGCAGGGCAGGCAGGGCGTGGATGCCGAGGTAGTCGGGGACGGCGGTGCCGACCGACGCGGCGACGGGGAGCGGGCCGGCATTCGTGGGCACGGGCTCGTGCAGCGCGTCCATCAGCTCCGTCAGTCGCTGCTCCATCGCGTTCTCGCAGGCCCGGGTGTCCACGCGGGTGGCGACGGCGAACTCGTCTCCGCCCAGCCGGCCGACGACTCCGTGCGGTCCGGCCCAGCGGGCGAGACGCTCGCCGGTCGTGGCGAGCGCGGCGTCGCCGGCGGCATGACCGTGGGTGTCGTTCAGGCCCTTGAAGTGGTCGAGGTCGACCAGACAGAGCAGGGAGTCCTGCCGGTGGCGGGCGAGCAGGCGCTGGGCACGGCGCTCGAACGCGGCGCGGCGCTGGGCCCCGGTGAGCGGGTCTCGGCGTTCGGCCGCGAGGCGCCGGTGGAGCGTGAGCGCGTGGACGGTCCAGCCGCAAGGACGCCGCTCTCCCGGATCAGGTACTCCAGGTGGTCGAGGTCGTCGGGGCGGTCGTCCTCGTCCCGGTCGCCCCAGCCTTCGAGCATCACGTGCGCTACCCAAGCGCAGCCGTGCGCGTCACTGCCCCCGCACCGCTCCTCGCACCGCTCCGCGTTCCCTGGGCACCACCATCGCTCCAGGGCGTCCAGTGCGGACTGCACCAGGGCCCGCCTGACCGCATACCGTTCCATGCGGGCGCACCGCTCCGCTACAGCCTCCGCGTGCCGGACGACGGCGTCTGGGCCGAGGACCCTCAGTCCCGAGCACGCTTCCATCAGCGGCTGTCGTTGGGCCCGCAGTTCTTCCGCCCGGGACCCCGGGTCCACATCCCCCAGCCGCCACACCGCGTCGACGAACGCGTCTGCAGCACGCAGGAATGCCGTCCACGCCTCGCACCGCTGCGCCTCCAGCCTCAGCTTCCGCTCCACGGTGGCCTGCGTATTCATCGATTCCAAGGCGAGGCGGCGTCCGAACACGGTCTGCCAACGCGCCACCGCGACCGCGGCGAGGGCCTCCAGCCCCGAGAAGACCGCCCCGAGCGCCGTGACGGCGGTGTTCACATCCTGTACGCCCACCCGCCCACAGTGCCTCCGGGCGGGCGCATGAACGAGGTCAAGAGCGGAATGGCAAGTGTCCTATCACAGCTCCGAACAGAGCGTATCGCTACATGCCCGGAGTTGATCGCACGGATCCGGCCGCTCCGAGCGTTTTGTCCGGCACGCAGAACTCGTAGGCGCGGAAGAACTTTCGGAGAAGGGGCCAGTAACCAGCAGGCCAAGGGGACCCTGAGCCTCGTGCACTGAGCCAAGGTCGCTCCGCACGCCGGATGGCCCACGCTGTCCGTGTCCGCGCGCTCGGCGAACGCGCCGCAGCCGAACTCAAGCAGCGCTGGCGCACCCTGCAACGCGTCACCCTCAGCCCCAGCCGGATCGGCGACATCGCCCGCGCCGCCCTCGTCCTCAACGGAATCTGGAAGTGATCACCACTGAGAAAACGTCACTCACCAAGTCTGCGTCGTCTCCCTGGTCTTGCCGGGCTTGGGCGCCTTGGATCGCTTCGCCTTGTCCTTGGTGCTCTTGCCGAGCGTGAAGCACACCTGCCGGTCCTGCTTGTCCGGCTTGGAACAGTCATCCTCGGCGAAGTCCGACAGGGTCGGCTCCGACGTCGCGAACAGCGGGGCGACGGTGGCGGTGGCGGACCCGTCCGGATCCGCCCGCGTGAACTCCACCGTTCTTCCTTCTTCTTGCCGAGAGTGATCTGAATCATCGCGCCTCCCTGTGAGGTCGCCCCGTGGTCGGAGAGGCCGAGGCGACCTGCTCGTGGAGATTCTGGCGGACGAAACGTCCCCCGGCGCGCTGCGTCTGATGTGAGCCGTCTGTGCGCGGCAGCGGCCGGCCGGAGCGAGTTCCGTCGCTCCGGCCGGCCGCTGCCGTACACCCTGTGCCTTGTGCCCTGTGCCAGAAGGAGATCGGTGCCGATGCCCCGCCCGGAGCACCGGCACCAGTGCTCAGTACTTGGTGGAGACGGTCACACCGTCGAATCCCTCAACGGCGTGCAGGCTGATGAAGCGGTATCCGGCTTCCGGGTGGTCGATGGTCAGCGTGTGCTCGTTCCCGGCGCCGACGGCCCGGCTGGTGTAGGCGGTGGTGGTCGCCCATGTGTCCGCGTTGTAGTAGAGGTCGGCGTCGCCCGTGCCGCCCGTCACGGTGATCTGCAGCTGAGCGGTGCCCGCCGGAATGCGTACGTACAGATAGGCGTAGTCGTCCTTGACCGCCTTGAGCCCGCTGCGCTTGCAGTCCTTGCCCAGCTCCCTGGCGTCCTTCCCGGTGCACTCGCCCCCGGGTTCGGTAGGCGTGCCGCCGCCGCAGCTGCCGGCCGCGCAGGCGGTCAGCCAGGTGTTCCAGTCGGTTTCGTAACGGTCGCCGATGGTCGATGTGAGCAGGGTGCGAGCACCCGCCCAGTCACCCTTGCGGTAGAGACCGAGGAGCGTGTCGATGTCCGCGCGGTGGGACTCCAGCATGTAACGGACGGCCAAATAGCCCCAGTTGTAGATGCGGGTCTGGTCGGCGTTGTCGTAGGTGGTGTCGTACAGGGTCCGCAGGGTGTAGGTGTGGTTCGCGGCCTGGACAGCGGCGGCGTCGTAGTTGACCTTTCGGTACGAGTAGGAGACGTACTCCGCAAAGCCCTCGACCCACCAGACGGTCGGCGTGGTCAGCCCTTCCTCGAAGTCGCCGTGCATGTCGAAGCGGCCGTCGAGGTAGTGCGTGTATTCGTGGTTCAGGTTCCAGATCTGGAACCTGGGGCGGACCCACTCGGCCTCGTACGCGATGAACCGGGGCTGATTGCCTTCCGCAGCGGGGTCGCCTTCCAGGTACATGCCGCCGTTGTTCGTGTTGATGCCGTAGATCGCGCCGGCGTAGGTCTGGTAGTCCGTGCTGGAGTGGAAGACCACGACCTCGATGGTGGTGTTGCGGTCGCCGTCGACCGGACGGTTGTCCCGGGCGACGTCATGGAAGTAGGCATCCTGGTTGCGCAGACTGGTGCAGCTCGCGTCGAGGTCCTCGGCGGACATCTGCTGCGCCAGGATGCGGATGCTGTCGCTGCATGTGTGGCTGACGGGGAGGACCGCGCTCTTCAGGCGCTGGGCGAGGTCACAGGTACCGTAGTACGAGCAGTTCGCCTTGTCGTAGGCCTCGACCATCTGCGCCACGCCGACCCAGAGCGGGGCGGTGGGGCCGGTGATGGAGCTCTTGCCGAGCAGTGCGGCGGCCAACGGGCTTGCCTTGGGGCGCAGGGAGTCTTCCTTGAGGAAGCGGCCGAGCTCAAGTCCCGCGTTGGAAGCGAGGAACGACTGCTTGGTGCCCAGCAGGTCGAGATGGCGCGACGCGAAGTCGCTGAGGGCGTCCAGCGGGCTGGGGTCGGCCTCCACCGCAGCGATGAACTCCGGCACCTGGTGACCGCGGAAGAACACCGTGTACACGTTGTTCACGGCGTTGACCATGTACCAGGAGCTGTTGTACGAGGAGTCGTAGTCGGCCAGCAGCCGCTTGACGACAGACAGGTAGCGGGCGTTCTCCACGGCGCTGTCGATCAATATGACAGCCTCGGACAGGGTCTCCCCGTTGGCGTCCGTGACGTCGAAGGCGTGCGAGGAGGCGAAGAACGCGTCGAGCGCGCCCTGGATGGCTGTTCGCAGCTCCGGCCCGTAGCTGCCCACGGTGTCGGGGTCGTAGTACTGCACGTAGTACCCGGCTCGGAGATAGAGGACCAGCTGGGGCATGCCGGTGCTGCTGTCGCCGGGGTAGGCGGCCGATCCCTCACGCATGGCGTTGGCGACGGTGACCATCTGCGCCTCGCGGAAGGCCAGTTTGCCGTCGTTGCCCTTGAGACGGAACAGCGTGTTGACGCAGTCGGTTGTCGATGACTTGATCTGCTGGACCAGGTCGCTTCCGGTGCGGCTGGTGAAGTCGCTGACATTGCACTCGGCCGCGGTCCGGGCCTTGGAGTCGGCCCTGGCCTTGGCCTTGGAGGCGGCCTTCATCGAAGGCGCCAGGTGGCTCGGGAGCGCGGCGCCCGGGTCGTCGTAGTCCCGCCGCAGTGCGTCCTTGGACGCCGACAACGGCGGGCGGTCGGCGGCCTTGAGGGCTTTGCGGCCGAAGTGGTCGGCATCGTCCGCAGGGGCGGTCGGCGCCTCGGCGGAGGGGCCGCCCGGATCTTCGGCGGGTCCACTGCCCGTACGCGCCGAACCGGCGGCGGCGCTCCGGGTGTGATCGGTCGCTGTCGTTGCGGTGGGGTGCCGCTCGACGGCCTGGCCCGGTGTGGAGAGCAGGCCCACGCCCAGGCATGCTGCCAGGACCACAGTGGACAGTCCGGTGAATCTTTGTCGAACCGTTCGGTTCTTCACGTGCCGCCTCCCAGCGGAGTCGTGACCGCGCGATGGCGCGCGGTTGTGGGGGATTGCGCGGGGGTGAGGCCGGACCGAATTCCTCCGTGGGCATGGCATGGACACGACCTCTTCCTCACTGCGCGCTGTACAATTGCATATGTCACATGTTCTTTGGAAGCCCTCTCACACACATTCATCTCCGCGCCAACTCATCGCTGCAGCAACGGATTTCAGCAGCGCACCGACAGAACACCGAGGGGTAACGCCCGTGTCCCAGCCCTCTCCGCGCCCCTCGCCAGCAGTCATGACCTGCCGGTGTCGCCCGCACTGGACGCCTTCATGAGCACGGCGTGGGCGGCCACCCCGCTACCGGCGGACATCCGCGTCCCCTCGTACGACGTCACACCCGCCCGCCGTGCCCGGCTCGCGGTCCGCTCCAACGACACCGACCACCGGCTGCGCCTGGCTCACCGGCCTCACCGGTGAGGACCACGCCAGCCATGGCCTCGTCCTCAAACCCGACGGCGACGAGCGGCACGAGGCGGTGCTGTACCTGCGGCCCCGGTCACCACGCACCGGCGGCGAGTTCTACCGTGACCGCCGATACGGGGAGTTCTGGGTCGGGCGCAGGCCCGACCTGACGGAGGCCACCCGGATGACCGGCATCCGCTGCGCACACCTGGACGCATGGGAGAAGCTGCTGACCGGGCCACAGCCCCCGATACGGGTGCTGGACGGCGTGGACCCGTCCGTCGACGAACCGCTGTGCAGCCGCGGTTCGTTTGCGCCCAGGCGGTCGGCACCGGCCGGACTGGCGACGGTGCTCAGCGAACTCCGCCTCGCCAAGGACCTCTGGGAGAAGGATCAGTTGCAGCATGCCGCCGATGCGACGGTGGCAGGGTTCGAGGATGTGGTGCGAAGCCTCCCGCAGGCGCTGCGGCACCGCCGCGGCAAGCGCTGGATCCAGGGCGTCTTCGATCTGAGGGCCCGGCTTGAGGGCAACGGTCCGGGCTACTCGACGATCGCCGCAGCCGGGGCACACGCCTGTGTCCTGCACTGGATCCGCAATGACGGCCCGCGGTCGAGGGGACGAGCGGACGCACCGGGGACGGGCAGACGCACCGCACAGCCGGCCGAGGGGCGCGGCATGCGGGCCAGGGGCGGCTCAAGCCTCGGACGACCGGGGTTCGGGTCGTAGCGCCGTGCCGGTCAGGCCTCCGCGACCGGCACGGGCACCCTGCTGGTTCCGACCAGTCCCGTGGTGGCCGCCGTCTCCTGGCCGTCCTTCTCGGCCCACAGCGACCTGACGTGCGACATGTGAGCCAGCATGCAGGTCTCGGCGCGCTGTACGTCACCGGCGATCACGAGGTCCAGCAGCTCGACGTGCTCCTCGGCCGATGCGATCAACTGCCCCGTCTCCGACAGCCTGTTCAGCCCGAAGAGACGCGATCGCTTGCGCAAGTTGCCGACCTCTTCCACCAGCCTGCGATTGCCGGCCAGGCCGAGCAGTTCGAGGTGGAAGCGGCGGTCGGCCTCCAGATATCCGATGATGTCCTGCTCCGCGGCGGCGTCCACGATCGCCAGAGCAAGCGGCCGCAGCGCCTTCAGCTCCTTGGTCTTGCCCATCCGGGCGATCCGGCCGACGGTGGGCACCTCGATCATGGCGCGCAGCTCGGTGAAGTCGTCGAGGTCCTGCTCGGTCAGTTCGGTGACCCGGAAGCCCTTGTTGCGGACCGCCTCGACCAGGCCCTCCCGCGCCAGGTCGAGCATGGCCTCGCGGACCGGAGTGGCGGACACCCCGAATTGGGCTGCGAGCGCGGGAGCGGAGTAGATCATGCCAGGACGGAGATCACCGGCGATCAGAGCCGCCCTGAGTGCGTCCGCGACCCGGTCACGCAAGTGCTCATGCGCCGAGATCGCCTTGAGCGTCGTCAGGCGGCCCATATGTGTTCCTCCAGCGCCGTACGGGCCCTCAGAATACAATGTCACGTTTCCACCGGGACCTGTCGCGCCCGACCGGCGGACAACTCGCGAGGGTCCCGGATTCCGCGCGTCGCCGCGGCGTTCCGTTCTGTCCTTCGGTGCTCGACTCGATCAGGACAGGTGGATCTTCAGCTCTTCGTTGTGTTCCGAATGCCCTACGACGACTCCGGTGACCGATTCACCTACCCCGGGCCAGATCACGACCGAATCATCGGCGGCGTCCAAAAGACCGCCAACTCGGGTGTTCATGCGCGGTCATGCGCAAAGAGCTGCCAAATCAAGGCTGTTGACCGGATAACGAACATCGGTATGCGCCTTCCAGGCAACGGTTGGCAAGAACTTGACCGACCTCTGTCAAGAGGCGCTCAACTCCTGGCAGTCTTACGGCCCGTCACACCTCGAGACCCAAGGAGACCAGAGTGACCGCAAAGACCGCCGCTTCGGGCACCCCCCGTAAGACCGTCATCCGCGCCGCCGCGCTCGCCGCCTCCGCGGCGATGGTCGTCCTCGGCGTGCAGGCCGGCTCCGCGGGCGCCGCCGTGGAGCGCGAGGCCGGCGCCACCGCCCTGCCGCAGAGCGCCTCTCAGCGCGCCGCCGCCATCAAGGCCGCTCAGGCCGGTGCCGACGCCGTCGCTCAGGAGATCGGCCTCGACGGCAAGGAGCAGCTGGTCGTCCGTGACGTCATCAAGGACGCCGACGGCACCGTCCACACCCGCTACGAGCGCACCTACGAGGGCCTCCCCATCCTCGGTGGCGACCTCGTCGTCCACAAGGCCAAGGGCGGCAAGCTGAAGGGCGTCACCAAGGCGATCTCCGCGAAGATCGCCGTCGCGTCCACCGCTGCCACTGTCACCGAGGCCGGCGCCAAGAAGGAAGCGCTCGCCGCCTCCGCCGCGGCCGACAACACCAAGACCTCCGCCGCGAGCTCGCGCAAGGTCATCTGGGCCGCGACCGGCAAGCCGGCCCTCGCCTACGAGATCGTCGTCAACGGCCTCCAGGCCGACCGCACCCCGAGCGAGCTGCACGTCGTCACCGACGCCGTCACCGGCAAGAAGCTGTTCGAGTACGAGGCCATCGAGACCGGCTCCGGCACCAGCATGTACAGCGGCTCCGTCACCCTCGGCACCACCCCGAACGGCTCCACCTTCGACCTGACCGACAGCGGTCGCGGCGGCCACAAGACGTACGACCTGAACGGTGGCTCCGCCGGCACCGGCACCCTCTTCAACGACGCCGACGACGTCTGGGGCGACGGCACCGCCTCCAACCGCCAGACCGCCGCCGTCGACGCCCACTACGGCGCCGCCATGACCTGGGACTTCTACCAGAACGAGCTGGGCCGCAACGGCATCGCGAACGACGGCAAGGCTGCCTACTCCCGCGTCCACTACGGCACCGCCTACGTGAACGCCTTCTGGAGCGACAGCTGCTTCTGCATGACCTACGGCGACGGCATCGGCAACACCCACCCGCTCACGTCCCTCGACGTGGCCGGCCACGAGATGAGCCACGGCCTCACCTCCCGCACCGCGAACCTGCGCTACAGCGGCGAGTCCGGCGGCCTCAACGAGGCGACCTCGGACATCCTCGGCACCTCCGTCGAGTTCTACGCCAACAACACCTCCGACACCGGTGACTACCTCATCGGCGAGGAGATCGACATCAACGGCAACGGCACCCCGCTGCGCTACATGGACCAGCCCAGCAAGGACGGCAGGTCCGCCGACTACTGGTCGAAGAGCGTCGGCCGGCTCGACGTCCACTACTCGTCCGGCCCCGCCAACCACTTCTTCTACCTGCTCTCCGAGGGCAGCGGCACCAAGACCATCAACGGTGTCACCTACAACTCGCCGACCTCCGGCAACATCACCGTCACCGGCATCGGCCGGACCGCGGCCTACAAGATCTGGTACAAGGCCCTTTCCACTTACATGACCTCGACCACCAGCTACTCGGGCGCGCGCACCGCGACGCTGCAGGCGGCGACCGACCTGTACGGCGCGAACAGCACCCAGTACCAGGCCGTGGCCAAGGCCTGGACCGCGATCAACGTGAAGTAACTGGCTTCCCCTTGCCGTAGAGCCAGGTGTCCCACACCTCCTTGAGGTCCTGGCCGGCCTTCGCCTCCACGTACGACGTGAAGTCGTCCGTGGAGGCGTTGGCATACCGGTGGTCCTTCGTCCAGCCCTGCACGATGTCGCGGAAGGCCCGGTCGCCCACTGCCCGGCGGACCTTGTGGAGCACCATCGCACCGCGCACGTACACCGGATAGTCGGAGATGGACGCGGCGGCCCGGGGATCGTCCGGCGGGAACGACCACAGCGAGGAGTTCTCGTCCTTCTCGTAGCGCGCCATAGAACTCCTCCGCGCTGGGACCGCCGTGGTCCTCCGACCACAGCCACTCCGCGTACGTCGCGAAACCCTCGTTGAGCCACATGTCCCGCCAGGTCTTCGGCGTGACCGAGTTGCCGAACCACTCATGGGCCAGCTCGCGCACAAGGTTGGTGATGTCGAAGTTTTGGCCGGAATGACCGGCGTGGTCTGGGTTGTTGTGCCCATTGACGAGGAACGCATGGAGCAGCGCAGGCGGGACCTCCTTGCCTGGATGGAGGGCAGCGACGACGACGCTCCCGCGTCACCGGATGCTGAGCAGCCCGGACAGGAGAAGCGCAGGGCGGGCCTCGTCCGTGCGAAAGATAACCGCAGAGGTGTCCACTCCAAAGGGTCAGCCTCACCGTGGGTTTCCCCCCGCGCGAGCTGCTCGAACTCCAGCTGCGCAACCGCGCCAAACAGCAGGAACCGGTGTGGCACAAGCGCTACACCCGCTCCGGCATCGAGGGCACCATCTGCGAGTTCGCCCACGGCCACGGCATGCGCCGCTGCCGCTACCGCGGGTAGGCCGAGACCCACGTGCAGCACGTGTTCACCGCCATCGCCGTCAATGTCGAGCGCCTCAGCCAGCAGCCTTCCGGCGAGAGCGCGCCCCCACGAGCACCGACCGCATTCCAGGACTACCTCGACAAGGACAGCATCCCGCGCCCGGGTTCCTGGCAAGCCGCCAGCTGACACCCGCAACCATCAAGATCCCCGACAGAGTCAAGCTAGGGCCTGTGTGGAGTTGCCCGTCGTCCGCCCGGAGGGCGGGCGCCGCGGCGTCTGGTGCTGGGGGTACCTCCCACGCCGTTCGGGCTGTGGGGGAGCATCGCAAGGCGGAGGGTCGCCCGCGTACTGGATGTACGCGGGCGGTCGCGACAACGCGGTGACTGCCGGCCTGCGGCCGACGACGAAGGCCAGTGCTTCAGTCCACTTGATAACAAATTGACTTTACTCGTCCTTTACTGTTGCCTGCGCTTACACAGTCCGCGTGACCTGGGGGGTCATTCCAGATGAACCGCGTCAGCCGCTCCGTCGCGTCCGCGCTTGTCGTGGGCGGCCTCGTCCTCGGCCTCGGCGCCTGCTCCGACATCGCCGACGAGGCCGCCAAGCAGGTCGAGGACGAGGTGAGCAAGGAGGTCGACAGGCAGGTCAACGAGGAGTATGAGGTGACCGGCGAGAAGGTCGACTCGATCGAGTTCAATGCGGGCGGCGGAGACTCGACCAACCCGAAGCTGGAGACGGTGAAGAACCCCACGCTGCCGTGGAAGAAGACGGTGAAGCTGCGCGGCATCGAGGCGCCGACCGTTGCGCCGATTGCCGTGGACGTCAACGACGGCTCCGGTGAGCTCTCCTGCAAGATTGTGTACAGGGGCAAGGTCCTGGTCGAGAAGTCCGGCGTGGGCGTGGTGGCAGCCGCCGGCTGCGTCGCCGTCTCGCCGATCGTCGGCTGAGCCGGGCGGGTGGGAAGCCCCCCGGGCGTTCGGCCGCCGCCTGCCCCCCGGGACCTTGGCTCCCGGGACTCTTGCAGAAAGCGCCGGCGTTCACGCCGGGGATGAAGCGTCTCAAGGCTGCTGTGACGTGCACCTTAGAGGTCGCGCAGATAGGCGCGGTGGTGGGTCTCGGCAGCAAAGCAGGCGCAGGTCTTGGAGGTCATGGAGTGGTGACGCTCTGTGATCACCGGAGACCTGCGCCTGTACTGCCGTCGTGGCTGTAGGGACCCCCGTTCCAGTGGAGTCCCGGCTGAGCGGCTTACCCCATCGTTTGAGGCGCATCCCGGACACGCCATCGTGAGGTGCGATACGCAAGTTCGGAGTCGAATACCGCGATTCCTGCCCGATATCGGGCAGGAGTATGGACGCGCCACGGCTCCCGACCTAGGGTGATCGCTCATGATCACCCCAGACGCAATAGGCACGTTCGCCCTGATGGTGGGACTTCTCACGCTTACTCCCGGGCTGGATACCACCCTCATCCTGCGCACCGCAGCGCTCGGACACCGACGTCGCGCCTGGGGCGTGGTCCTCGGCATCCAGAGCGGCACACTGGTCTGGGGCGTGCTCACCTCGCTCGGTGTGACTGCACTGCTGACCGCGTCTCACCTCGCCTATGAGGCTCTTCGCTGGGCCGGTGCCGCGTACCTGGTGTGGATGGGCGGCAGATTGCTGTGGGCCAACCGGCACCACTCATCGAGCCAGAGCCCGCCGACAGCGGGGGCCCGGGGCGAGGGCAAGACCAGGACAGGCGCCGGCGACACCCTGCTCGGCGGCTGGCGGCAAGGGTTCGTGACCAATCTGCTCAACCCGAAGATGGGCGCCTTCTATGTTGCGCTGCTCCCACAGTTCATCCCCGCCGGCGCCTCGCACCTCGCTCCAGGCGTGCTCCTGGCTGGTGTGCACATCCTCCTGGCCGTCATCTGGGCCTGCGCGCTGATCGCCTTCGCGCACGCGCTCCGAGACCGCTTGCAACGGCCCTCGGCTCGCCGCTACCTCGACCGCATCACCGGCACGGTCATCGCCGCCTTCGGCATCCGGCTCGCCCTCGGACAGTAAGGCACCGGGCGACGCAGCCTCAGGCGATCCGACAGCCGCCGAACGGGCACCTGCGCCACCTGAAGCGAAAGGACATCTGCATGGGCACGCTCCTCACCAGCGCCGAGGCGGTGGTCTTCGACTGCGACGGCCTGCTGGTCGACACCGAAACATGCTGGACCGTTGCGGAAACGGCCATCTTCGCGGCGCACGGCCACCCGTTCGGCCCCGAACAGAAAGCCCTGGTCATCGGACGCACCGTGGAGGACGCTGGCGAGGCCATGGCCGAATACCTCGGGCGCCCAGGCGCCGGCGCCTCGGGCGTACCCGGCTCGCCAAGTCCGTGCACGACGCGGGATGGTCCACGTTCGTCGGCATGCTGGAGTACAAGGCGGTCAAGCACGGCCGCACCTTCGCCAAGGTGGACCGGGCCTTCCCGTCCTCTCAGGTCTGCTCGGCCTGCGGATTCCGCGACGGCCCCAAACCCCTGCACGTCCGGCAGTGGACGTGCGGTGAGTGCGGCACCGTGCACGACCGCGACCACAACGCAGCACGCAACGTCCTGTTCGAAGGACGCCGTATCGTCGCCGCCGGACGGGCGGAGACGCTAAACGCCTCGTGGAGCGCCGGTAAGACCAGGACGAAAGTCCCGGCACAGCGCGGTGAAGCAGGAAGCCCCCGGAAGGGTCAGCCGACCCAGGCCGGAATCCCTGTACTTTGGGCCAGGGAGCACGTCAATTGTCCCCGGTCGGCATCTCGTCTCCGGTCAGCATCGGCAGCAGCAGCGCCGCGGACCAGCTGAAGTGGGGCGAGTTGAGCGGCGCCCCGGTGACCGGGTCGTAGTTCTCCATGATCCGACCGTTGCCCGTGAGCCCGGACGCGTGCGCGAGGAGCCGGTCGGTGAGGGCATCGGCGTCCTTGCCGTAGCCGTAGCGGCGCAGGCCTCCGAGTGCGAAGTACGCCTGGTCGAGCCAGACGGGGCCGCGCCAGTAGGCGGTCGGCGAGAAGTACGGGGAGCTCTTCGCGACCGTGGGGAATGGCACCCGGGTCGCGAACTCCGCGGCGTCCGTCAGCCGGTCGCGCACCGTCCCGGCCTGCGCGGCGGACGCCGTGCCGGTCCACAGCGGGACGGCGCCCTCGATGCCGCGCCCGCGCGCGGTGAGCGGCTTGCCGGTGCCGAGCGCGGTGTCGTGGAACCAGCCGTCGGCCGGGTCGTACATCGTCTTCCGTACGAGGGCGTGGGTGGCGGCGGACTTCTCCTTCCACCGCCGGGCGTCGCGCTCGTGCCCCACGACGGCCACGATGCGCGCCAAGTAGCCCTGGTCCGCGGCGAGATACGCGTTCAGGTCGACGGACTCCTGGTTGAGGGAGTAGCCGAGGAGGGTGCCGTCCGGAGCCCGGTTGGCGACGACGGACGTGCCGAGCGCGGCGTCGTAGCGGGGCGCGTTGTCCATGCCGCTCTCCCAGGCCGCGGCCAGGCGCTGCTGTTCGGGCGAGTCGTTGGCGGGGTCGACGGTGGCGCCGTACTCGGCGAGGCCGTTGTGGTCGTGGTCCCGGTTGCGGTACCACCAGTCCTGGTAGGCGGCGAGTTTCGGGTACATCTCGCGCAGGAACGCCGTGTCGCCGCTCCTGCGGTAGACCTCCCACACGGCCCAGGCGGCGAGCGGGGGCTTGGAGTTGCGCTCGTTCCAGTTGCCGCCGCCGCGCGAGGGGTCGTTGTAGAAGATGACGTCCGGGATCATTCCGGCGTCCTGCGGCCGGGTCGGGGAGTCCGGCCGGATCTGCCAGTCGAACATGGAGCGGATCTGGGACTGGGCGAGCTGGGGGTCGAAGCGGGCGGTGCCGACTGCCTGCTTCCAGGTGTCCCAGGCCCAGATGCCGCCGGTGAACCACTTGTACGAGATCGATGGCGTGATGCCGTCGTGCTTGATCTCCCCTGCTGCGCTGCGCCAGTTGGTGACGAGTGTCTCCAGCGACTTCACGGCCGTGCGCCGCCGGTCCGACGGCACGCCGCGGGTCACGTCAAAGACATAGCCGCGCCAGCGCTCGTCAGCGGCGGCGGCCTCGGCCGAGGGGTCGGCGAGGACGTGTCGCGCCCTGTGTGCCTCGCGGGTGCGTTCGGCGGCGGTGAAGGTGTAGGACTCGGTCCAGTCGAAGCTGTGGGTGCGCCCGGGGGCGAGGGTCACCGGGGCCGTGGCTTCTGTCCGGTAGGTGTCGCCGTCGACGGTGGTGCGAACGGGTTCCTTGTGGGTGACCTCGAAGCGTTCGGTGCCGTCCGTGAGGTAGTCCCACACCTTGCGGACCTTCGCGAAGTCGACGCCGACGCCGGTGGGTGTGGCGGTGAGCGAGGGCGCGTCGTGCATCGGCGGGTCGGCGGGGCGCAGCAGGCTGCCGGTCCAGTCGGCGTGCAGGGTGCGCGTCGCGGTACCGGTGTTGCGTAACTCCGCTCGTACGAATGCGCTGCGACTGGTGGCGAACCGCAGTTCCAGTGTGAGGTTCAAGCCGCGTCCGAGGTCGTAGGACTGGCGCAGCAGCCCGGGCAGCGACGTGAACCGGGGCGTACCGCCCGCGGCCAGGTCCAGGGTGTGCCCGCCCTCACTGAGGCCCATGCGGCTGAAGGAGGTGCTGAGCCACCACGGGTATTCCTGGGCTATGTAGAGCGGCCCGCTGAAGCCTCCGTACGCGGCGCGCTCGCCGTTCTCGGGCAGGGCGTAGGCGTGCCAGGCGCCGCGGTCGGCGAAGACGGTGACGGGGTTGTTGTCTTCGTCGTTGCCGGGCAGGGCGGCGGTGGGGGTGCCGTGCAGATCGAGGACGTCCGCGTAGCGGGACGGCGGCTGCGGACGGTCCGCGGCGGAGGCGGCCTGCGGGGCGGCGAGTGCCCCCGCGGCGAGCAGGAGTGCCGTCAGGGCGTGCAGGGGCCGGTGTCTGGTCACTGGTCTGTCCCTCCAGGGGAGTCGGGGGCGACGTGGATGACCGCGGCGCCGAGGGGTGCGAGAGCTACGTGGCCGTGGACGGCCTGTCCGGTGAGCAGATCGGTGCCGCCGGCGGCGTACGCACCGGCCAGCGGGGTCTGTGCCGGCCGGTCGCCGTG
This sequence comes from Streptomyces sp. NPDC001020, assembly GCF_053599115.1. Lineage (NCBI taxonomy): Bacteria > Bacillati > Actinomycetota > Actinomycetes > Kitasatosporales > Streptomycetaceae > Streptomyces > Streptomyces sp. NPDC001020. Next base: position 59,598 of record NZ_JBSFLQ010000026.1, on the reverse strand, counting down.
GTTGAGGAGGAAGAGATAGGTGCCCTGCGCGCCGGCGCGGACCGTCACTTCGACGCCTTCGGGGGTGTCCAGGACGGGCTGTACGCCCGCTGCGGTCAGGGCCCGGTCGAGTATGTCGCCGATGTCTTCGCCGAGGTGGCAGCTCATGTACCAGGCGGTTCCGGAGCCGTACGGGTGCCGGGTGACGGCGGGCCGGCCGGCGAGCGGGCCCGAGGTGTACACGTCGGCGGTCTCGGCGCCCTCGGTCACGATCCACTCGGTCCACAGCGTGGCCTCGGCTCCGGAGGCCAGGGTGACCGTCTCCCCGTCGGGGACCGGCCAGAACTCGTCCACGGACAGGCCCAGTACGTCCCGCAGCGGGCCGGGTGCTCCCCCGTCGTGGATGTGGTCGTGTCCGTCGACGACGCCACTGAAGGGGCCGCACACGAGGTGGCCGCCGCCGCGCACGTAGTCGGCGATCCGGCGGGCGTGCTCCGGGCGCAGGAGGTGCAGGTTGGGCGCGAGGACGGCCCGGTAGCCGTCGAGGGCGGCGTGCGGTGGGACGAAGGTGATCGTGATGCCGCGGGTGTGGAGGGCCGTGTACCAGGGACGCAACAGGTCGGGCCAGCGCATCCGGGCCGAGGGGTGGTCGTCGGCCTCCAGGGCCCACCAGGAGTCCCAGTCCAGGACGATCGCGACATCGGCGGTGAGACGGCTGCCCGCGACGTCGCCGAGACGGGCGAGTTCGGCGCCGAAGCGCACCGTCTCGCGCCAGCCGCGCGAGACGGTGCCGCGATGCGGCAGCAGGGCGCTGTGGTACTTTTCCGCTCCGGCGCGGGAGGCCCGCCACTGGAAGTACATGATGCCGTCGGCGCCGCGGGCCAGGGCCTGGAGCGACCACAGGCGTTGCAGGCCCGGTTTTTTGGGGAGGTTCACGGGGCGCCAGCTGACCGCCGAGGGGGCCTGTTCGAGGAGCAGCCAGGGTGTACCGCCCTTGAGGGAGCGCATCAGGTCGTAGTTGAGGGACGCGGTGATGTGGGCGCGCGGGTCGGAGGGGTCCGGGTAGGCGTCGTCGGAGACGAAGTCCTCGTGCTGGGCCCACTTCCAGTAGTCGAGTGCCTTGAACATCGACATGAAGTTGGTCGTCGAGGGAGTGCCGGGGCTGAGTTCCGTCAGGATGTCGCGTTCGGCGCGGTGCAGGGCGAGGAGCGCGTCGGAGCAGAACCGCCGCCAGTCGAGGAGTTGGGTCGGGTTGACCGGTCCGGGCGCGGTGCGCGGCGGTTCGATCTCGTCGTACGTGGCGTAGCGCTGCGACCAGAAGGCCGTTCCCCAGGCGTGGTTGAGGGCGTCGATCGTGCCGTAGCGGTCGCTGAGCCAGGCCCTGAAGTGGGCGGCCGAGCGGGGGCAGAAGCATTCCGTGACGTGGTCGCCGTACTCGTTGTGGATGTGCCACAGGGCGAGCGCGGGATGGTTCGCGTACCGCTCGGCGAGGGCGCGCGTCAGGCGCAGTGCGGCGGCCCGGTACTGGGGTGAGGACGGACAGTAGTGCTGGCGCGAGCCGAATTCAAGGCGTACACCGTCCGCGGTGACGGGCAGGATCTCCGGGTGGGCGCGCACCAGCCACGCGGGCGGTGAGGCGGTGGCGGTGGCCAGGTCGACGGCGACGCCGTGGGCGTGCAGCAGGTCGAGGAGCCGGTCGAACCAGGCGAGGTCCCAGGTGTCCGGGCCGGGTTGGAGCCGGGCCCAGGAGAACACGCCGACGGTCACCATGGTGACCCCGGCCTCCCGCATCAGCTTGGCGTCCTCGGCCCAGACCTCCTCGGGCCACTGTTCGGGGTTGTAGTCGCCGCCGTACAGGAGGCCGGGGACTCGGGTGAGACGGGTCCGGCTCGGGCGGCTCATCCCTTCACCGCCCCGCCGAGCAGTCCGGCCACGAACTGCCGCTGGAAGAGCAGGAAGAGCGCCATGAGTGGCAGGGTCGCGAGCAGCGAGCCGAGCATCAGTCCTGAGTAGTCGACATGGGAGAGACCCGTGAGGGTGTTGAGTGCGACGGGCACGGTGTATTTGTCCTCGGTGTTGAGCATGAGCAGAGGCCAGATAAAGCTGTTCCACTGGCCCATGAAGGTGAAGATCACCAGGGCCCCCAGTTGGGGGCGTACGCACGGAAGCACGACCTGGTAGAAGGTGCGCAGATCCCCGGAGCCGTCGACGCGGGCCGATTCGAGGAGTTCGTCAGGGAAGTCGACGAAGCCCTGCCGCATCAGCAGGATGCCGAAGGAGTTCGCGAGGAACGGCAGGATCACGGCCTGGTAGGAGTCGATCCAGCCGACGCTCGCCATCATCTGGAACAGCGGCACCAGGAGCACCTGGAACGGGATCATCATCGTCGCGAGCACCGCGCCGAGCAGCAGACCGCGGCCGCGGAAGCGGTACTTGGCGAGCCCGTAGCCGCACATCGCGGAGATCAGCGAGCTGAGCGCGGTGTGCACGACGGCGATCCCGACGCTGTTGAGGAGCACGCGGCCGAATCCGATGGTGTCCTGGAGGCGCACGAGATTGTCGAGCAGCCGCCCGCCGGGCAGGAACGGCGGCGGCGAGCGGAACAGTTCCGGCGTGGAGTGCGTGGCGGCGATCGCCATCCACAGGAACGGCACCAGGCTGACCACGGCCCCGAGGGCGAGCAGCAGCCATACGAGGCAGCGGCCGGCGCGGCGGGCCGGGTGGACCGGTGCCGGGGCCGGGGAGAGGGCGGTCACCGGCGGCGCTCCCTTCCGAACGCGAGGTACTGGAGGGCGGAGATCGCGGCGATCAGCGCGACGACGACCCAGGCGATCGCGGCGGCGTAGCCGAAGTCGAACTGCTGGAAGCCGACCTTGTAGAGGTAGACGACGGGGGTGAGGGTCGCGTCGTCGGGGCCGCCACGGGTGAGGACGTAGTTCTCGTCGAAGAGCTGGAGGGTGCCGATGGTGGAGGTGATGACGCAGAAGAGGACCACGGGCCGCAGCTGCGGCAGGATCACGCGGAGGTAGGTGGTCAGGGTCCCGGCGCCGTCGATCGAGGCGGCCTCGTACTGTTCCTTGCCGATCGTCTGCAGTCCGGCGAGCAGGATGACGGCGTTGTATCCGGTCCAGCGCCAGGTGAGGGACACGATGAGCGAAATGCGGGCCCAGGTGGGGCTGTTGAGCCAGTCGATGGGGCCGACGCCGATCGCGCCGAGGATCTGGTTCACCAGGCCGCCGTCCGTCCTGAGCAGAACCTGGAAGACGACGGCGTACGCGACGAGGGTGGTGACGGCGGGCAGGAAGTAGACCGCGCGCCAGGTGCCGCGGAAGCGGAGCCATGACTGGTTGAGCAGCACGGCAAGGGCCAGTGCGAGGCCGATCATCACTGGGACCTGTACGGCGAGGATGACGCCGGTGTTGAACAGCGACTCCAGGAACGCCGGGTCGTCGATCATCCGCCGGTACTGGCCGAGCCCGACCCAGCGGGTGATGCCCGCGTCCTCGGAGGTGAAGCTCTGCAGCAGGCTCGCACCCAGCGGATAGGCGAAGAAGAGCCCGAAGAGGACGGCCGCGGGGCCTGCGAAGATCCAGGCAGCCAGGCGCGGGCGCCGTCGTCTGCCGCGTGCCACGGAGAGTTTGCGCACCGGGGCGAGAGGCCCGTCGAAGGCGGTAGGGGCGGCCATCGCGCTACTCCACCCTCTTACGGCCGGTGGCCCTGGCGAGTTGCTCGGCGGCCGAGGCCAGGGAGCGGCGCGGGTCCCGGCCGCGCAGCATCACGCCGTTGACGGCGGAGATCATGATGTCGGATGCCTTGGCGTCGTCCTTGTTGTTCTCGACCGGAGGGATGTTGCGGGCGAGGCGGGCGAAGACGCCGAGGGTACGCTGCCCGCCGAAGTAGTCCTGCCTCTCGTTCAGATAGGGGTCGTCGAGCGCGGGCAGATAGGCGGGGAAGAGACCTTCGCGTGTGAGCATGGAGATCTGGTTGTCCTTGCCGGTGAGCAGGAACTCGATGAAGGCCCAGGCCAGCCGCGGATTCTTGCTCTGCGCAGGTACACAGAGGGTGGATCCGCCGATGTTGGAGGTGCGGATGCCGTCGGTGGTGAAGCCGGGCAGCGGCACCACCCCGAACCTGCCCTTCAGCTCCGGCATTTCAGAGGTGAGGGTGCCCGTCCACCAGGCGGCGGTGGGCGTCGTGGCGGCCTTGCCCTCCTTGGTGCCGGTGACAAGTCCGTCCCAGCCCTTCTCGTAGGCCACCAGGCCCTCGTCGCTGAGGGTCTTCATCAAGGTCAGGGCCTTGACGGCCTCCGGGGTGTCGACGGCGACGCGGCCGCCCTTGAAGTAGGACTGGCCCTGCTGTTGCAGCAGCATCGGGAAGATCCCGGCGTCCTTGTCCGTGGAGTCCTGGATGAGCAGCTTGTGGCCGGTGGCCTTCTTGATGCGGATGCCGGCCTTGACGTAGTCGTCCCAGGTGAGCAGGGAGTGGGGATCAACACCCGCGGCGCGGAAGTGGTCGGTGCGGTAGTAGACAGCGCACGGGCCGATGTCCCAGGGCAGGGCGTACAGCTTGCTGCCGGGGCCGGTGACCGTGCGCCATGCCGCGCGCTCGAAGTCGCCGCCGTAGCGACCGCCGAGGCTCATCAGGTTGTAGAAGCCGGCCGGGAAGTTGCCTATGTAGCGCGGCATGTGGCTGCCCTCGACCGTGAGGACGTCCGCGAGGCCCGTGCCCCCGCGCAGGCCTACGGTGATCTTGTCGTAGGCGTTGTCGTAGCCGATGTCGACGACGTCGACAGTGGTGCCGGGGTGGCGCTGTTCGAAGTCGCCGGCGAGGCGCTTCATGGCTTTGGCTGCCACGTCCCACGACCAGACGGTGATCCTGCCGCTGACCTTTCCTCCTTTGTCGTCCCCTTTCCCTCCGATGTCGCGGGCCTGTCCGCCGCCGCCCGCGCCACCCATGGCACAGCCGCTGAGCAGGGCCGACGCCGTGGCCGCGAGGCCTGTGGCCAGAACGGCCCGCCGGGTGGGTCTCATTGACACTCTTGCCTCCTGGAGCCTGAATGCCTAATGCTGTATTCAGAACACTGAATGACGGAGTCCGTCGTCAAGAGGTGTACGTGCAAAGACTTTTGAGGCCGGCCGCCCCGGCCGGACCAAGCTGACCTTGCCTACGCGAAAGGCACGGCATGACGTCGTCCGAGAACTCTGTCCACCCCTACATCCCGAACTCCGTGCCGGCCGTGCGGCAGGCGATGCTCGACGAGATCGGCGCGGCGAGCGTCGAGGACTTCTACGCCGACATCCCGGACAGGATCCGGCTGCACCGCCCCCTCGACCTGCCGGCACCGCTGCGTTCGGAAGCCGAACTCACCCGGCACATGGAGGAACTGCTCGCCCGCAACACCTCAACGCGGCAGGTCCTCAGCTTCCTCGGCTCGGGCTGTTACCAGCACCATGTGCCCGCGGTCGTGGACGAGGTGGTCAACCGCAGCGAGTTCCTCACGGCGTACGCGGGCGAGCCCTACGAGGACCACGGCCGCTTCCAGGCGCTGTGGGAGTACCAGTCGATGATGGCCGAGCTCCTCGACGTCGAGGTCGTCAACGTCCCGGTGTACGACGGCTTCCAGGCCGCGGGAACCGCCCTGCGCATGGCGGGCCGCATCACCGGGCGCCGCCGAGTGCTCGTCGCCACCGCGATCGACACGGACAAGCTGTCACGCATACGGGACTACGTCCGCCCCGATCATGACGTCACCGTGGTCCCGGTCGACCCGGAGACGGGCTGCGCCGACCTCGATGCGCTGCACGAGGAGCTGGCCGCCAGTGACACCGCGGCCATCTACGCGGACGCCCCGTCGGCCCTCGGCATCGTCGACCCGTCACTGCCGCGGCTTGCGGAACTCGCGCACGATGCGGGCGCGTTGTACGTCGTCGGCTGCAATCCGCTCACCCTCGGCGTGCTCGCACCTCCCTCCGCGTACAGCGCGGACATCGCCTGCGGCGACATCCAGCCGCTCGGCATCCATCAGAGCTTCGGCGGCGGCAACGCCGGCTTCATCGCCACCCGCGACGAGGAGCGGCTGGTCGCCGAGTACCCCTCGCGCCTGTTCGGGCTCGCGCCCACCGCGGTCGAGGGCGAGTACGGCTTCGGCGACGTCGCATACGAGCGGACCTCCTTCGCCCTGCGCGAGGAGGGCAAGGAGTGGGTGGGCACGGCGGCCGCGCTGCACGGCATCGGCGCCGGTGTCTATCTCGCCCTGATGGGACCGCAGGGCATGCGCGAGATCGGCGACACGATCCTCGCCCACACCGCGTACGCCCGGCAGCGCCTCGCCCAGGTGCCCGGCATCGAGGTCCCGTACGGCGACGCCCTGCACTTCGCCGACTTCACCGTGCGCTACACCGGCGGCAAAACCGCCGCCGAGATCCGCGCCGACCTCAAGGAGCACGGCATCTACGGCTCCGTGCCCACCGGCGAGCACGAGGCATCCTTCTGCGTCACCGAAGTCCACTCCAAGGCAGACATCGACCGGCTCGCCGCCACCCTCGAGGAGATCGTCAAGTGACCGCCCACCACGCACCCGCACCTGTCTCCCCCGAGGACGCGCGGATCGCGCCCAAGCCGCGCCTGCGCCGCTTCCAGCAGGCATCCTGGGACGAGAAGCTGATCTTCGAGCTCGGTTCGCCGGGCGAACGCGGCGTGCTTGTCCCGGCGCCGGACCCCTCCATCGCCCCGGTGGAGATTCCCCCGACGCTGCGCCGCGCCGAGCCGCCCGCCCTGCCCGAGATGTCACAGCAGCAGGTCCTGCGTCACTACTTGCGTCTGTCGCAGGAGAACCTGGGCGCCGACCTCAACATCGACGTCGGCCAGGGCACCTGCACCATGAAGTACAGCCCCAAGGTCAACGACCAGTTCGTCCGTGACCCGCGCATCGCGGCGCTGCATCCGCTCCAGGACGAGGACACCGTCCAGGGCGTCCTCGGCATCATTCACAGCCTGGAACTGTTCCTCAAGGAGATCTCCGGCATGGACCGGGTCTCCCTCCAGCCGGGGGCCGGCTCTGCCGCGATCTACACGAACGTGGCCATGATCCGGGCGTACTTCGCTGCGCGCGGCGAGCTGGAGCAGCGTGACGAAGTCATCACGACGATCTTCTCCCACCCGTCGAACGCGGCCTGCGCGAAGACGGCCGGATTCAAGGTCATCACCCTCCACCCGGACGCGGACGGCTACCCGGACATCGAGGCGCTCAAGGCCGCGGTCGGACCGCGCACGGCCGCGCTGCTGATCACCAACCCCGAGGACACGGGCATCTACAACCCGCGCATCGAGGAATTCGTACGGATCGTGCACGAGGCGGGAGGCCTGTGCTCGTACGACCAGGCCAACGCGAACGGCATCCTCGGCATCACGCGCGCCCGCGAGGCCGGGTTCGACCTGTGCCACTTCAATCTGCACAAGACGTTCTCGACGCCGCACGCCTGCGGTGGGCCGGCGGCCGGAGCGTGCGCGGTGACGGAGGAGCTGGCGCCGTATCTGCCGCGCCCCACCGTCGAGTTCGATGGCGAGCGCTACCGTCTGGACGACGACCGGCCCGAGTCTGTCGGAAAGATGCGGCCGTTCTACGGGGTGGTACCGAACCTCGTGCGCGCGTACGCGTGGATCATGTCGCTCGGCGCGGAGGGGCTCCGCTCCGCCGCGGAGACAGCGGTCCTCAACAACAACTACCTGCTCCACAAGGTCCGGCAGATCCCGGGAGTCTCGGTGCCGTACGCCCAGGGGCGGCCGCGCGTCGAACAGGTCCGCTACAGCTGGCAGAAGCTGCACGAGGACACCGGGCTGCACTCCGAGGACCTCGGGCTGCGCGCCGCGGACTTCGGCACGCACTACTGGACGAGCCACCACCCGTACCTCGTCCCCGAGCCGATGACGCTCGAACCGACCGAGTCGTACACGCGCGCCGACCTCGACGAGTACGCGGCGATCCTCGCCGAGATCGCCCGCGAGGCGTACGAGTCCCCGGACACGGTCCGCACGGCCCCGCACCGTTCGACCATCCACCGGGTCCGCCCGGAGAGCCTGGACGACCCGGCCACATGGGCCGTCTCCTGGCGCGCCTACCGCCGCAAGATCCTTGGTGAGGCGGCCCGTTGACCAGGATCGGCCTGGTGGTCAACCCGGTCGCCGGCCTCGGCGGCCGGGTGGGCCTGGGCGGCACCGACGGCCGGGAGCGCCGCCACCGTGCCCTCGCCCTGGGCGCGATGCCCCTGGCGGGAGAACGGGCGGCTGCGGCACTGCGTGAACTGCGTGAACCGCGTGCAGGATCGGGCGCCGCTGTCGGTGCGCTGGGTGGCGCGGTCGTGGGGCCGGGCGGTGGGTGCCCCGGCGCAGAACCGGAAGTCGTCACCGCCGCCGGTGCCATGGGGGCCGACTCCGTCGCCATGGCCGGGCTGACGGCGAGGGTCGTGTACGCCCCGGAGGTCGCGGACGAGACCTCCGCCGAGGACACGGTCGCCGCCGTGTGCGCCGTCGTCGCCGAGGGAGTCGACCTGCTGCTCTTCGCCGGTGGCGACGGCACCACCCGGGATGTGCTCGCCGCGCTCGACGGGGTGCACTGCCCGGTGCTCGGGGTGCCGACCGGCGTCAAGATGCACTCGGCCGTGTTCGGCGTCAGCCCGCGCGCGGCGGGCGAGGTCGCCGCCGCGTGGCTCGCCCGCTCCGGCTCCGTACGCCTGCGCGACGCCGAAGTGATGGACCGCGACGAGGACGAACTGCGCGCAGGACGCGTCACCTCCCGCCTCTACGGTTGGCTCCGCGTCCCCGACGTGCCCGTGCGTGTCCAGCAGCGCAAGACCGGCAGCACGGCCGGTGCTCCGGAGGCGGTCGGCGGCATCGCCGCCGAGGTCGCCGAGCGTGTCGGCGACGGACTGCTGGCGCTCGGCCCGGGCAGCACCACCCGCGCCGTAGCAGCCGCGCTGGGTGCCGATGTCTCCCTCACCGGCGTCGACGTGCTCGCGCTGCGGCCCGGTCACCCCGCGGGGGTCGTTCTACGCGACGCCGGAGAGGACGCCCTCCTCGCGGCGGGACCGTGCTGGATCGCCCTCTCCCCCATCGGCGGCCAGGGCTTTCTCCTCGGCCGCGGCAACCAGCAGATCTCGCCGCGTGTCCTGCGCGCGGCGGGCGGCCGGGAGCGGCTGCTCGTGCTGTGCACCGAACAGAAGCTGGCGTCTCTGGGCGGCCGCCCCCTCCTCCTCGACACGGGCGACGAGGCGCTGGATGCCGAACTGGCGGGCCATCTGCCCGTCATCACCGGCCGGCGCCGCACGTCGCTGTACCGCCTGACCACCTGACCGGTCGACCACTTGAAACCGCGCCCCCTACCCTGTAAAGGAAGCCTCATGATCACTCTCGACGGCAAGCGTGCCATCGTCACCGGCGGAGCCACCGGCATCGGCCGGGCAACCGCTCATGTCCTCGCCGAACTCGGCGCCCGCGTCGTCATCGCCGACATCGACACGGACGGAGGCGAGCAGACCGCCAAGGACACCGGCGGCGTCTTCGTCCGCTGCGACGTCTCGCGACGCGAGGACTGCCAGGCCGTGGCCGCCGCCGCGCAGGAACGCTTCGGCGGCGTCGACGTGCTGTTCAACAACGCCGGCATCATCCGCCGCTCCACCGTCTGCGAAATCAACGAGGACGACTGGGACCTGGTGATGGCCGTGAACGTCCGCTCCATCATGCTGATGAGCCGCCTGGTGATACCCGGCATGGCCGCACAGGGCGGCGGCTCGATCATCAACACCGGGTCGGGATGGGGCATCTCGGGCGGCGGCCGCGCCGTCTCGTACTGTGCCTCCAAAGGCGCCGTTGTCAATATGACCCGCGCCATGGCCATCGACCACGGGCCCGACAACATCCGCGTCAACTGCGTCTGCCCCGGCGACACGGCCACCGGCATGCTCGCCGAGGAGGCCCGGCAACTCGGCGAGAGTTCCGACGCGTTCTACGCCGACGCCGCCGAGAGGCCCCTCGGCCGGATCGGGCAACCGAGGGACATCGCACAGACCGTCGCGTTCCTTGCGTCCGACGCGTCGTCGTTCGTGAGCGGGGCGATCATCCCGGTCGACGGCGCCGGTACCGCGTGACTCGTCGGTAACGGATAATCGACCGGACGAAAGAGAAGGGCTGCCTCACATGCCAATCGAAAACCGCCCGCTGCGCGAACAGGTCAAGGAGGAACTGATCAAGCGACTCGGGCGCGGCACGATCGCGACCAACGAGCCGATCAACGAGGGGCAGCTCGCCACCGAACTCGGGGTCAGCCGCACCCCGCTGCGCGAAGCGTTGATCACGCTCGAGCGCGAGGGCGTCATCACCAGCGAGCGCGGCAAGGGCTTCCGGTTCACGCCGCTGAGCGCGCAGGAGTTCCGTGATCTGACCGCGATCGTGGCGGCGCTGGAGGCGCTGGCCCTGGAGTCCAGCGACCCGGAGCATCTACGGGCGACGGCTCCCCGTCTCCTCGAGGAGGCACGGGCCTTCTCCGCGCCGCAGGCGCCGCATGACGTCATAGAGCGTTACGACGACGCGTGGCACGACCTGCTCCTGTCGGGCTGCACCAACGACCGGCTGATGAAGCTGATCACCTCGATGAAGGTGACGATGCACCGCTACGAGCGGGTGGCCCTCGGCGACCAGGACATCCTGGAGCGCTCCGCCGTGGAGCACGAGCGGATCGCGGAGTGTCTGCAGCGCGGCGACATCGACGCGGCGGTGGCGGCGCTCAAGGAGAACTGGAACAGCGGGATGCACCGGATCCTGGAGCATCTCAAGGACTGAGGGCCACGCCGTCATGGTCCGCTCATCGGCCTCGACGGCCTGCTCAGCCCGCACACCGGTCGGCGACGGGATCCGGCAGCAGGGACGGCGGGTCTCCCCGCTGGACGGTGGCGGTGGCGTGGCGTGACCGTGCGATGAACGGGGTCCCGGACGAGAGGGTCAGCAGCGGCCGGGCAGAACGGGGCCTGGGCAGGGCGAGTTTCAACCGAGTTGAAAAGGCTCGGTGTCAGCCGTGTCCGGACCGCCCCCGGTGCACCACCTCCCGCGAGAGAGCCCGGAACGTGGGCTTTCCCCCACGAGAACTACGCGACCTGCAAGTCCGTGTCCGCAACGAGCAGCAGACACCCGAGTGGAAGACCCACTACGCGGTCCGCTCCGGAGTGGAGGGCACCATCAAGACAGCGGCTAATGGCTCAGTTTGGGGTAGTAGGTCAGCTGGTACGGCGACAGCTGTGACACGTGGCCGCAGCCTGGAGGGGATCGAGGCGGCCCTGCGCCGGGGTACCTTCCGCGCGATGCGCTGAGCGGCACGGTGATGAACCACTTTGAAAAGGAAGCCAGTTCATGAACCACACCACCCCACCCGCCCCGCCCACCCCGCGGCACCCGGGCCCCGCCGCGACCCCACGCCGGAGGCCGATCACATGCTGACCGAGCCCGTGCCCGTACTGGAGATCGGTGGCACCCACGTCGCCGCCGCCCTCGTGGACCTGACCGCCGGACGGACCGTGGGGGACGTGGTGCGCCACCCGCTGCCCGCGTAAGGCACGGCAGAGGAGATCCTCGACGGCATCGCCGTCACCGCCGCGCGGATCAGCGCCCCGGCGAACGCCACCTGGGGGATGGCCTTGCCCGGCCCCTTCGACTACGAGTCCGGCCTCGCGCTCTTCCGCGATGTCGGCAAGTTCGACGCCCTGTACGGGGTGAACGTGCGCACAGAGCTCTCGCGGCGGATGCGCCCGGCACCCGGCGCGCTGCGGTTCCTCAACGACGCCGACGCCTTCGGCATTGGGGAGTTCGTCGCGGGGGCGACCGCCGGCCATGAGCGCGCCGTCTGCGTCACGTTGGGCAGCGGCGTCGGCTCCGCCTTCCTCGACCATGGCGAGCCCGTCAACGACGGGCCGGACGTGCCGCCGGACGGCAGCGCCCACCTGCTGTCGTACGAGGGGCGGCCTCTGGAGGAGACGGTGTCGCGGCGCCGATGCTCCCATCTGGGCGAATGACTGTATGGGCGGGCAAGGAAACCCCGTCTCCGACGGACCGTTCGGCTTCTACCCGAACGACCCGAACAACTTCACCGTCCGCATCGAAAGCGGCGCCGACGGACGGCCATCCCAGGCCGACAACGGCAGGGGGCGTGGTCTGGCCCGGGAATTCGCTCTGCCCTGGCCGGACGGCTGGGAAACACTGCCGACCAGCGCTGACGTGAAAGCCGCCCTCGATTTCGCACCAGTCGGCCCCAACCCCAAACCGGAAGACCGATACGACACCGTCGCCTTCAGCGTCAACTCGGACGGTTTCCGCGGTCGACTCGAAGGCTGGTTCCCAGCGAGGCGTCCATGGACGCACAATCAGGTTCACCTGTGGGTAGGCGGAGACATGCAACCCATGAGCTCCCCCAACGACCCGGTGTTCTTCCTGCACCACTGCAACGTGGACCGGATCTGGGAAAGCTGGATGCAACGCTACGACCGGATCTACACGCCGGGCATGACATTCCCGGCGAATCCATACGGCGGTGAACGGATCGGCGACACCCTCGCCATCCCCGCAAGTTACCCCTACACGCCGAGAAGCATGTTGGACGTGAGCAAGGCCTACACCTACGACCAACTGCCCTGAAACCAGCGCCACAACCGCCGCCGCCCTCCGCATCGAGACGTGGGCGGCGGGCGCGGATTCTCCGCCGCCGCACAACTGGTGACCACCGCGCGAAGGCGGCATCTGAGATTCACCCGCCACTGGCCCTGGAAACCCATGTGAGCCTTCGCCATAGTGTGCGCAGTCCCCGAGGTCCACGTATCTCGTCCCGAGCGTTGCCGAGGTTGTTCCGCGCCTGGCCTTCGCCGTGACGCTCGCCGAGCTCGCGGGTCGCGGTCACGGCGTGTTGGCGATGGCGAGGGCGTCGTGGAAGTGGCGGCGCTTGTGGAGATAAACGACCAGGTACTCGGCCAGGGGAGACGGCTGTTGGGGAGGCCGGCGGCATCGGCGATGGGAACGGCGCTGGTGAGGTTGGGGTGTTCGGCGTCCAACAAGACGTTCCTCGCCTTCAACTGGTTGGTTAGTCTGCGGGTATGGGGATCGTCAAGCGGCTGGCGCCGGATGAGATGGACTGGCTTATCGGCCTGAAACGTTCTGGGCTGCTGGAAGTGCACACCGGCCCTGAGGAAGTACTCGGACGCCGAACCACCCCTGGGGAAGAGGTGGCCGAGGGGACTTCTCGCCGCCGATTCAGGTAGGTGAATCGGTTCATGTGGTCGGCGCGGGACGGCCTCTTTGCAGGACACGCAATGGTCCTTTCTGTCCTTGCGGCGGTCTCCGTGTTGGTCGTGCTCCATCTCCTGGCCGTGCACCGAACCGCTGGGCCCTCCCTCGTGGGAGCGGTCATCGTCACGCTGGCCGCCGCCGGAGTCGCCGCTGCCCGCGGTGAGCCGCTGCATTATGTGGCAGGGGTCGTGCTGATGGCCGGCGGCGGGGTGGCGATCGCCTGGGCGACGGGCCGGTCACTCCGACACAGGTTGGCCCATCGGTCTGCGCTGGCCGACTACGAGGCCGGCACTGTGGCAGTCCCCCTGTTCGCGGCGCTCGCCGAACGGGACCGGCTGGCGGCAGAGCTGCACGATGTGGCCGCGCACCGGCTGACTGGGGTCGTGGTGTCCGCGGGCGCTGCGCTCCGGCTCGCCAACCAGGAACAGACCGGTGCTGCGCTGCAGCACGCCGGCGAGGCGGGCCGGCAGGCCGTTCGCGAGCTGGAGCGTCTCACCAAGCTGGGCGAGTGCGCGGCCCTCGCCACCTTCGCCGATATCGACGCGCTGGCTGCCGCGCACGCAGTGGACTACCGGCGCACGGTGGACATGGCGCCGGCGAGCAGTACGGATGCGGCATACCGGGTTGTCCGAGAGGCGTTGACCAACGCAGCCCGGTACGCAGGGGGCGCGGTGGTGCGTGTCCGGGTCGAGGGGGCCTTTGACCGGGACGAGCCCGCGGGCGGCAGCAGGGCGGCCCATGGCGATCCCCTGCTCATCGTCACCATCACGGACGACGGCGGTACGGCTGTCGAGCCGGGCCTCGGGACCGGTCGCGGCCTCGCGGGGCTAGCGGCCACGGTCACCGCGGCGGGCGGGACGCTCTCTGCTGGACCGGTAGGGCAGGACAGCCAAGGCGGTGCCGGCTGGAGCGTTCGGGCTCAACTGCCCGCGGCGGCAGCACCTCACATCCGCCGGTGGCCCCGCTGGCGCGGGATGATTGCGCTCGACTATGCGCTGGTGGTCCTGGCGATCGCGCTCTCGCTCGGTGCGAGCCTGCTGTCAGCCGATGTACCGGATTCCTTCGGCGGCGTGCTCCCTGCGGTGCCGACGGTCGTGCTGTCGGGCCTGCACGCCGTGCCGCTGGGCTGGCGCTCGCGTGCACCCGGACGCGCGCTCGTGGCGGTGCTGCTAGCCCTGGTGCTGTGGCAGGCCTGCGATCGGGCCGACTGGACACAGCCGCCGGTGAGCGACATCTTCCTGGTGTACGGATGGGTCGAGCTGACGCTCGTGTACAGCGCCGGGGTGTATCTGACGCTCCGGCGGGGCCTGTTCGCGCCGCTCGGCGTCGCCGCCGTAGGTGGCCTCGCACTGGCGAGCGGCAGGGGTATCACCGGCAGCCGTGTGGCGGCCTGGGTCGTGCTGACGTGCATGCTGGCCCTCCCGGCCTTCGCCGTCTGGTCGTGGGGGCGCCGGACCGCCCGGCGTCGTGACCGGCTGCGGGCTGCCGACGCCCGGCGGCGGGTACTGCTCGATGGGGACGCCGACGCCGCGGTGCACGAGCAGCGTGTGCGGTTCGCCACCGGGCTGCGGGGCACGGCGCTCCGGCACGCGCAGGCGGTGGTCGCTGCAGCCGAGGCGGGGAACCTGCGGACCGTACGGGAGGAAGCCCGTGCTGGTCTCACCGCTCTGCGGGGGCTGCTGTCCGGGCTACGCGGACGGGACAACAACGACGTGAGTGACGGGAGGGACTGGGAAGACGACCCGCCCCCTACTACTTCCGGGATCGCCGCACTGGCCAGGCGATACGGCGGCGCCGTCCACTACATCGGCCCGCGCCGTCCGCTGCCCGCTGTCGTGGAGGTCTTCGCGTACCGGATCGCCTCCACGCTCATGGCCGTGGGCGTTGCTCTCACCGTGCGCAGAGTCCACGACGGGGTAGAGGTCTCCGGTCCAGCACCCGCCGTTCCGGGGGTGGAGCGGCAGCTGCGCGCAATTGCGGACGCCGCTGGCGGTACCCTCTCGACGACCGACCGCGGTGCGGTACGAGTGTGGCTGCCGGAGGTCTTCCCATGGCGATCAGAGTGACCGTCGCGGACGATCAGGCCGTCGTACGGGCCGGGATCGCGGCGATTCTCGGCGCAGAACCCGACCTGTGCGTCGTCGGGCAGGCCGCAGACGGCGAGACGGCGGTCGAACTCGCTCTGTCGTCGCGGCCAGACGTCGCGCTGATGGACATCCGGATGCCGGGAATCGGCGGCCTCGCGGCGACCGCAAGGATCACCGAACGAAACCCCGCAACCCGCGTACTGGTGCTCACCACCTTCGATCTCGACGAGTATCTGTTCGCCGCGCTGCGCGCCGGGGCCGCCGGCTTCCTGCTCAAGGACGCCGAACCGGAGCGGGTAATCGACGCGGTGCGGGTGATCTACGGGGGAGCCGCGCTGCTCGATCCTGTGGTGACCCGCAGACTGATCGACCGGTTCGCCGACGCGCCCGGCCCACTCGACACCGCACGGCTCGACCGGCTCACTCCGCGCGAGACCGAGGTCCTCCGGCAGGTCGCACGCGGGCTGTCCAATGCGGAAATCGCGGCAGTGCTGGGTGTGAGCCCGCCCACCGTGAAGGACCACGTCTCCGTCCTCCTCGGCAAGCTCGGCGTACGCGACCGGGTGCAGGCGACGATCGCCGCATATGAGACGGGTCTGATCCGCCCCGGCAGCCGCTGACACCCCCGCCGCGAGGCGGGGGTGTCACCCCGCCGTAGGGCGGTCGGCGCATGCTGCCAGACCGTCCCGGAGCTGGATGGATTGCCCGCGCCGTCTCCCTAGCCTCGAACGCATGTCACACACACTTCCCCGCCGTCTCACTGGCGGCGCCCTTCTGCTCCTGGCGATACCACTGACCCCTTTCGTCGCAACGGCCGGTTTCCTCGCCACAGCGTTCGTCACCACGAGCGTGCCAGCCCTGGCCCTCGCCGCTCTCGCCTTCAGCGCGCTGGCAAGCGGGCTGCTGGGCCGCGCGGCGTTCGCCCTGCTCGGCCTCGAACGCCGCCCGGGCCTGCGGGCAGCCGCATTCCTCTCGGTCGGCCTGACCGTGGCCGTCGCTGTCCTCGCCAGTGTCACCATTTTCCGTCCGATGCCCACCACCACGGCAGCCCCCGCCCTACCTGGCGTCAAATTCTGGAATCTGCCGACTGGATCGCGCATCGCCTATGTCCACGCCTCCGCCGCCGGTAAGGCCAGGCCGACACCGGTGATCTTCCTGCATGGAGGGCCGGGCACGCCCGGCGAGGGCATGCCCACCGGCGGTCGTGAACTCGCGTCGGACGGCTTCGACGTCTACTCCTACGACCAGCTCGGCGCCGGCCGGTCCACCAGACTGCGGGACATCACCGGGTACACCGTCGCCCGCCAGGTCGCCGATCTCGAAGCGATCCGGCGCACGCTCGGCGCTGACCGGATCATCCTCGTCGGCCAGTCATGGGGAGGGTCACTTGCCGCCCAGTACCTGGCGGCCCACAGCAAGCACGTGGCCAAAGCAGTGTTCACCTCGCCAGGCGCACTGTGGGGCCACGAATACCCCGGCTCCACAGCCGGGGAACCCTGGAACCGGCTCGCCCCCGCCCAAAAGGCACGGCTCGACCGGCTGAACAGCAACCCCCGGCTGCTCGCGGCGAGCCTGCTGCTTCAGATCAACCCCGGCGCCGCGCACGCGCTGGTCGGCGACCGCGAGGTCGACCACTGGCTGCACGAAGTCGCCCTGCAGGGAAAGGACAGCACCTCATGCAAGGGCGCGCTGCCCACCAGGGCGCACAACAATCCCCAGGGCTTCTACAGCAACCAGATGACCCGCAAGGACTTTGAACAGCTCCCCGACCCTCGACCGATTCTGCGCACCGCGCACGTCCCCTCTCTGATCATGCGAGGGGAATGCGACTTCATCAAACCCGTCGTGACCGCTGAGTACCAGCGCACCCTCCCGGACTCAAAGTTCGTGACCGTCAAGGGAGCCGGTCACTCCATCTCACGCGGGCAGCCACGCCTCTACACCGCGTTGCTGCGAGCCTTCCTCCTGGGTAAACCGCTGCCCGAACCCGGAAGGTTCAACTGACCAGAGCGTTGAACCAGTCCGGGTGACGTGGTCAATCGGGCCGGGCGTACAACCCCAGGAGTATGACCACAGCATGACGACCGGGCGGGCTCGGGCCCGTACTCTCCCCGTATGCACTCCGAACCGCGTCCGCCGCTGGCCAAGAGGCTACGTCCGGCACACTGGGGCGCGGTGGACTGCCTGACGGGATTCCTCCTTGCCGCGCTCGCGATCTCGGCCCTTCCGCACCTGTATCACAGCTACGACCCGCACCACCGCGGCTATCCGCAGCCCTCGCGGGCCGCTCTCGCCGTGGCCGTCACCACCGCGTTGGCGGTCGGCGTCGCCGTGGCCGTGCGTTGCCCGTTCCCGCGAGCGGCCTGCGCGGCCGTCCTGGCCGCATGGATCGCGCTGCTGGCCGGGGCCGGTCGTTACTCACTGGCCACGCCGGTCGGCGCCGCAGTGGTCGTTGCGGGCGCGATGGTGATCTATCAGGTGGCGGCCGGGCAACCCCGCCGTACGGCACTCACCGTGCTCGGCCTGAGTCTGGCGGCAGCACTGCTCGGGGTGCCCTGGGGTTCGCCGGAACTCCAGGAAGGCGTCGTGCTCGCCGTCATCGTCGGACTCATCGCCTGGACGATCGGCCACCTGGTGGGCCGCAACCGGTCGTACGCCACCGAACTGCGTGAACATCAGGCCGCCGTGCTGCAGGGCGAACTGGCCGGGGAACGGCTGCGCATCGCCCGCGAACTGCACGACGTGATCGCGCACAGCATGAGCGTCGTCGGCGTACAGGCCGGTTACGGCCACTTCGTGATCGACCAGAACCCCGCACAGGCGCGCACAGCGCTCGCCACCATCCAGGAG
Organism: Streptomyces sp. NPDC001020; assembly: GCF_053599115.1. Lineage (NCBI taxonomy): Bacteria > Bacillati > Actinomycetota > Actinomycetes > Kitasatosporales > Streptomycetaceae > Streptomyces > Streptomyces sp. NPDC001020. The sequence continues at coordinate 41,362 of NZ_JBSFLQ010000026.1, read as the reverse complement.
GTGAGCCGGGACTCCCTCCGCGAGTTGCGCGGACTGCTTGGCGTACTCCGCGCGGGCGAGGCCGAAGGACTGCCGCCGGCCCCACGCCTGACCGACCTGGAGCCGCTGGTCACCCGGATCGAGGAAGCCGGAGTCGAGGTCTCGCTGTCGATCATCGGCGAACGCCGCGAACTGCCCCCGGGGATCGAGCTGTCGGCCTACCGCATCCTCCAGGAGGCACTCACCAACGTCGTGAAGCACGCCGGTCCGGCTGCCGTCCGCGTCGAGATCGCCTATGAGAACGACCAGCTCGGCATCGACGTAACCGACGACGGGCGGGGCGGCCCGGTCGGCGAGGGCGGCCACGGCCTGGCCGGGATGGCCGAGCGGGTCCGTCTGTACGGCGGCCGGTTCGAAGCCGGTCCACTGCCGGAGCGGGGATTCCGGGTCGTCGTCGCACTGCTGCTCGCAGGGGACCGCTCGTGACGATCCGCGTGGTGGTGGCCGACGACCAGGCACTGGTACGGGCGGGTTTCGCCGGGATCATCCGGGCGGCCGACGGCTTCAGCGTCGTGGGAGAGGCATCGAACGGCCAAGAGGCCGTCGCTGTCGCCCGCCGAGAACAACCGGACGTCGTGCTGATGGACATCCGGATGCCCGGCATGGACGGCATAGAGGCGACCAGGCTGGTCACCCGGTCCACGTCGGTGCGGGTGCTGATCCTCACCACGTTCGACACCGGCTCCTACGTCTACGGGGCACTCCGCGCCGGCGCCAGCGGCTTTCTGCTCAAGGACACGCTTCCGCTGGACATGCTCGCCGGAATTCAGGCGGTCGCCCGGGGAGACGCCCTCCTGGCTCCCAGCGTCACCCGCCGGCTCATCGAGGACTTCACCTCCCGTCCCGTTCCCGGCGCACCTCCCGAGCCGCCCCCGCCCCTCGGCATCACCCACCGCGAACGCGAGGTGCTCACCCTGGTCGCAACGGGCCTCACCAATGCAGAGATCTCCGACCGCCTGCACATCACCGAGGGCACCACCAAGACCCATGTCAGCCGACTGCTCAGCAAGCTCGGCGCCCGCGACCGGGTCCGTCTGGTCATCATCGCCTACCAGCACGGACTCCCTCCCGGCCCGCTGTGAACGGCTGGGCCGGGCCGGGCGATCGATGGCAGACGGTTGACCGAGAGCGCGACCTGGCGGCGGGTGTCGGTGGAGGTGAAGGCGACCGTGAGACAGCCGGGGATTCCGCCTCCGTGGCCGTGTATCCGTACGCCGCAGCTCAGTGCGGTCTCGGCACCTTTCGGGACCCCGCGCCCCCATCGACGGCCGTTGATCCGTACGCAGAAAAGTCGCGCGGCGATCGTCCGCCCCTCCAGGGTCGCTGCGCTGCGCCCGGCGGGCTCTGACCGCGAGCCTATGACCACGGTCGTATCCGCACTCCAAGCGTCGGACCGTGGTCAGACGCGCCCGCGCCCACACCCCGGGCACGGTGGAACCACGCCACGCCGAACCCCTGGAGGATCAACGAACATGACGACACATCACCGACGGAACACGCTGTCCCGAGCGCTGACCCTGCCCGCCGCACTGATCACCGCCGGCGCTCTGGTCGCCGGCACAGCCACCGCAGCCGCCCCCAACGCCGCGCCCGCCACCGCCACCATGGCCAGGGCCACCGCTGCCGCAACGACCAGGCAACTGCGTCTGACCCTGCCCGCACCCACCGGACGGCACCGCATCGGTACCACCACCATGCACCTGGTCGACAGCGGCCGCCCCGACCCCTGGGCACCCACCCCCCGCTCCCGGGAACTGAAGATCCAGCTCTGGTATCCCGCCACCACTACCGTCGGCCACCCGGCAGCCCGCTGGATGAGCAGCGCCGAGCAGGCACACCTGGAGTCCGACTACTTCAACATCCCGACCGGCCGCCTCAGCTGGCCGCTCACCCACGGCCACGAAGACGCTCCCGCCGACCGCGCCACCCGCCACCCGGTCATCCTGTATTCGCATGGCTCACGCGGCGACCGTACGTTCGACACCGCCCTGGTTGAGGAACTGGCCGGCCACGGGTACATCGTCGTCACCATCGACCACACCTTCGACGCCGGGGAGGTCGAGTTCCCCGACGGACGCGTCGAGATCCGCAATACCGCGGCCGTGCACGCGATGAGCGACGCGGGCGTCGTCGCCGTCCGTGCCACCGACACCCGCTTCGTCCTGGACCGGCTGGCTGCCCTCGCCGCCGGCGCCAACCCCGACGCCGAACACCGGCCCGTGCCACGCGGTCTGGGCGCTGCCCTCGACCTGACCTCGGTCGGCATGTTCGGCCACTCCATGGGCGGCGCCACCACCTTGCAGACCATGCATGACGATTCCCGCGTCCGGGCCGGCGCCAGCCTCGACGGCCCTGTCTTCGGCACGGTGGCCACCGACGGCCTGGCCCAGCCACTCCTGCTGATGAGCTCCGGCTGGGTCAACCCGACCCGCGACGCCATGTGGGACGCGCTGTGGCCCGAACTCACCGGCTGGCGCCAACGACTGCACCTCACAAACTCCGGACACCTGTCCTACACCGACTTCGAACTGCTCATCCCGCAGGCCCAACCCGTCATCGGCTGGCCCGCAGAGCAGCTCGACCACTTCCTCGGCTCCGGCGACGGCCCGCACGCCATCGCCGCCCAACGCGCCTACCTGCTCGCCTTCTTCGACCTGCGCCTACGCCACCACCACACCAACCTGTTCGACGGCCCGTCACCGCACTACCCGGAGATCATTTTTCCGCTCACCAGGTAAGAGCTTGCGGATCATCAACACGTCGTCTTGATCTTGCTGTTGGGTGGTTGGTTTGGGCGATGACCCGGGCCTGGAGAGTTGCGAGAGCGGTGGGTCGTCATCATCGACGCTCTGGCGTAATCCGACGATCCCGCACCACAAGGAAGGCGCCGATTGTCTCATCCGGCACATCGCCGTCGAGCCGGGCGAGCGGGCGCCGAACGGCGGCTGGGTGCAGCACCGGCACAGCGCCAGTCAGCGGATCGGGCGCGAAGCCGCCGGCGCGCAGCGCCCACCGCGGAGCATCCGCGATCCACTCGCCTGCGCTCTGACCGAGGACTTCGCCGATGCACCCCTCCACGACAACGGGTGGCTGTGGATCCTGGTGGGCCGACGCGCGCCTCCCCTACCGAAGGATGCGCTGGTTCATGCGCGTGTCAGACTACGGCGCGAGAGGGATCCCGGCTACCGCCCTGATCCCCCCGATCCGCAGGAGGTGGGGCACTGGGCCGACCTTCGGGCCAAGTCGACGTGAAAATGCGGCCGCGACGTCGGAGGTGAGCCTGCGGCCTTCGTCATAGTTGCCGGCCGGACCACGATCGACGTCCGGAGCATCAAGGAGTCGCGCTACCAGTACACGGGCCAGTACGACTGGGACACCGGCATCCCGGCGAACCTGTCAACCCCCAGCAAGAAGGCCGACTACGCCAAGGTCCGCAACTCGAGGCCGAGGTCTGGGACAAGGCGGGCAACCGCACGGTCCAGACCGTCAGCCGGGCGTACGCGCTGAAGTAACGCGGCCTGCCCACAAGTGGAGGCGCCGCACGGGAACCCCGTACGGCGCCTTTCGCGCCACCGGCACAAGCGGCCATTCCGCCGGCCCCGAGGACACGCTTGATGGAACGCGGACGGCAAGGAAGAGGGCGCGTCCGGGACCTTGTGCAAGTCCTCCGGCCGACCGGACCTCTTCACCCTCGCCGTCGCCCGGCGCCCCCGGTCCGCAATCAAGCAGTGCATGGCGACCCCTGGGGCAAATGCCGACAAAGGCGGCCGACGCGGTGCACCGCCACCCGAGGCGGGCGGCCGACTCCCCCGCACCAGCCGCAGCATGGCATGAAAGCGGACAGAGGCGACTGCTGCCTGAGCGCGACGGCTCAGGCGGCAGTGGCCGCACTCGCGTCCGGTGCCGCGTGGACCGTCCCCGCGTATCGCCGGGCGAAGCCCGTGTCGCCGTCAGCGGTGATGGTGATGTCGTACCGCCCGTCGTCCGTGGGCCACGTCAAGGTGACCTGCTCGCGCGGGCCGACCAGCTGAGTGCGCGCCGTACCGCCGAAGTCGTTCGGGGCGATCGTGAAGCACACGGAGGTCCCGCCGTCATTGCCCAGCCGCAACTCGACCGACGCGTTGTCCGGATCGCTGCTCTCCAGGACCGCCGCCACCCGAGGGACGCCGCTGTCGTCCTCGTCGACCCCCGCCACTGTCCCCGCGAAGCGGCAGACGAATCCGTCGGCGCCGTGGACGGTGAAGTCGTAGCGTCCGCCGGTGCGTATGGCGTCCCACACGTAGGCGGCGGTGCTGTGCTGTGCGACGGTGAACGGCGTTCCGGCGAACGGCCGGGCAATGTTCGGGAACACCGTGAAGTGGAAGGCCGCCGTTCCCTCGTTGGCGAGCGTGCAGGTGACCTTGCCGGTGGCGCGGTCCACGGCGACGTCGACCCAGGGGCGGTACGGCAGCGGCCGGTGCGGGCGCGTGCCACCCGGCTCCTGGGTGGCCATGACCTGTGCGCCCGGCGCCGGGAGCTCCACCGCCGGCAGCTCCATCGCCGCATCGGCTTGCTCCACCAGTTCGCGGGTGTCCGGCAGTACGGGGATCGAGAAGTCGGGCCGGGTGAAGTCGAAGCAGCTCGTGAGGTCACCGCACACGGCGCGGCGCCACTGCGAGATGTTGGGCTCCCGCACGCCGGTGACGAGCTCGAGGAAGCGCAGCACGGAGGTGTGGTCGAAGACCTGGGAGTTGACCCAGCCGCCACGCGACCACGGCGATATCACCCACAGCGGAACGCGGTTGCCCAGCCCGATCGGCTGCCCGTCCACGAACTCCTCAGGGGTCCTTGCGGGCGGGAACGGCGGCACCACGTGGTCGAAGTAGCCGTCGTTCTCGTCGTACATCACGAGGAACACCGTGTGCCGCCACACCTCCGGGTTCGCGAACAGCGACTGAAGAGCGGTGTTCACCCAATGCGCGCCATAGGCGGGGCTGGCGGTCGGATGCTCGCAGAACAGGTAGGGCGAGACCAGCCAGGACACCGTCGGCAAGGTGCCGTCCTTGCAGTGCGCGTCGAACGCCGACAGGTCCCACTTCGTCATCGCGTTGATGTAACGCGGGTCGTCCTTGTCGAAGGTGTGGAACTGGCCGAAGTACTCAAGGGCGTTGTCCTCGTAGTTGCCGTAGCGCTCGTCCAGACCAGGCGTGTGGTAGACGCGCCAGGTGACGTCGGCGGCCGACAAGCGCTCTGCGTAGGTGGTCCAGTCGCAGACCGGGCTTTCGGGCAGCGGGGTGTTGTCGATCCACGGGCCCGTCGTACCGTCGCGGCCCGGGCCGACCGTGCCGGTCCACAGGTAGAGGCGGTTGGGGCTGGTGGGCCCGGCCAGTGAGCAGAAGTACGCGTCACACAGCGTGAATGCGTCGGCCAGCGCGTACTGGTAGGGGATGTCGTCACGGGTGAGGTAGCCCATGCTCTGCTCGCCCTTGGCGGACGTCCAGCGGTTCATCGCGCCGTTGTTGATGGCCTCGTGACCGCTCTCCCAGTCGTGCGGCAGGCCGTCGGCGTTTTGCGCGTTGAACTTCGTGGAGTCCATACGGTAAGGCAGCAGATGACCGCCGTCGGGCCGGGCCAGGGCGGGCTGGCGAAAGACGCTGTCGCCGTTCGGGAACGTCAGGGCCTGGCGGTCGTCGAAGCCGCGCACGCCGTTCAGTGTGCCGAAATAGTGATCGAAGCTGCGGTTCTCCTGCATCAGGATCACGACGTGCCGGATGTCGTCCATGGCGTTAGTTCCTTTCCGCCGACGTGAGGAGGGAGGCGAGCAAGCCCAGGTCGGCACGCTCCAGGGAGTCGAGGACGGTCCGGTTGGCCGCGGGCTGGATCGGTACGGTGGAGGGCACGGCCAGCACCGTGCACCCGGCGGCCTCGGCCGCGGCGACCCCCGTGGGCGTGTCCTCGACGACCACGCACGCGTGCGGTTCGACGCCCAGGGCGGCGGCCGCGGCGAGGTAGGGGTCGGGCGCGGGCTTCGTGCGGGCGGTGTCCTCGACGGCGACGGTCAGAGCGAACCGGTCCTCACCCAGCGCCTTGCGTACCAGGTCGACGACATGGCGCGGCGAAGCGGAGACGATCGCCGCGGGCACGGCTGCCGCGGCCAGTTCGTTCAGCAGGCGCAGTACGCCCGGGCGCGGGACGATCTCGCGGGCGACACGGGCGGCGAAGGCAGCATCCAGTTCGGTGACGAGGGTGGCGAGGTCGGGGGCCGCCGGGCCGGCGGTGCGGTGCAGATGGGCGGCGGTGTGCGTGGCCGGGCGGCCCAGCACGTGAGGCATGTCCGCGTCGGTCAGTGGCCGCCCGATCCTGTCGGCGACCTGTTCCGCCGTGGCCCACCACAGCCGTTCGGTGTCGACGAGCGTGCCGTCCATGTCGAACAGAACGGCAGCGGGAAGGCCGGGCGCTGCGATGCGATGGTTCAAGGTGGGTTTCTCCGGTGTGTGGCGAACAGGCAAAGGCGCGGGCTCCGCGCGTCGGCTGCCGGGCGTCAGGTGGGTTGGTCCGAATCGACGGCGTCGTCCGGCCGGGCACCGGCGGGAACCGTCAGCTCCCGCCGCGGCCACTGTTTCCTCGGCGGTGACGATCCACGAGCACGGGGCGGTCCGGCAGTGTCAGCGTCACCGCCGCACCGACCGGGAGCGTGGCCATGGCGTGGGTCGGCACATCGGCCATCACCTCGCCGCCGTCGGTCAGCCGCACGGTCAGCCGTGTCGTCGCACCCAGGAACGCCGCCCCCACGATGCGGGATGTGCCCGTGCCGTCCGCCGTGACCTCGATGGCCTCGGGCCGTACCAGGACGTCCACTTCACCCGTTCCACCGGCGACCTCGGCGGCGCCCGGGAGCCTCCCGTGGACGGGCAGCGAGCGGCCGAGCGCGTCCACGGTCCCGTCGTCCGCCCCGGCCCGGGCCGGGATCCGGCTCATCACGCCCACGAACTCGGCGACGAACGCGGTCGCAGGGCGTTCGTACAGTTCCGCCGGAGGTGCGCACTGCTCCAGTCTTCCGGCACGCATCACCGCGACCCGGTCGGCCATGGACAGGGCCTCCTCCTGATCGTGTGTCACGAACAGGGTGGTGATGCCCAGTTTCTGCTGGAGACTGCGGATCTCCTCGCGGAGCGTCAGGCGTACCTGTGCGTCGAGCGCCGACAGCGGCTCGTCGAGCAGCAGCACGCGTGGCCGCAGTGCCAGAGCCCGCGCGAGGGCGATCCGCTGCTGTTGGCCTCCGGACAGTTGATGCGGGAAGCGGCCGGCGTGCTGCGGCAGACCGACCAGCTCCAGGAGTTCGGCGGCGCGAGCCCGCCGCGCGGCTTTGCCGACGCCACTCATCCGCAGCCCGAAGGCGACGTTGTCGATGGCGGTCAGGTGCGGAAAGAGGCTGTAGGACTGGAACACCATGCCCACGTCGCGGCGGTGGGCGGGAACGCCCGTGATGTCCTCGCCGTCCACGAGCAACGTGCCCGAGTCGGGCCGTTCGAATCCGGCGAGGGTCCGCAGTGCGGTGGTCTTGCCGCATCCGGACGGGCCGAGCAGTGCCACGAACTCACCCGGCTCGACCGTCAGGTCCAGGCCGTCCAGCGCCGTCGTGGCGCCGAAGGAACGATGCAGCCCGCGGAACTCGACGGTGGCACCGGTCCGCGTCCGGCTGATGGTTTCGACATCGATTGTCAGGTCGGTCATGAGGTCTCCTTGGGACGACGGCGAGCGCGGCCGGCGGTGGCGATGATCAGCAACAGCACCCAGGTGACGAGCAGCCCCAACACCGAAACGGCCACCGACATCTGGGCCTGCGAGCCGCTGATGGCGAGGATCCACACGGCGAACGGCTGATAGCCGAGGATCGCCGCAACGGTGTACTCGCCGAGCACCAGCGCCAGGGTCAGGAACGCCGTGTTGAGCAGCGCCCCGCGCAGGTTGGGCAGCACCACGTGCAGGAGGGTGCGCGGCCATGGCGCCCGGCAGGCCCGGGCGGCCTCGACGAGCATGCGCAGGTCGATGGCTGCGAGCCCGGTGTCGAGCGTGCGGTATGCCAGCGGCAGCGCCATCAGCGTGTACGCGAGAACCAGGACGAGGGGGAATTGCGGGTTCTGGAGCGCGACCAGGGCTTGGAAGAGCGGCGTACCGGCGGCATGGTCCGATCCCCAGCGCAGTACCGCGCTGAAGCCGGCGACCAGGGCGACAGCGGGTACGACCAGCGGCAGCAGGCACACGATCTCGACGAGTGTGCGCAGGCGTGGCGCGGCCAGCCGTACCGTGACCAGAGCGGGCACGAGCAGACCCATGACGAGCGCGATGGTGGCGGTGGCCAGTTTCAGGGTCAGAACGAGGCTGTCGGTGAAGCCGCCGGCACTGAAGATGCCGGTATAGGCCTCGAAGCCGATGCGCTGACCTGGGACGCCCGCGCCGATACTGAAGGCGACGGCGCATGCGAGCGGGACGAGGAAGTACGCACCAGTGACCAACAACACGGCGGCGCGCCCGTATCGGAGCGTGGTCAGGCGAGCCATCGCGCGCTCCTGCGCTGCAGTGGCAGCTGAATGGCCACGACGAGCCCCGCGACCAGCACCATGTCAACGCCGAGCGCGAGCGCGACGTTGCCCTGGCCGACCAGGACGTTCCCGGACAACGCGTCCGCGATCTGCATGGTGACCAGCGGTACCGAGCTGCCGACCATCGCTGCGGCGGTCGCGTAGGCGCTGAACGCGGAGCCGAACAGCAGCACAAAGCCGCCGAGCAGCGATGGCATGAGGATCGGCAGCGCGACATGCGTCCAGTACAGGAAGGCGTTCGCGCCGTTGTTGCGGGCGGCCTCCTGCCACTGCCGCCGCAGCCCCTCCAGAGCCGGGGTGAGCGTGAGCACCATGAGCGGAATGAGGAAGTAAAGGTAGACCAAGGTCAGACCCCAGAAGCTGTACAGGTTCCAGCCGTGGCTGCGCAGGTGGAATCGGCTCGTCAGGACGCCGGCGTTGCCGAGCGTGGCCACGAATGCGAATGCGAGCGGCACGCCGCCGAAGTTCGCCAGTACGCCCGATGCGGCCAGGACCGCCTCGCGCAGGGCTCGGAAGCGCGAGGTCACGATCACGTGGGCGATCGGCAGGCCGACCACGGTGGCGATCAACGCGGAGACGGCGGAGAGTTTGACACTGCCGATCAACGCGGTCAGGTAGGGGCCGTGCAGCGAGGCGCTCATGTTCGCGCCGGTGAGGCGGGCTCCTCCCGGCGCGGACTCCGGCGTCGTGAAGGCGCCGACCACCATCGTCGCGAGAACCAGGCCGAACACCACGGCGGCGAAGACGAGCAGCGGCGCGGCACCGAGCCAGCTTGCCATGCGCGGGACGCGCCGCCGGGGCGGCCCGAGGCCGGCCTTGCTGCCGTAGGAGCGGGTCCGGCTGTCGCCCCCGGCCGTCTGGACGGCGCTCATCCGGCGACTGCCTGGGCCCAGCCCTGGACGACTGTCTGCTTGGCCTTGCTGATCTGACCCTCGGTCGGGAAGGCGATCGTGCCCTTGCCGGGTGTCTGCGGGAGTTTGGCGGCGAGGGCCGCGTCGAGGGTCCCGGACTGCTGCATCGCCGGCATCAGCACGGGGCGGGCGTGGCCCTTGAGCCACAGGTTCTGGCCCTCGGGGCTGTACAGGAACTCCTGCCACAGGCGGGCCGCGGCCGGGTGCGGTGCCCACTTCACGATCGCCTGCGAGTAGTACTCGGCGTACGCGCCGTCGGACGGGATGCTCACCTTCCAGTCGACGCCCTTGCCGCGCAGATCGTCCGCGTATCCGGTGTTGAGGTAGTCCCAGGTGATGTTGATCGGCGTCTCACCCTTTTGAATGGTCGCGGGGCTCGACTCGACAGGGTTGAAGTTGCCGGCCTTCTTCAGGTCGGCGAAGAAGTCCAGGCCGGGCTTGATGTCGTCGAAGGAACCCTTGCGGGCGAGGGCCGAGGCGTACACGGCGCCGAAGGCCGAGCCGGACTTCGTGGGGTTGCCGGTCAGCGCGACCTGACCCTTGTACTGCGGATCCAGCAGGTCGGCGAAGGTCTTGGGGCACTTCTTGACGCGGTTCGCGTCACAGCCGATCGAGACATAGCCGCCGAAGTCGTTGTACCAGCGGGCCTGGGCGTCCTTCTGTGTCTTCGGGATCTGGTTGAACGCGCTGACCCGGTACGGCGCCAGCATGTTCTGCTCGGCCGCGCTGACGGCGAAGGCGCTGCCCACGTCGATGACGTCCGGAGACCGGTCCTGACCCTTGCGGGAGGTGGCCGCGGTGATCTCGTCCTGGCTGGAGCCGTCGGGGTTCTCGACCTCGACCTTGATCCCGTACTTCTTCTCGAAGGTGTCGATGATCTCGCCGTAGTTCGCCCAGTCGCGAGGAAGAGCGATGGCGTTCAACTTGCCTTCCTTCTTCGCGGCAGCGACGAGGGCGTCCATGCCGCCGAGGTCCTTTGCCGAGGTGGCGGTCGCGGCCTTGCTGTCGCTGCCGTTGACCTCGTTTGTGCTGGTCACGCCGCATGCGCTGAGCCCGAGCGCGGCCATGGCGAGGGAGCAGGCAAGGCCCGCCGAGCGAATGCGGTGCAGTCTCACAGGGGTCTCCCGAAAGGAAAAAGTTGGCTGTACAACTTGGCCCATTACCTCGGAGGGCCGTGTATGGAGGGTGAACGCCGAGGAACGGGCCGACGAGCCTCTGGGGAAGACATTCGCAAGCCCCGCAGCGAGAGCGCCCGGCCGGTGAGCCAGGCTCGGTGAGCGGATAGGGTCTCGTCAGAGCGTCGATGGGCGGCTGAGAGAAGGAGAACGACATGGCGGTCGCGGGGGGCGGCACCACCGGAGCCCGGTATCGACGGTTGGCGGCCGACTTGCGTGAGGCCATCGCCGTCGGCTCCTTCGGGTCGGACGGCCGGCTGCCCAGCGAGGAACAACTCGCCCAGCAGTACGGCGTGTCACGCGGCACCGTCCGTCAGGCACTGGCGGTGCTGCGCGCCAACGGCCTGGTCACGTCCAGACGGGGCACGCGGCGCGTCGTGCTCGGCACCGCACGCACCCAGAGCTTCTTCGAACTGCTCAGCTTCACCCGCTGGGCACGCGCGCTCGGAGAGGAACCGGGCGGCCGCACGATCGACATCGAAAGCCGACCGGCCAACCCGTCGGAGTGCGAGCAACTCGGCCTCGAGCCTGGGGCGCAGATCTACCGGGTCCTGCGGCTACGGACGCTGGCGCGTGTTCCGATCATGATCGAGCGGACCCTCTACCCCGAGCACATCGGTGCCATGATCGCCCGCCTTGAGCACGATGCGGTGTCACACACCGAGTCGCTGACGGAGGAGGGAGTGGTGTTCGCGGACACGGAACACACCATCGACCTCGTCCACGCCGAGGCCGACGATGCGCGCCTGCTCGGCTGCGCGCCCGACGCGCCACTGATGCGAGAGCGGCGGCGGGCCACGGACCAGACGGGCAGACCGTTGCTGTGGTCGGACGACCGCTTCGTGCCGGGCACGGTTGCCTTCACGGTGCACAATTCAGTGGCGACGACGGCTCTGCTGCGCCGACGCGGCTGACCGATCGTCCCAAAGGCGGCGCGTCGGCCGTGACCGAACGAGCCGGTCGTCATTGCCGTAGCCTGCCGCGCGAGGGTAGTCCGCCCATGCGCGGTGCCGCCGACCGGAGAACCGGGTTCAGCTGAGTCCGAGTGCTCCTGACCGAGGTGCCACCACGGGCGCGCGGCCGGTTACCGAGAACCTGGAGGACTGATGGACCACGACGACACGGCACTCACCGCACGCCGAGTGCCTGAGATGCCCCAGCTTCGGCTCGACGTGCGGGCACTGGAACACAATGTGCGCCTCATGGCGGACTGGTGCCGTGATCAGGGCGTGGAACTGTGTCCGCACATCAAGACCACGATGACACGCCCCATCGTCGAGCGGCAGACGGCCGCCGGGGCGTGGGGGGTGACGGTCGCCACGGTGCGACAGTGCGGCATAGCGCTGGGCTGGGGGGTGCGGCGGATCATCATCGCCAACCAGGTGATTCACCGCCCCGACCTCGCCCTCCTGAGGCGATGGCTCGACGAAACACCTGATCTTGAGCTCTACTGCTTCGTGGACTCGACGGTAGGCGTGGGCCTGGCGCGGGCGGCCATGGAGGGGGCACGCAATCCCCTGCGCGTCCTCATAGACATCGGTGTGCAAGGCGGACGAACCGGCGTGCGGGAGTCCGCTGCGGCGCATGGCCTCGCCACTGCATGCCAGACATCGCCAGGACTTCTCCTGGCCGGAGTCGCAGGTTACGAGGGCGTCCGGCCGAATCGCCGGGACGCAGCCACGGTCGCGGACGTCGACGCACACTGCCAGCAGGCAGTCTCGCTCTTCCGCAGCCTGACACCGCTGTTCCAGACAGCGCGGCCCGTCTTCAGCATGGGTGGCTCCGCCTTCCCCGACCGGGTCCTCCGCACCTTTTCACAACTCGCAAAGTCACCTGATTGTCCGCCGGTGGTGCCCGTCCTGCGGTCGGGCTGCTACGTCACACACGACCACGGCACGTATGCCGACGTCTCGCCACTGCCGGGACTGCGGCCGGCGCTGACCGTTCGGGCGGTCGTGCTCTCCACACCGGAACCAGGACAGGTCGTCGTCGGCGCCGGAAAACGTGAACTGCCCTACGACGCCGGACTGCCGGTCCTCATCAGCTCCCGCGACGCACAGGGTGCGCCGAGGGCGGCCGCGCGGGCCACCGCGGCCCATATCTACGACCACCACCTGGTCCTCACGGATGCCCACGGCCTGGACGTGGGTGATGAAGTCGACCTCGGAATCTCACACCCGTGCTCCGCCTTCGACCGGTGGCCCGACATCACCGTGATCGACGACGAAGGCCGCATCCAAGACGTGTGGCACCCCCGATTCCGCTGATGACCCTGGTGGCCCCGTCCTCGCCGCCAGTGGCGAGAGTCCGGACTTCATACGCGAGAACCGGAGCAAACGGGCGGCCAAGTTCGAAGCTCGATGGAATCGAGGGTGCGCGTATGAGGCAAACGCCTCAAGTCTGACGGCCGTGAAAGTTACTTACCGATATAAACCATCTCTAAATGCCCACTCAGGTCCGTCGGCCAGGCCATGCTGCTCCGCTGCCGTCGTGGTGTTCTTGCTCCCGTCCCCTAAACGACCGCCATAGTCTGCGGCCGATCACCGGCCAGGGGTGGTCCCTGAGCTCGCGTCATGCAGGCCTCCACCCGGGGAACGGCGCACAGCGCCTGCGGTATCGGACTTTGAAAGACGCTCCTGGCTCGGGGCTCGTTTGAGATCGGTCCGTCCGTAACTGTTTCGGGCCGGGGCGTCGGGCCGGGCGGGGTCATGTCCCCTGTAGTGGTGTAGCCGTGTCGGGCTGTTCTTCAGCTGGGTAGATCGTGTCCATGCTGCCTTCGGGGAGGTAGCGGCGGGGGAATGCGATCCATTCGTCGTGCATCTCGACGAGCACGGCGGTGGTGAGGCGTTCGAGGGCGTCGGGGTGGGGAAGATCTGGACGACGTCGGTCCGGCGTTTGATCTCGCGGTTGATCCGCTCCAGCGGGTTGGTCGACTGGATCTTCTTCCAGTGCCGATCAGGGAAGTCCGCGAACGCGGTCAGGTCCTCCTTTGCTTCCAGGAGCATGGCCCTGACCTTGGGAAACTGTCGACCGAGCATGTCCGCGACGGTGTCGAGCTGGGCCCGGACGGCTGCCGCGTGTGGCTGGGCGAAGACTGTGCGGATGGTCGCCGCGACCATCTCCGCGGAGTCCTTCGGGATCACCGCAAAGACATTGCGCAGGAAGTGAACGCGGCACCTTTGGTAGCCGGCGCCCAGCATGACCTTGCGCACGGCCTTGACCAGGCCACTGTGATGGTCGGTGATGACCAGGCGGACCCCGTTCAGGCCTCGTTCGCGCAGGGAGCGCAGGAACTCGCTCCAGAATGCCTCGGTCTCGCTGTCCCCGACCATCAACCCCAGCACCTCGCGGCCGCCGTCCTCGGTGATGCCGGTGGCGATGACCACGGCCTGGGACACGATCTGGTGGTTCACGCGGGCCTTGCAGTAGGTGGCGTCCAGGTAGATGTAGGGGAAGCGGATGTGGTCCAGCGGTCGGGTGCGGAAGGCGGTGAGTTCGGCGTCCAGCCCTGCGCAGAGCCGGGAGACCTCGCTCTTGGAGATACCGGTGTCCGCTCCCAGCGCCTTGACCAGGTCATCGACGCTGCGGGTGGACACGCCGTGGACGTACGCCTCGACGATGACCGCGTAGAGGGCCCGGTCGACCCGGCGCCGGCGTTCCAGCAACCTCGGGAAGAAGCTGCCGGTGCGGACTTTGGGGATAGCCAGGTCCAGATCCCCGGCCTGCGTGGTCAGCGTCTTGCTGCGATGGCCGTTGCGCAGATTGGTGCGGGTCTCGGTGTGCTCGCCGGGCTCCGCCCCGATGAACGTGGTGGCCTCGGCCTCGATCAGCTCCTGCAGAATCCGTTGGGCCAGAGCCCTGATCAACTCGATTCCGTCCGCCGTACGCAGTGACTCCATCAGCCGGAGTAAGTCATGCTGGGACAAGGCCATCGCGTCACCTCTCTCAACGAGCTTCTCTACTCGGAGAGTTGCGCGATGGCCGCCCTATGACCAGGGGCTATGCAGAGATCGCTGCTACACCACTCGACGGGACACCATCCCGGGCGACCAGGGGCTCTCACGGCGTGGGCCGGCGTCGCCGGCCCCGATCGTGCAGCGGGTTGCGTGCGGTCATGCCGGGTCGGGATGCCAGGCGTGGACACGGACGGGGTCGAGGTGCAGTTCGTTGGGGCCCATGCAGTCGGCGGCCCAAGTGGCCAGGCGTGAGCCGCAGGCGCAGGCCAGGTTGGGGCCGGCTGCGCCGGTGGGGCCGCAGCATCCGGTCTGGTTGTCCCCGCAGGTGAAGGGAGCGAGGCGCGGGAGGACGTCGTCGGGGTGAACGACGACGGTGCTGCGCGGACCCGCGGAGACGGTGGACCCGGTGTCGGGCCGCAGCGGTTCACGGCCCGTGCTGCGGGCGTGCTGGCGGGGTTTGGTGGCCGGGACGAAGGGCGCGCCCCACGGGTCGGGGTCGATGGCATAGTGCCCGCGCGGGACGGTGGAGCGGGCCCGCTTAGTCTTCTTGTTCCGGCTGGTGTCCGGATCGTCGACGTCCGGGACGGCGAGCAGGGCCGCCAGGTCCCCGGTGAGCGCGGTGCCGCACTTGGCGCAGAAGAAGACGGTCACACCCTGTGTTCTACCGTGCGCCACGCCGGCCCGGCACGCGGATTTCTCGCCCGTTACCCCCGGGGAGCACCCTGCTGCTGCACCGACGGGAGAAGGCCCCCGCCGCCGTCGGCCTCGGCTTGTGGGGCTCGTACGAGCCGATCAGGACGCCCATGCCGTACGCCTCGCACAGGACTTGTTGATCGTGTTGAACGTCGTCGGCGATCCCGGAGGCACATACGAAGACGTACAGGCAGGGGCTGCTTCGATCCACAGGGCGGCCCGCCGCGCAAGGACGGGGATGAGGCGGCGCATGAGCAGCCGCGTTTGTCAGTGGGCCGCCACTCCGTACTATCACCATGTCAACACCGCGACGGGAAACAGGAAGCCGGTGCGAATCCGGCACGGTCCCGCCACTGTGACCGCGCGTCACCCCTCATAGGCGTGTCGCGCAGGAGTCAGGAAACTGGCCTGTCGCGGGCCCGATCCGAGGAGCGCGGACTCCGCAGGAGGCTTTCCATGCATGACGGTCACAACCGTCCCCTTTCTCCGATCCCTCCGTCGCACACGGCCCTGCGCGGGCGCCGCCCAGTGCGCGTCGGCGCGGCAGTCACTGCACTGTCGGCGATCCTGCTGACCGGAGGCTGTGGTGCGTCCGGCGCCGACACCGGCTCCCCAAAGACCTCGGTCCCGGCAGCCAAGGGCTTCCCCGTCACCATCGACAACTGCGGTGTGAAGACGACGTACACCAAACCCCCGTCCCGCGCGGTGACCATCCACCAGCACCCCGCCGAGCTCATGCTCTCGCTGGGGCTGAAGGACAGGATGGCTGGCACGTCGTACCCCGACTCAGCGGTCCTGCCCGCGCTGCGCAAGGAATACGCGGCGATCCCGCGGCTGTCGAAGAAGGCACCGTCGTTCGAGAAGGTCCTGGACGCCGATCCTGACTTCGTCTACGGCGGCTACGCCAGCGCGTTCGCCGAGAAGGAGGGCCGCTCGCGCGAGGCGTTCGCCGACGCGGGCATCGACACCTACCTCAACCGCGAGAACTGCGACGGCACGAAGAAGGTGACCATGAAGGACACCTACGCCGAGATACGCACCATCGGCAAGATCTTCGGCGTCTCCGAGCGGGCCTCCCGGCTGGTGTCGAAGCTGCGCACGCAGGTCGACAAGGCGAGCGGGGCGGTGAAGGGTGAGCGTGACGTCTCCGTGTTCGTGTACGACAGCGGCGACAAGTCCGCCTTCACGGCCGGCGGCAAGGGCCTGGGCAACGAATTGATCCGCCTGGCCGGCGGCAAGAACGTCTTCTCCGACCTTGACGACGTGTTCGGTGACGTCTCCTGGGAGCAGGTGATCGAGCGCGGGCCTGAGGTCATCGCCATCTATGACTACGAGGGCTCCGGCAGCGTCGCTCAGAAGAAGAAGTACCTGCTCTCCCAGCCGGCCCTCGCCGATGTGCCGGCCATCAAGCACCGGCGTTTCGTCGTGCTGCCGCTGACCGACACCCTGGTCGGCGTCCGCTCCGCCGCCGCGGTGGACGACCTGGCGCGCGAACTGCACCCGGAGAGCTTCAAGTGACATCGGCCACCGCGGAACTCACTGCGGTGGAGCGCGGCCGCCGGGTGTCGTTCGCCGCCACCCTCGTCGTTCTCACCGCGGTGCTCGTCGCCTCGGTGACGGCCGGGCTCGCCCTCGGCTCGGTACGGGTGCCTCCCGGTGAGGTCTGGGGCATCGTGCTGCACGCGCTCGGCGCCGACCGCAGCGATCCCACCTGGAGCCAGGCACGAGAGACCATCGTCCTCGACGTACGGGGGCCGCGCGTCCTGCTCGGTGCGGTCACCGGTGCCGGACTGGCTGTCGTCGGAACTGCATTGCAGGCCCTCGTGCGCAATCCGCTGGCCGAGCCGTATCTCCTCGGGGTGTCCTCCGGTGCCTCCCTCGGCGCGGTCGCGGTCATCGTTTTCGGGGTGAGCGTCTTCGGAACGGTGTCGCTGTCAGCGGCCGCGTTCGCGGGGGCGCTGGGCGCCTTGGTCCTCGTCTACGCGGCCGCGCGCACGGGCGGTCGCATCACCTCGCTTCGGCTGATCCTGGCCGGGGTGGCGGTCGCATCGGTGCTCAGCGCGCTGGTCAATCTGCTGCTCCTGACCACAGACCAGGCCGACGAGGTCCGTGCCGTGCTCGCGTGGACTCTGGGCGGCCTGGGCGGTGTGTCCTGGGGGTCGTTGTGGCTGCCCGGTCTGGCGCTGCTCCTCGGGATCGTCGTTCTCATGGTGCAGGCCCCGCATCTGAACCTGCTGCTCGCCGGGGAGGAGGCCGCCGCGACGATGGGCCTGGACGTGGCACGGTTCCGTGCCCGGATGTTCGTCCTGATCTCGCTCGTGACCGGGGTGCTGGTCGCGGCGGCCGGTCCGATCGGCTTCGTCGGCCTGATGCTGCCGCACATCGTGCGGCTTGTCGTCGGCGGCGATCACCGGCGCGTACTGCCGGCGGCGGCCCTTGGCGGTGCCGCGTTCCTCGTCCTGGCCGACATCGCGGCACGGACCGTCGCGGCACCGACGGAGATCCCGGTCGGCGTCCTGACCGCGTTGTGCGGAGGACCGTTCTTCCTGTGGCTGATGCGGCGCGACGCCCGCAGGAGCGCGGGAGGATCGGTATGAAGGCGGCAGAACTCCTCGTCGACGGCCTCACTCTCACCGCGGGCGCCCGGCGACTCGTTCATGAGGTCACGCTGACGGCCCGGCCGGGCGAGACGATCGGCCTCGTCGGCCCCAACGGCAGCGGCAAGTCCAGCCTGCTGCGGGCCGTCTACCGAGTGCTGTGTCCGGAGGCCGGAGCGGTGCGCGTGGACGGTGTCGATGCCTGGTCGCTTCCCCCGCGCCGCCTGGCGCGCACCCTCGCCGCAGTGGTGCAGGACGCACCAGCCGGCCTCGACCTGGCCGTGCGCGAGGTCGTGGCGATGGGCCGCACCCCGCACAAGCGACTGCTCTCCGGCGATACGGCAGAGGACGCCGCGCTGATCGAGTCTGCGCTCGCCTCGGTAGACGCCGGTGCTCTGGCCGACCGCCCCTTCGACCGGCTCTCCGGCGGCGAGCGCCAACGAGTACTCATCGCCCGGGCCCTGGCACAGCAGCCATCGCTCCTCGTCCTCGACGAACCGACCAACCACCTGGACATCCGGCATCAGTTGGAGACCCTGGGCGTCCTGTCCCGGCTGCCCGCGACGGTCCTGGTAGCCCTGCACGACCTCAATCTGGCCGCGTACTACTGCGATCGTCTGTACGTCCTGCGCGATGGCGGTGTCGTCGCGTCCGGAACACCGCAGGAGGTACTCACCACGCGCCTGCTGGCGGAAGTCTACGAAGTGGCCGCCGAGGTCGCCGTGCACCCCCGCACGGGCAAACCCCAGGTGACGTTCCTGCCATCGGACGTGCCGGCGGGTGAGGTCCAGTGACCACGCGTGTACTGCTGGTGTCACCGGCGCTGGGCGTCGCGCTGCGCCAGGGGCGCTTCGACGACGGCACGCCGTTGGACGCCAAGGGCCGCGCGCAGGCAGAAGCCGCGGCCGGTTTGCTTCCTCCCGCGGACATGGTCGTCGTCTCCGCCACCACCCGCTGCCGGGAGACAGCACAATCCCTCGGGTTCGGCGGTCCTCTCACCGCACCCGCCGAACTCGCTCCCCTGGACATGGGCCGGTGGCGCGGCAGAACCCTCGATGAGGTAGCGGCCGACGCCCCGGAGGATCTGGCCCGTTGGCTGTCCGACCCACGGTCAGCAGCGCCGTCCGGCGAGTCCGTCACCGAATTGTGCACGCGGGTCGCGTCATGGCTCGACGCAGCACGCGCCGAGGACGGGCGGGTCGTCGCTGTGGTCGAGCCGGAGATCGTACGGGCGGCGGCGGTGCACGCGATCGGAGCCGCGCCCATGGCGTTCTGGCGCCTGGACGTGCCGCCGCTCACGGTCACCGAGCTGTCGGGGCGGACGGGGCGGTGGAATGTGCGGCTGGGGCGGCCGCTCAGCGGGCCCTGAGCCGAGAACGCCATGGTGGCGCGGGGAGGAGCAGGACCGCCAACGCCGCGCCCTGCGCGGAAGCTGTCGACCGAACTGCTCCCACCCCGCGTCCACCGGTCACCGTGCCAGGCAGCAGTCTCCGCACTTTGTGCCACCAGGTGCCCGGTAGTACAGGCAACAGCTCCGGCGGCGGAACGTCAGATCGGGCCCGGTGAACCGACCGGTTCCCCGCAGTCGTCCCTTCTCCAGCAGCTCCCGCGTCAGATGGGTGAGGGGCTCACGCAGACTCGGCCTGAGCCTCAGGATCTGTGAAGCCGAACCGACCATCGCAGAAGCAGAGTTGCCGGCCAGCAGACCAGGCGCCAGCTTCACGGTGAGGGAGTCCTCCACCCTGTTCAACGCACTGTAGACCTCTGCGTGGACGGCGTCGGCGAGGGACGGCAGCCGCGACGTGTATCGCCCTCGAGGCTCGGCCAGACGGAGAGCCGAGCCGTCACCGGCCCACTCCACGGTGTTCATCGCCGGCACGATCCCGTGGATGAGCGCGCAGGCGAGGACCGGCGACCAGAGGCGGGCTGCAAGCCCCAGATGGGCGATGGAGACCCCGACCCGCGGTTCGGCGGCCGCATAGCGCTCGTTGACCGCCCGGGCACGTGCGGCGAATCCCTCCTGCGTGAGCCGTCCACCGTCCGGGGCCGCTCCCTGGACCGGCGGCGTCGTGACCGTGTCGAGGACGAAGAATCCGCCCAGGGCCGCCACGTCACGCAGCGCCTCGACGACGCGAGTACCCGAGACGTGGTTCATGAGGTCGTCCTCACGCGGTGCGGCGGATCGATCAGGTAAAGGTCCAGGATCTCGGGACGGGCCGCCATCCCAGGCCCACCAGCGCGCACCCATCCGGCTATGTCCTTGGTGGCATCACGGTCGTTGACCAGACCGAGCCACACCGGTCGGGCCCCTGCCGCCCGCCCGGCTGCTGAGGGCTGCACGACGATGACATTGGCCTGGTCGCAGACATCCAGGCACTCAGAGATCCGCACCGGGGCGACCTCCCGCAGCCGCGCCGTCTGTGCCGCGTGGTCACCCCGCACCTTGGTGCTTCCACAGCAGCAGTCCCGGCACACGACCACCCGGCACAGAACCGCACCAGCCGCTGCCGCTCTGCCTTGGTCTCCATCAGCGAGCTGCTCAGGCATGCCGCATCCTCCCTCTCACCGGGGAAATCCGCCCCGGGCTTCTTCGAGGAGGCGACAGCGTGAGTCTCCTGGCTCTCGGGTCTGTGCTCGTCCCGGCCTTCCCGCCTCACGGTTGGCCCATCGGGATCCGCTCGCCGATCACAGTGGCGGTACCGCACCGGATTCACACCGGTTTCCTCGCCCGCCGTCGCCCATGTCCTGGGCCATCATGCCATCCACCCCAAGACCCGCAGCAGCGGCAGTGGATGATGTTCGACCGCCGGGTAAAGCCTCAGATGAAGTTCCCCCGTGGGGCTGGACAGCCTGATACTGGGACGGTCGGTCCCGGAGGAAGCATTTCCAGGTAGTGAGCAAGAAGAGCAACACGAGCAAGCGGTACACGGCCGAGTTCAAGCGGGACGCGGTCGCGCTTGTCCATTCGTCGGGGAAGACGGTGACGGAGGTTGCCTGGGAGATCGGGGTGAGCCCGGAGGGCCTGCGGAACTGGGCGAACCAGGACAGGGCGGATCGGGGCCAGGGGTCTTCGGGTGCTCTGACCAGCGATGAGAAGGAAGAACTGCGTCGTCTGCGTCGGGAGAACCGGGAACAGCAGCAGACGATCGAGGTCCTGAAAAAAGCCGCGGCCTTCTTCGCGAGGGAGTCGACGAAGTAGCCGTGCGCTACGCGTTCATCGACGTGGAGAAGGCCACCGAGAAGAACCCCGGTGGTCACAGTGTCGCCCTGATGTGCAGAGTGCTGGGCGTGTTTCGCTCGGGCTATTACGCCTACCTCGCCGCCCGTCCGGCGGCCCAGGAACGGGCCCGCCAGGAGGACCAGTTGGTCGACGAGATCCGGCACATCCACGACGTGTCGCGGCGGGCCTACGGAGCCCCGAGGATCACAGCCGCGCTGCGGAGGAACCGGCACCGGGTCAATCACAAGCGGGTCGAGCGGATAATGCGTGAGCACGACATCCGCGGGATCACCCGTCGCCGGCGCCGCGGCCTGACCCGGCCGGACCGGAAGGCGGCCCCGTCACCGGACCTCCTCGGACGGGACTTCACCGCCACCGAGCCCGGCACGAAACTGGTCTCTGACATCACCTACCTGCCCACGCTGGCCCCTGGTGGTATCTCGCCACGGTGATCGACCTGGCCACCCGCGAGGTCGTCGGCTACGCGATGGCCGACCACCATCGGGCCGGGCTCGTCGTCGACGCGCTGAGGATGGCCGTCGGCCGAGGCGGGCTGAAGAACGGCTGCATCGCGCACTCGGATCGCGGTTCGGAATACTCCTCGCGTGAATACCGCACTCTCATAAGGGAGTTGGGTCTTCGGCAGAGCATGGGCAGAACTGGCTCATGTTACGATAACGCCGCAGCTGAGAGCTTTTTCGGACTGTTGAAAGCGGAGATCGGTACCACGATCTGGGCATCCCGCGAGGCAGCTCGCGCCGACGTCTTTCGCTTCATCGAGGTCGAGTACAACCGCACACGCCTACGGAAGCATCCCGTCTACGGATACGTCACCCCGGTCGAAACCAGGGCCCTGACAGCACAAGACCTCGCCCCCGCAGCGTAACCATCCGCTGTCCACGATCACGGGGGAACTTCATCCTGCGAGCTCCCCCGCGGAGCAGGCCGAGGTCTCTGCTGGCCAGCGGTCTGCGACCTGGTGACAGATCCGGCCACCACAACGGTGCACGACGTTCTGCAGCGGCTCAATCACGGCCTGATCCGCGGCGACAGCTCGTCCAGCAGCGTCGATGAATACCGCGCGGAGATCGAGGAGGCCGGCTTCCGGGTCCTGCAGGCGGAACGGATCGACAGCCTCCTCGGCGACTGGCTGATAGTCGCCGTCAAGCCCTGACCGCCGCGGCGGCCCTTGCTACCGTGATCACGCCCGTGGGTGTGTCCCCGTCGGGCGGATTAGAGCGACATCGGAGAGGGCGGAACGATGCGGCAGGCGACCACGAATCCGGCAGGAAAGGTCCGCATCACGACGCAGAGGAATCCGAACCCCCTCCATGAACAAGCTGAATCTGGGCATCCTGGCTCACGTTGACGCCGGCAAGACCAGCCTCACCGAGCGCCTGCTGCACCGCACCGGAGTGATTGACGAGGTCGGCAGTGTGGACGCCGGCACCACGCAGACCGACTCGATGGAGCTGGAGCGGCAGCGCGGCATCACCATCCGGTCCGCCGTGGCCACGTTCGTCCTGGACGGTCTCAAGGTCAACCTCATCGACACCCCGGGGCACTCCGACTTCATCTCCGAGGTCGAGCGGGCGCTCGGAGTGCTCGACGGTGCCGTCCTGGTCGTCTCTGCTGTCGAGGGCGTCCAGCCGCAGACCCGCATCCTGATGCGGACGCTGCGCAGGCTGGGCATCCCCACGCTGGTCTTCGTCAACAAGATCGACCGGGGCGGCGCGTGCCCCGACGGTGTGCTGCGGGAGATCCGCGGTCGGCTCACCTCGGCTGCGGTGGCGCTCTCGGCCGTAGCGGACGCCGGCACGCCGCTGGCCCGCGCGACCGCCCTCGCCCCGGGCACCGACCCGGCGTTCGCCGTCCGGGTCGGTGAGCTGCTGGCCGACCACGACGACGCCTTCCTCACCGCTTACTTGGACGAGGAGCGCGTGCTGACCGAGAAGGAGTACGGGGAGGAACTGGCCGCGCAGACCGCGCGTGGTCTGGTGCACCCGGTGTTCTTCGGGTCTGCGCTGACCGGCGTGGGCCTGGACCATCTGGTGTGCGGTATCCGGGCGTTGCTGCCGTCGGTCCACGACGCGGGGGACGCGCCGCTGCGGGCCACCGTGTTCAAGGTGGACCGTGGTTCGCGCGGGGAGGCCGTTGCGTACCTGAGGCTGGTCTCCGGCACGCTGGGCACCCGAGACTCAGTGACGCTGCACCGCATCGACCACATGGGCCAGGTCACCGAGCACGCCGGGCGGATCACGGCATTGCGGGTCTTCGAGCACGGGTCGGCCACCAGTGAGACCCGGGCGACTGCCGGGGACATCGCGCAGGCGTGGGGTCTGAAGGACGTACGAGTCGGTGACCGGGCCGGGCATTTCGACGGTCCCCCGCCGCGGAACTTCTTTGCCCCGCCCAGCCTGGAGACCGTGATCAGGCCGGAGCGTCCGGCGGACGCCGGGCGGCTGCACGCCGCGCTGCGCATGCTGGACGAGCAGGACCCCTCGATCGACCTGCGGCAGGACGAGGAGAACGCAGCCGGCGCGGTGGTCCGCCTCTACGGGGAGGTGCAGAAGGAGATCCTCGGCAGCACGCTCGCGGAGTCCTTCGGCGTACGGGTCCGGTTCGACCCGACCCGCACGGTCTGCATCGAGAAACCCGTGGGGACGGGCGAGGCGCTGATCGAGTTGGACACGCGCACGCGCAACTACTTCTGGGCGACCGTGGGTCTGTACGTCGGACCGGCCGAGCCGGGCGCGGGCATCACGTTCCGCCTGGCGGTGGAACTGGGCTCGCTCCCACGGGCCTTCCACAAGGCTATCGAGGAGGCGGTGCACACCACGCTGCGGCACGGTCTGTACGGCTGGCAAGTCACCGACTGCGCCGTCACCCTGACCCGTACCGGCTTCGCCAGTCCGGTCAGCGCGGCCAACGACTTCCGCGAGGCCACGCCACTGGTCCTGATGGACGCGCTACGGCAGGCCGGGACGCAGGTGCACGAGCCGGTCAGCTCCTTCGAACTGGAGGTTCCCGCCACCCGGCTCAGCCCGGTGCTGGCGAAACTGGCGGAGCTGGGCGCGACTCCCGGCGTGCCCACGGCCGAAGGGGACATCTTCCGGCTGGAGGGCACGATGCCGACCAGCCTCGTGCACGACTTCAACCAACAGGTTCCCGCACTGACCCAGGGAGAGGGGGTGTTCCTGGCCGAGCACCGGGGGCACCGGCCCACCGCCGGACAGCCGCCCGTGCGGCCGCGACCAGAGGGGCCCAACCCGCTCAACCGGGACGAGTACATCCTGCATGTACTCAAGCGCGTCTGAACCGGCACCGGACCGCGCCCGTGCGGCATGAGAGCCTTCTGGTCGTTCGATGTTGATGTCGCAATCCACACCGAACCCGGAAGGCCCTCACCGCGGGGGCACGCCTCAATCGGGCTCGCGCGGCACGCTCCTATCAGGCCACTCCGTGGCGGAGACCAGGGCCGGCGGGGCGGCACATCGCCGACAAGCCACCGTTGCCGGGGCAGCAAAGAAACGAGCCAGCCCCGCCGGTGTCTGTCACTGTGTCACCACCCGTGGGCCCGTGTCCCAGACTCTGTCATTGACGCGAAGAAACTCGCCGCGGCCTTCAGGATCTCATTCGCCCGCTTCAGTTCGGCGTTTTCCTTCTTCAACGCCTTGAGCTGGGCAGACTCCTGCGTCGTCGTCCCCGGACGTTGCCCCGCGTCGATCTCGTGCTGCTTCACCCAGTTCCGCAGCGTCTCACGGGAACCGATGCCGAGCTTCTCGGTCACCGTCTGCAAAGCGGCCGTCCCGTTCGGGTGATCGTCGCGCACCTCGGCGACCATGTGCCACTCCTGCCTTTTCGGCTACGCCTGTGTCCCGGCCCAGCACCTCGCCGATCTGCCGGACCGCGACCGGACCATCAGCCTGCCGCACCGCAGCGAGGATGCGCTGGTAGCGCAGACCCGAACCAGGCCGCACACCAGACGGACAGAACCCCAGCCACCGCCCCGCAGATGCCGGCAGCGCGACCGCGATCGATCCCATCGAGCAGAGAACTGGCCGCCTACCCATTACTGACTCACGCTCCTAGGTCACGCCCGGCGCCCGGTCCGGGACCAACCGCGCCGTTCATAGCGAAGGGCCGGACATGCCGTTGATCGCGAGGCGCAGATCCGAAAGGATTGAGGACCGGCGACGCGACGGGCGTGCGCGTACGAAGACGCAGGGGGCGGAAGCAGTGACAAGGGCTCGGGGCATCGTGTCGGTCTTGATCGGTGGTGTCGTGCTGCTGGCGTCGGCGTGCAGCGGGGGCGGCGGTGACGATGGGCGGAAGGCCGCTCCGTCCCCGTCGAACCTGACCACCGCGACCTCGGCCGACCCCCGCCCCACCGCGACGACCTCCGACGAACTCGCGGCGTACTGCTACCCGCACGGCCCCGAGACTCTGCTCACGGGCCAGCCGGCCTACCGGGGCAAGGGGCCGCATCCCGTGCAGCTCGGCACTAACGACCAGTCGGGTGTTCCGGCCACGCAGGCGCCGCTTCCGTCGCCGGGCGAGACGGCGTCGGCCTCGCCGGTCGACACGTACCACCCCGATCCAGCGACGGTCCAGCTCATCGCCTGCGTCGCCAACGAGCACAAGGGCAAGCTCGTGACGACCTGCCGCTTCATACACCAGGCCGACAACTACGTCCGCTACGTCCGGCAGGGCCAGTACACCGTCACGCTGTACGAGGCCAGGACTGGCCGCAAGCTCGGCAGCACGAAGGTGAAGGGTGACGACCGGTATACATGTCCGGCCCAGGAGTTCTTCCTTGACGGCGAGCCTCAGTCGAAGACCGAGTGGATATCCGCCGACCTCCCGGCGTTCCGCAAGGCCCTGGCTCCCTGGGTGAACGCCACGAAGCCGTAAGGGCATCATGAAGAGTTCTGTGCGCATGAACCAGTCGTTGAACCCGGGCGGGGACAGTTACGGGCCGTACGGTCAGCGGCGCACCTCGACGGCCTCGCATACGTATCGGTAGACGCTGGTGAGACCGATGCCGAATCCTGCCGCGAGCTGGGCATACGTGTGTCCGCACCGCAGGTGGGCCAGGACCAGCAGGGCTTGCCGGTGCTCCGGAAGGCGACGCCACCGTGTGCCGAGTTCGCGGCGTCGAGTCCTCAGCCGGCCAGTCAGGAAGCGAAGGGCCTTGCTGGACAGATCGATTCCCGATGGATAGACAAGCACGTGAAGCTCCAGGCAGACAGGTTGATCTTGGTCGACAACCCATCTACCAGGAGCTTCACTTCGGCACCCACGCAGTAGCCACCCCCGGTTGAACCTGAAACCTGATACGTAGCAGAGGCCCTCACGGAATCTCAGGCCGCGGGCAGGGGAAGCGTCACCCGTTGCCCCAGGCCGAACTCCTCAGCCTCGTCGTTGCTGACGACCGCGAATGTTCCCGCAGGCACTCCGGGCAGCCTGGCCACGCGGGAAGCTACCGCCAGGAGACGGTCTTCGCCGGCTCCGGTGATGAAGAAGACGTAGGCGTCCTCGTCCTCCTCTCCCTCGTCGAAGACCTCTACCACGCCTTGGTCTTCGAGATCGGCCAGGAACTCCTCAACCTCCTCGATCCATGGGAAGGAGTAGGCGCCGTCCGCCAGGTTCGACATCGGCAGCAGCGGTACGTGGATCTCAACAACCATGGTGGGCACGGCACCCATCCTGCCCCGGGTGCCTCCGTCTGCCCCAGCCAGGGGTGATCTAGTGGCTCGTCACAACCATCCGTTGCGCTGGGCCTGCAGGGCCAGCTGGAAGCGGTTCGTGGCGCCCAGCCGGGCCATCATGACCTGCAGGCGGCGGAACAGCGTGCGGCGGCTGATTCCCAGTTCGCGGGCGATGACGTCGTCGCTCGTGCCGCCGGCCAGGAGCCACAGCAGACGGCGGTCGGCGGGGGGTAGACCGCCTGGGCGGGTCGTGCCGCCGTGGAAGGGCAGAGCGTGCTGCCACGACTGCTCGAACAGTGCGATGAGGGCGGAGAGCAGACCGCACGGTTGTACGACCAGCATGGTGTTGTGCACGTCGGTCTCTTTGATCGACAGTGACACCAGGGCGTATGCCTCGTCGATGATCACGAGTTTGACGGGGACGGACGGCAGCACTCTGGCCTGCTCACCGGCGTTGATGCATGGTTCGATGACTTTTTCGAGATGGTCCGGGCGTTCCAGCGACTCGCGGGAGTACACGACGCGTTGCGTGACCCCGCGGGCCAGCGTGGCCAGTGCGTCGTCGGTGGCACTGGCCACAGGGAAGTAGGGGGGCGACTCGAACTGCCGGATCTGGTGGCGGGCGCTGGCCCAGGCCTGGCGCATCCTGGGGCCGATGGCGTCGCCGGTGACGATCTCGACGAGGTGGTCGTGGTGGGCCGCGAGCCGCTGGCGCCGGAACGAATCGAAGGCGCCCGCGACCGCGATGCGGGATTCCTCGACCCCGGTCACACGACGCCGGGCGAGGACCTCGAGACCGGCCGCCGGTGCCACCGGCGCCACCACGTCCTCGTCCCTCTCGGCGGCAGCGGCCAGGCCGGCG
Organism: Streptomyces sp. NPDC001020; assembly: GCF_053599115.1. NCBI lineage: Bacteria > Bacillati > Actinomycetota > Actinomycetes > Kitasatosporales > Streptomycetaceae > Streptomyces > Streptomyces sp. NPDC001020. The sequence continues at coordinate 13,616 of NZ_JBSFLQ010000026.1, read as the reverse complement.
TCGACCAGCTCGCCGTACGCCGTGACCAGGCCGGGGCCGTCCAGACCAGCGGCGGCGCCGATCTCGCTCAGCGGCGCGGGAGCCAGCTCCAGCAGGGTGAGATAGACCCGGGCCGCCGCCTGACCGATGCCCAGGAGCCGCAGTGCCTCGCCGAGATTCGCGTTCGTCATGAGCCGCATTATCGACGGCCGCGGCCGGCCAGGCGTGGCCGATCTGTGCCAGTGGCACTACTGGGCACCATGTGTGGGCGTCGCGGGATAACCTCGCCGAGCCGTCGGCACGTGGCGGCGCTCGACTCCCAGGAAGGTGGATGCAGTGGCGGAAGGCCGCAAGAACGGTTTGTACTCAGGGATCTCCGAGGAACTGTCCGCGCTGATGCGGACGGGGTGGGCGGACACCGAGAGGCGTGAGCTGACGCTCGAGGAGCAGGCCCCGTACGCGGCCGCGCGCCGGGCCGCGCTCTCCGCGCGCTTCCCGGGTGAACGGCTTGTGATCCCTTCGGGGAATCTCAAGGTCCGTTCGAACGACGACACCTACCCGTTCCGGCCGTACTCGGGCTATGTGCACATGACCGGCGACCAGGCCCGGGACGGTGCCCTTGTCCTCGAACCCCGTGCGGACGGTGGCCACGACGCCTACTGCTACCAACTCCCGCGGGACAGCAGGGACAACAACGAGTTCTGGACCGGTGCCACAGCAGAGCTGTGGATGGGCCGGCGCCGCTCCCTCGCCGAGGCGGAGCGCGTGCTCGGCCTGCCGTGCCGGGACGTCCGCACCGCGGCCGGCGAGCTGACGGCCGCCTCCGGCACACCGACCCGCATCGTCCGCGGTATCGACCCGTCCCTGGAGGCCGCCGTCGCCACCGAGGCGGAGCGCGACGCGGAGCTGGAAGAGGCCCTCAGCGATCTACGCAGCGTGAAGGACGAGTGGGAGATCAAGGAGATCCGCTCGGCGGTGGACTCCACGGTGCGCGGATTCACGGACGTCGTCGGTGAGCTGTCGCGGGCGATCGCGTCGTCCGAGCGGTGGATCGAGGGAACCTTCTTCCGTCGCGCCCGCCTTGAGGGCAACGCCGTGGGCTATGGCACGATCTGCGCCGCGGGCGAGCACGCCACGATCATGCACTGGACCGACAACGACGGACCGGTGCGCCCCGGGGAACTGCTCCTGCTCGACGCGGGCGTGGAGTCGCGCACCCTGTACACCGCCGACGTCACGCGCACTCTGCCGATCAGCGGCACCTTCACCCCCGTCCAGCGCAGGGTCTACGACGCGGTGTACGAGGCCCAGGAGGCGGGGATGGCGGCCGTCAAGCCGGGCGCCGCGTATCGGGACTTTCATGAGGCGGCCCAGCGTTCCCTGGCTGCGCGGCTGGTCGAGTGGGGTTTCATCGAAGGGCCTGCCGACCGCGCGTACGAGCTGGGCCTCCAGCGCCGTTTCACGATGGCCGGTACCGGTCACATGCTCGGCCTGGACGTCCACGACTGCGCGCAGGCCCGGGCTGAGGAGTACGTCGACGGTGTATTGGAGCCGGGCATGGTGCTCACCGTCGAGCCCGGCCTGTACTTCCAGCCGGACGATCTGACCGTGCCTCAGGAGTGGCGCGGCATCGGCGTACGCATCGAGGACGACTTGCTCGTCACCGCCGATGGTCACGAGAACCTGTCGGCGGGCCTGCCGCGGTCTGCAGACGAGGTCGAGGCGTGGATGGCCCGGTTCGCGGGCTGAGCACATCAGGTAGTACCGGGCCATAGGCAGGGCCGCCGTCCGCCGAGCCTGCCCTCGCGTGAACCGCGAGCTCGCAACCTCACGCAACAGCGAGCGGACGAGCCGGCCGGTGGGAAGCCCAGCCGGACCCCGGAGGGGGCGGCGCCGGCCGTCGGAGCCGCCCCGTGAGCATCCTGGCCGGCTCCGCTGTTCCTGTGGGACCGAGGAATGCCGGCCGCATGGTGGTTCCGACGGCACACGGGCAACACGTGAGCAGCGCGGGCGAAGGAGGCGGTGATGGACCGGCAAGCGGACGAGGCAAGGATCGGTCCACGCGACGCCCGAGTCACGGTCATTCGCTGACTCGGGCAGGTCGACGGCGTGTCCTCAGTACCCCTTCAGCGCGATAGCGTTGGCGGCCTTGTGGATCGGCTCGATCGCCTTGGCCATCATGCGGTCCTTGGCCGGCATCCGGTTGAGCAGCGCCAGCGTCATCATCGAGGTCCTGACCTGGCCCTTGGTGCGCATCACCATCCGCTTGATGTTGGCCGGGCCAAGGTCCTGGTTGGCATTGACGAACGGCCGCATCTCGCGCTCGTACGCGTCGAAGCCGGCGGCGTGGTCGCCGGCCGCGAAGGCCAGTTCGTACGCGTCGGCCAGGGCCAAGCTGGTGCCCTGCCCGGAGGCGGGCGACGCGCAGTACGCGGCGTCGCCGACGAGCACCGTCCGGCCGGTCGACCAGCGCTCCATGTGCACCTGCGACAGCGAGTCGAAGTAGAGGTCCGGGGCGGCCTGGGCGCCTTCGAGCGGCAAGTGCGTGGCCAATACGCTTGTACAAGACGTATGTTTAATCAGATTCCAGCGCCAGCTCCACCCGGACCGTATTGTCTGGCACGGTCGGACGTTGGGCCGCAGCCCACCTGGTAGCCGACCGGGCAGGCACGCCCTGGGAGCGGTTCTTACGCGCGATCAGCGGCGGCAGATGGGGCCGGCAGCCCACCGGCTGGACCGTGATCCGGCTGGATGCGCCCTGGCAGGACACTCCGTCCTCTGAACGGCCCGTCTGGAGGGAGCGGGCGGCGAACCTCGCCAGGCGGGGTTGCTCCGGCTGCCCTCGAACGTCGAAGTCGGCCGGCTGGGCGGCCCCGCGGAGATCAGCACCGCGCGCGGCGACATCACCGAGTCCACGGGCGGCGATCTTCTCCCTGCTCGGCCCGGACGGTGCCGGCAAGACCACCAGCGGCCGCGAGCCTGCGTGCCTGCTTGGTCTCATCGTCGGCTGCCGGGAGGGCGTCCAGTTCCGTGGAGGCGCCGTCGTGCGCCCAGGCTGACCGGAGAGCTGCGCCCGTGGCGCAAGGGCGTGCCTTGCACCACGGGCTCGGTCAGGGAAGGGAAGGGTCTGCCGTAGGAGTCAGCGCACGGCGTAGGCCTTGATCAGGGTCTGCTCGATCCTGCTGCCGTTGGTGTCCTGTGCCTTGACGTGCAGGGACACGTACCCCTTTGCCGGGTTGCTGACGGACACCTTGTAGTGGCCGTCGCTCTTGCTCTTCACCTTCGCGGGGCTCCAGGTGGCACCGTCGTCGGTGGACATCTCCACCTCGACCCTGTCGATGTCCGGGGTGGTGCCGGTCTGGAGTGCGAACGACAGGTCGAAGTCGTAGGTGTTGCCACCCTTGGCGGTGTTCTCCGCATCCAGGCCGAAGCCGTACATAGGCCAGAGCAGCGCCAGGTTCTCCTCCCCGCTCGCCGGCCGGGCGGACTTGAACGTCCACGCGGTGCTGGTCTCGGTGGACAGCGGGAACCACGCCGGGTGCGATGTGTCCATGGTGATCCGGTAGGTCGCCGGGTCGGGGCTGACCGACAGCATCATCATCGCGCGCGTCGTCTCGGCGAGGAGCTTCCCGTCCTGGTACACCCGCACCTTCGCGTTGTCGGCGTCCGCGCCGAACCAGCCGAAGTGTTCCGGTTCACTGTCGCCCATCTCCGGGACGATGAGGGTCATGTCGTCGCCCTCGCGGACCGCGAGGGTGTTCGCCGGCCCGGCCGGGCCGTTCGCCGCGCCCAGCCAGGTTTGCTCACGCCGCTCGCCCGGGCTGTAGACGCGGAGTACGTCATCCATGCGGCGGACGATGTTGGGGGCGGCCGGGAAGACCGCGTGGGACCATCGCATGTCCTTCAGGGTCGGCCACTTGCTGCCGGTGGAGTACCACTCCTCCCGGTCCAGCGGCCCATCGACGAACTCCACCCACTGGATGATGAGACGCTCCCTCGGGCGGACCACCGATGCGGCCTCGCCGAGTCTGGTGCCCTTGGCGCCGCGGTACTGGGACTTCACCACGGCCGAGTTCTCGGTAGTGACCGCGTCGACGGGGTTGGCAGGAATTCCACCGGGAACCATCAGCGCGATGTTGTACACATAGGGGCTGCTGGCGATGCCGTGCAGGTTGACCTGCGCGGGGCCGTCGGCCATCCGGTCGAAGAGCACCGCGCCTTCGTCCCGGTTGAGGGTCCAAGCCGGGATGGCCGTGCGGGCGGCGAACGGCACACTGGTGTTGAAGGAGCCCGGCTGGTCGCCGACGACGATCACTGACTTCGCGCCGGCATCGGCCACGGCGGCGATCTGGTCGGCCGTCTTCCGGGTGGCATCGTTGGTGACCACCGCGAGCTTGCCGGTGAGGTCCTTGCCCGCCAGGTCCTCGGGCCGTCCCTTGCCGGCGTCGACCGCCCGGAGCGTGCTGGGGCCGTCCAGCCGGGCCGCATTGAACACCGGCTCGAGCGGAAGCGCGCCGCCCTGCCCGGCAATGGACGCCCGGATCGTCGGGGCGTACCTGCGCTGCTGGAAGTCGAACTCGAACGTGCCGAGCTTCACCGGCTCGGTGGGCACCACATAGGCGTGGTCCCAGGTCGGGCTCAACATGAACTTCATGAAGTCGACCCCGTAATTGCCGGGGAGCTGCTGACGGTACCCGAGTTTGTACCCGTTCGGCTCCGACTCCTTGGGCGTCGCGACCTTGACCTCCTTGCCCAGCCGGGCATCGAGCGTGATCGTCTTGTCCGCCTTCAGCTCCACCATGGGGTCGCCGGCGAGGGTACCGTCCAGGACCTCGGCTCCGGCCTTGTCCCACGTCTGGACGACGCCCATGACCGAGTAGCGTCCCAGCGGCACTGCGACAGTCGCCGTCCCGTCCTGGAGGTAGGGCCGGATGACCTCGTCCTGGTCCGGGTCGAACACGATCACGTCGGCGCTCTGCGCCGGGTTTCCGTTCCGGTCGATCGCGTTGACGGTGAGGTCGACGGTGGGCACCCCCTTCGTCGCGCCGACGGTGGTGTGGATCGCAGTGCCGTCGGGCGCGGTGGCGGTGATGACACCGGTGTAGTCGCCCAGGTCGCAGAGTTCGGGGTGGTAGGTCACCGTCACGCTCGCGGTGGAGTTCGCCGGGACCGTCACCCTGTTGGTGCTGAGCGTGAACGTGCCGTCCGGTGCGGGCCCGGTCTCCCCGGAGGCGGCCAGGCGGAGCGACAGCGTGGTGTCCGCTGCGGAGGTGTTGACGTAACTGACCGTCTTGGTGACCGGCGCGCTCTCGGCCGTCGACTTGCCCATGCTGACGACTGCGGGACTGGAGTAGACCGTGGCGTCGATCGCCTTGGGTACGTCGACCCGGCCGCCGCCCTGCTGATAGGCCGTGTACGAGCCCTGCTTGGCGGTGCTGACCAGCACCTGCTTGAGCCGGTCCGCGGTCCAGTCCGGGTGGCGCTGGGCGAGGATCGCCGCGGCGCCGGCCATGTGCGGCGTGGCCATCGAGGTGCCGCTGGCCGAGGTGTAGTTGGCGTCGACCGGGCTACCCATCGAGGTCCCGGCGGCGCGGGCGGCGACGATTCCCACACCCGGTGCGGTGATCTCCGGCTTGACCGCGAAGTCGCCCTTGCGCGGGCCGCGGCTGGAGAAGCCCGCGAGCACCTCCGACTTGGACACCGCGCCCACGGTCAGCGCGGCGTCGGCGGCACCCGGCGCGCCCACGGTCGACTTGTCCGAGCCCTCATTGCCGGCCGCAACGACGAACAGCGTGCCGGAGGACTCGGTGAGCTGGTTGACGGCCTGGCTCAGCGGGTCGGTGCCGTCACTGGCGACCGACGAGCCCAGGCTCATGCTGACGACGTCCGCACCCTCGGCCACCGCCCACTCCATGCCGGCGATGACCCCCGACTCGAGTCCGACTCCCGCCTTGTTGAGGACCTTGCCGATGTACAGGTCTGCGCCCGGCGCCACACCCTTGTACTTGCCGCCCGACGCGGCACCCGAACCGGCGATGGTAGAGGCGACATGCGTGCCGTGACCGTGGTGGTCGACCGCGTCGGAATCGTCGGTGAAGTTCTGCGTCTTCTTCACCCGACCCGCCACATCGGGGTGGTTGGGGTCGATACCGGTGTCGAGGACGGCCACCTTGGTGCCAGTGCCGTCGTAGCCGGCCGCCCACGCGGTCGGCGCGCCGATCTGCGGCACGCTCCGGTCCAGCGTCACGTTCACCGGCCGGTCGAGCCAGAGTTTCTTGATGCCACCGGCAAGCTTCGGTCTGGTCGTCGCGGCGGCGCTGTCGTCGTCGACGGCCTCCCAGAACGTCGCCGCCTTCTTCTTGCTGGCATGCAGCGCAACCGCGTTGGCGCTGGGCAGCACGCGCTCCTTCGCCGAACCGGCCGGCGCGTCCTGCTTGAGCGCCTTGCCCGCCTTGCCCGGCGCGCCGGCGTAGGTCGCGATCAGCGGCACGGCGGAACGGTGCGCGTCGTCGTAGCCGTACTCGACCAGCTTGGAGACGTTGAACAGCTCGCGGTCGAGCTTGTTCGCGGCGAGGTACGGCTGTGCCTCATCCGGGATGACATAGACCTCATCGCGCACCCGCAAGGTGGAGAACGCCGCTGGGGTGCCGTCAGACGTGGGCGCGACCGTTGCTGCCTGGGAGCCGTCTGCGTGGCGCTCCAGCGTCACCACCTCACCCGTGACGAGGGTGAGTTTGTGTGTGGTGACAACAGGGCCGTCATGCCGTGGCTGGGCAGCCTGAGCGGCTGACGCGGCCGGTGTTGCTGCGGCGGCGACGGGCAGGGCGACGAGCGTGCCGGCCACACAGGCCGCGGTCAGCACCCCCAGGGCCGTCCGCACTGGACGGCGTGTCAGCCGGTAGGCTATGGGGGGGGTCGGGCTGGCTGAGGATCCGGTCGACCCAGCCGGTCGTGACTGTCTCATTAAGGCGATGACCTTCTCGAGGGGGTACAAGGGCGCGCGAAAGCCACGCGGTCGCCAGCATTCGGCGCCGCGGCGGAACAACGCGTTGGTTGTGGTGTGGGGTTGTGCTGCTTTCAAGTGCGAGCGGTGCAGCAGCACAAGGTCGGCGGACCGCGTGCCGTGTTGATGCGGCGGCCGGGCGCCGCCGATATGTCAGGCACGTGAACCTCGCTGCGCTGCGGGATCCGGAAACTCGGGCCGGTCGAGCGGGTTGGAGGGGTCCACCGGATTCGGCCGTGCGGTCGGCGACGTGGGGCCGGGCTGCGGCTCGGGGATCAGGCCACGGGCCAGTGCCGCCGTCACGGCGCCGGTGCGGCTGTCCACCCCGAGCTTGCCGAAGACGTGGACCAGGTGGGTCTTCACCGTTGCCTCGCTGATGAACAGGGCTCGTGACACCTGCCGGTTCGACAGTCCCCTCGCGAGGTGGGTGAGGATCTCTATCTCACGTGGTGTCAGCCTGTGCTGCGGTGCTCGCGTGCGGCCGAGCAGCCGGGTGGCAACGGGCGGGGCCAGCACGGTCTCGCCGATCGCGGTGGCCCGTACCGCGGAGATCAGCTCCTCTACCGGTGCGTCCTTGAGGAGGTAACCGGTCGCACCCGCTTCGACGGCGGCGAAGATCTCGGCATCGGTCCTGTAGGTGGTGAGGATCAGCACCCGGGGCGGTTTGGGCAGGGCCCTGATGCGGCGGGTGGCCTCGACACCGTCCATGCGCTCGCCACCCTCTCCCCCGCTGCCGGCCGCATCGGCGGCGGCGCCTGACATCCCGTCGACACCGCCGCCCATGCGCAGGTCCATGAGGACCACATCGACCGCCACAGGCCCGGCGACCATGCGCAGCGCCTCGGCGCCGTCCCCCGCCTCACCGGCCACCACGACCTCGGGCACGTCCTCGAGCAGCGCGCGCAGGCCACGGCGCACCACCGGGTGGTCGTCGACGATCAGCACGCGCACCTGCGCCATGGAGGGCGGTTCGGCCGTGTTTTGCCGCTCGGGGTCGGTGTGCGGCCCGGTCACGACGTCCCCCCTTGCGGCATCGGCAGGCTGGCGGCGACCGCCGTCCCCTCACCGATCGCGGACTCGACGGTGAGCGCGCCGCCCAGCTCCTCTATCCGCTGGCGCATCCCGTGCAGTCCGAAGCCGCCACGGGCATCCTGCCTGGGCAGTTGAGGATCGAACCCCTTGCCGTCGTCAAAGACGTCGAGAGTGACCCGGTCGTCCAGGTAGGACAGGCTCACCACACAATGGGCAGCGCGCGCGTGCCCGCGCACATTGGCCAGCGCCTCCTGGGTCAGCCGCAGCAGCGCCACATCGCACTCGGCACCCAGCGGGTACAGATCCCCGTGCAGATGGAACGCGGTGCTGAGACTGTTGTCCGCACTTCGGTCGACCAGCCGGCGCAACGCCTCGGGCAGGGGCGTCTCGACCAGGGGCGGCGGGCTCAGCTCGCACATGAAGTGCCGGCACTCGGCGAGGTTCGCCGTGGCGACCTCGGTGGCCGCCTCGGTCCTCTCCCGCGCCACGGATGCGTCCGGCGGCAGCGCGGCGGCGGTGGCGCGCAACAACATGATCACACTCGACAGGCCCTGCGCGACCGTGTCGTGGATCTCCCGGGCCAGTCGCTGGCGTTCGGCAAGTCGGCCGGCCTCCCGCTGCGACTCCGCCAGCCTGTCCCGGGCGACAACCAGCTCACCGATGAGCGCTTGGCGGGCCTGGCGCTCCCGGTGCACCGACCGGTACCCGAACACCATCAAGGTGGAGGCCAGCGCGCCCATCACCGGCCCGGCCACATGCGGGATATCCAGCGTGCCGGTCTGTACTCCCTTGGCGGCAACCACGATGGCGGTAGCCACGGTGACGGCCGGGATTGCCAGCCGCAGTGGCAGCAGTTGGACATACAGCACGATCAACGGGAACGCCAGCCAGCTGAACCCCGCATGGAATGCCATGAGGCAGACCCACACCACAGTCATCGCGCCGAGCCAGCGCACCGTACGGCCCGGGTTCTGCCCGCCCGTGTCGACGGACTCGGCGCGATCCTCACGACGGCGAGCGCCGGCAAGCCTGACAGGACCGGCGAAACCGGCCGCGTACGTGGCGGCGAAGAGCACGCACAAGGCGACGACGATGGACGCGTCCTGCCTCGCCACAGTCGTTCCCGGACCGACCACGACCGCAAGGGCCAGAACGAGCGAGGACACGAGCAAGCCGTTCAACGCAAGCCGCAGCGCCGGCGGCATGGCGTACGCCACCCCTCTGAGCTGCCCAATCCTCATCCGCGCCTCACTCCCGGTTCACCTCAGGCGGTCAGCGCAGAGACTAAGCCGTGTACCAACTGGGGGGCATGTCCATCCTTTGATTGATCCAAAACAGCGCTTTATCCTCAACTTTCCTGAACTGCGGGATATTCGAGATCCGGAGAGACAGCATCAAAATTGGCCTTCGGCGCCACAGGCCGGCGAGTTCGATGCGCCGTCGGCTCGCGACGCCCGGCACGGGCGGCGGCGAGGGCCGCCCGACCCCGCTGGGCACCGCGTTCGCCGAATACGGGCGCATGGCCTAGACTTTGCACCTGCTGCGGGGGGTCGACCCGGTGGACGACACCGGCGATCACGACGAGTAGAACTCGCCCCGGAAGCGTGACAGTTCCACGAACGGGTCCTGCCGGACAGCGTGATGCAGCAGACTCATCCCCACGGCCTTCGTGCTGAGCGTGTGTGTTCCTTGGTCGGACCACATGCTCAGCCGAAGGCCGCCTGTCCGTACGGCAGTTACCAGACCGGGTGATCAAGTACGAGACGCTGTTCGACGCCCGAGCTAAAGATCAAGTTAAAGACTGCGACAATGACGCAAACAGAACAGGGCATCCTTTATGGAAAGGTGGCCGAAAAGCAGTACACAGGAAAGATATGGAAGGTCCGCCTCAGGCAGGGCAGTTCAGCCATTTCTGTAACTACCGGTGGGTCACCTTAGATGGCCTTTCTGCAGCCCAAGTGGCCTTAATGACACATTGAATGGCTGATTCCGTCGATTGGATACTGCCAACCCGAAGAATGCACCTTGCCTACCAGGTGAAGGGCCGCGAGGATCGGTGTCCGTGGCGCCCTGGGCTTTAAGATCGCGCCGCACTGGAAACCGTCCGTCTTCGACTGGAAGGTCTGTCTGATGAGAGCTCGTCGGTTTGTCGCCGCTGCCTTCGTCTCCTCTGTCCTTGCTGTTGGCGCGACCGCAGTGACCGTGGGCCCCGCTGCTGCAGCCCCGGAGCGAACTGCCGCTACCTCGTCCGTCACCGGCTGGTATTGCGGCTACGACAACCGGACCACGCCGCCCACCATCAGTTACGGGGCCAAGGGCGACACTGTTCGCGAGGCCCAGTGCCTTCTGATCTCACTGGGCTACAGCGTGGGCCCCTATGGGATCGACGGCGACTTCGGCTCGGGCACTCGCTCCGCAGTCCGCGCCTTCCAGTCTGACTACCATCTCGGTGTCGACGGCATCGTCGGCAAGAACACCTGGTACGGACTGCGCAACTACTGATCGGGTTATCCGTCAAAAAGGAATCTGGCGGCCCGGGTTTTGAGCAGCGATTGCAACAATAAGTGGCCATCTCCTTAAGGTCGCCAGCGGCTCCTGGCGGAAGGCGCCATTCGTGACGCAATATTATCTAACGGAGGGCGTCGATTAGCCTCGATCTTTCATGAGGGGCCGTCAGCTTGCTGACGGTCCCTTTCCATTTGTTCGAGGCGGAGATTTCTGCGGGTGGGCAGGTTGGTGGCCCGGCTGTCGCGTCGGGTGGGCGCCGGCTTCCACGCTCCGGTGTGGTGGTGTGGTTCGTAGGGACGGGGAACGTTGCTGGTCAGCCAGTGTTGGGCAGTGCTTGCAGCCGGGCCAGGGCGTCTGTGATCACATGGGTCCAGGGCCAGTGCCCGGCAAAGCGGAGGATGCGACGCCGTCCGGTGGTGGCGAGCTGGGCGGCGGCACAAAAGAGCCGCAGCCGCAGGCGGCGGGGTTCCCAGAGGCGGGCTGTGCCGGTGAGGGCGAGCAGGTCGAGGGCGATCTGGACGATCTCCAGCCAGATCTGGTTCTGCGCGGCGTCGTGCAGGGGCAGGTTGCGCAGGCCGGTGGCGCGGGCGGCGTGGATGCGGTCCTCGGTGCGGGCCCGCTGGCGGTGCCGCAGCTCCAGCTCCGCGATCTTCTGGCCGGTGGTGTTGGTGGCGCGAGGACGTACGGGTCGGCAGAGCCTCACGGCCGCACGGGACGTCACCATCCCGGCCCGAGCAGACCGGATGCCCGGCCGCAGTGGCGGGCGCGTCGCCGATGGCCAAGGCGGAGGCTTCCTCGCGGCACAGCTTGCACAGACCGTCATCGAGGGCCCGGCCGGTCAGGAAGATCCGGCACCCGCACTCACCGCAGGAACCGCGAGGCGGGCCCCCGGTTCACGTGGGCCCGGCAGCGGCGCTGTGCCCACGTCGATCACCTGCTGGAGCTCGCAGTCCCGGCAGACGCCGGACCGGCCGGGCTTGATGCCGTGCTCAGGGCACAGGCCCTGATCCATACGCTGGGCGCGCTGGCGGGCGGCGAACTTGTCGGCGACGACTTCCTCGCACACCGCGCAGCGTTCGCCGTTCGACCAGCGCACCCCGGACTCGCAGTCCAGGTGTCCGCAGCCCCAGCGCGGCAACGCGACTCCGAGCAGGCTTCAGCCCTTCGCTGTCGTGGACGTTGGCCGCTGAGACGCCGACGACCAGGGGCAGTCCGTTCGCGTCCGACAGGACGTGCATCGTGGAACCCGGCTTGCCCCGGTCCACGGGACTCGGACCTGTGTGTTCGCCCCCGTTACCTTCTTCGTGGCCTCGCAATGAGGCTCCCGGCCTTCGGCCCCGGCATGACTTGAGCCCCCAGTCGACGATGATCGAAAAAGTGGTGTCACCGGGATCGAAGGCATTGGCAGACCGCTGATCAGAGGCCCGAGCGCCGATCCCGGACGGGGGAGGCAGTCTCTTCGTAACGTGGATGCCGGCACGCTGATGCCGCAGGTGAGGGCCGGGAAGAGCACCGAGCACAGGAGCAAGCACGTGACCGCTGACGGCGAGATCGACGTCTACCTGGGTCTGGACGTCGGCAAGGGCGAACACCATGCCACGGCGCTGACCCCAGCGGGCAAGAAGGTCTTCGACAAGCGGCTGCCCAACACCGAACCGAAGCTTCGTGAGGTGTTCACCAAGCTCCAGGCCAAACACGGCACCGTTTTGGTGGTGGTCGACCAGCCCGCCTCCATAGGTGCGTTGCCTCTGGCCGTGGCCCGTGACGCGGGCTGCCGCGTCGCCTACCTCCCGGGCCTGACGATGCGGCGAATCGCCGACCTCTACCCGGGTGAGGCCAAGACCGACGCCCGCGACGCGCACGTCATCGCGGACGCGGCCCGAGCGATGCCGCACACACTGCGTGCTGTTGAACAGGCCGATGAGACCGTGGCCGAGCTGGAGATGCTTACCGGGTTTGACGACGACCTGGCCGCCGAGGCCACGCGGACCAAGAACCGCCTGCGGGGCCTGCTGACGCAGATCCATCCACCGCTAGAAAGGGTCGTTGGCCCGCGCCTGGACCACCCTGCCGTGCTCACACTGCTCGAACGCTTCGGCTCCCCGGCCCAGCTCAGGAAAGCAGGACGACGCAGGCTGGTCACACTACTGCGGCCGAAGGCGCCGCGGATGGCCGAGCGCCTGGTCGATGACATCTTCACCGCACTCGACGAGCAAAGCGTGGTAGTCCCGGGCACCGACGCTGCCGCCCTGATCATCCCCAGCCTCGTCTCCATGCTCGGCTCTCTACTGGACCAACGCAGACTCCTCGCCGCGAGGATCGAGGAACTTCTGGAGGCTCACCCTCTTTCCCAGGTCCTGACCTCCATGCCCGGCATCGGGGTCAGGACTGCCGCCCGCATCCTCGTCGACGTCGGCGACGGCAGCACCTTCGCCACGGCCGGACACCTGGCCGCCTACGCCGGCCTGGCCCCGGTCACCCGTGCCTCCGGTTCCTCCATCCGCGGTGAACACCCCGCCCGGCGTGGCAACAAACAGCTCAAACGCGCCTTCTACCTCGCCGCGTTCGCCTCGCTCTCGCAACCGGAGTCACGCGCCTACTACGACAGGAAGCGTCGCGAAGGAAAGCACCATGTCGCAGCCCTGGTCGCCCTCGCCCGGCGACGCATCGACGTGCTCTTCGCCATGCTCAGAGACGGCACCTTCTACGAGCCCCCGACTTCCATCACAGCTTGACGAAAGCCATAGAGGCACTTTTTAGCCCTTACGTGGGCGGAGTCGAGGACAACACGGGAAACATCGATGGGCCCATTTCATCCTGACGTTGCTGGTCACGGGGCTGGTGTGAGTGCGGTGTCCGGATTCTCGTGCAGGTCGTGCGTGGTTGCCGAGCACCGTGATCGTCTGACAACGAGGCCAGATGGCTTCCGTGGTCCGGCTGACGACGTGCGCGACGGGTCGAGATCCCCCTGTTCAGGTCTTCCGTGGAAGGTCAGTCTTTGCGGACGCTGAGCAGGTCGCCGGGCTGGCAGTTCAGTTCGCGGCAGATCGCGGTGAGGGTGGAGAAGCGGATCGCCTTCGCCCGGTCGTTCTTG
>NZ_JBSFLQ010000025.1:0-118898 GCF_053599115.1 Streptomyces sp. NPDC001020 | reverse complement strand
CCGTGGCGGCCGCGGGCGCGGGCACCACCTGGGGCCTGGGCCGACTGTGGGCACGACTGCCGATCGTCCGCGACCACGCCTGGCTGCGCTGACACACGGTGCGTGTGGGCGGCCTCGGTGGGCTGGGGTGGCCTCCGAGGGGCGCGGGGAGGAGATCCTCTCCCGGACTTGGGTTGATGTGCTCGACTGGTGGCTCGCTCAGGCCGGATACGGGTCATAGCAGTCCAGGACCGGGTGGTAGAGCACCTGCCAGGTGCGGTCCTCGATGACGCCGCTCTGCGGTAGGCCGTGGCAGCCCTGGATCCACGCGATCTTCTTCAGCATGGCGGAGTCGTACACGCCGTCGAGGGGCAGTTTGGGCGGCTGGCCTCCCCACGTGTTGCTCAGGCACTGTGCCTGTTTGACCGCCTCGTCCGTGTCGCCGTATGTGAGCGTGGGGCGATAGGCCGATGACGTGTAGGAACAGTGGTTGGGTGCGGCCAGGGCGGGATGCGGTGCCGCCAGGCACAGTGCGGCGGCTGTGCACAATCCCGCCACCGAGGTGAGCAATCTGCGGTGTCTCATGCCGCTCCTTCCGGTCCAGTCACTTGATGGCCAGGCTCGTGTCGGGGCGCGACCCCCTCAGCATGGCCACATTCAACAACGACCGCGAGCTGTGAACCGCACACTCTCGAGTGCGGGAAATGCCGTCGAGATGCTGCGGCTCATGCCGCGACGGGCTGCGGCTGTGGCGCGGTGAGGCGCCCGCTTCGGGCGAGGGCGGCGACCGTCGCGGTGGCAGCAACCGGCGAGGTGCGCGACACGTATTACGCCATGACGCTGCACGGTGTCATTGTCTGCGCTACCCGGGAACCGAACGGCTCAGGCTGACGTCTCGCACTGGACGGCCAGGTCATCGGCGGGTCGTGGGACGTCCGAGAGGTGGCCGGAGTTTGTTCGTTCTGTTGATGTACGGCGCTTTCCTCGCTGTTCCGCTCTGGGCCGTGGCGATGGTGGTGAAGTTGGTCTCGGTCGTTCTCCCGGGACGGCGGCCGAACTGGGCCAGGGACTTGACGCACTGGTGCGCGGCCATGATGGGGGCAGCGGCCGTGATCGTCTACGTGATCGGGCTTGGCTCGGTCCAGTGGGCCGCCGACGATGCGGAGTCCGGCGCGGGGTCCTCTCCAGCCGAGCCATGCCGGTCCCTCGACGCTGGCACGCTCGACCACCTCGCCGGGCACGAACCGTCCTACTTCCCCCTGGGCTTCGACTGCGTCCTGGATGACGGGAGCGTGGTCGCGGGCAGTGGCGCCTACGCCTGGCTGAACGCTCTGGCAGCCACGTTCGCCCTGGCGGCGGTGATGCCGGTGCTCGGGGTGCAACTTCTGGACGAACTGCGGATGCGGGCGGGGAGGAAGGTGAACCGGGCGCATTCTCCTCAAGGTCGCACCTGACCGCGCCGGCCCTGCCAGGGTGCCGGCAAGGTGCTTCCTGCGCCCCAATAAAGCGGGACCTGGAACCGGGATGCTTGTGGTGGCGGGAGAGCGGCGGGGCAGCAGGATCCCGGCCAGGCCCTCGAAGACCCTCACCGCTGCCGACGTGGTCACGCGCGGCGACATCTTCGACGTCCACTGGTACGACTTGCACCGACTACACAGCAGCCTCGGCTACCGCAGGTGGCCGCCGAACTCAACAGCCGCCCACGCAAGACGCTCGGCTGGGAAACCCCAGACGAGCGTCTGTCTCCGCTGCTCGCGGCTTGATCAACTCACCGCGGCGTCGCATCGACCCTGGAATTCGCCAGGTGCGAGGCCCTTCGGACGGACGTGATGGATCAGCCGCGGTAGGCGTTCCAGCTGTCGCTCATCCGCTGCACCTGACCCGGGGTGAACTGGGTCATGCACGAGTCGTACGTGTAGTCCATGAAGTTGTGGATCGGGTCGAGGCCGGGCTTGTTGGTGCAGGTGTCGCGCCCGGTCGGGCAGGCGTAGGCCGCGCTCGACTCGGCGGGGGTGTCGTCGACGTAGTCGCCCTTGCCGTTGCAGCCGCCTTGGAACGTGTGGTAGAGCCCCATCCAGTGGCCGACCTCGTGCGTGGCGGTGTCGCCCTCGTTGTAGTTGGTGGCCGAACCGCCGGGCAGTGAGGCGTCCAGGATGACGACACCGTCGTCCGAGGGGTTGGACTTGTAGGAGCTGGGGAAGGTCGCCCAGCCCAGCAGGCCGCCGCCGAGGTTGGCGGTGTAGACGTTGAGAGCATTCGCGCCGCCCTTGCGCAGCGACGACTTCATGGCCTTCTCGGCGGAGGAGCCCGGCGAGACGCCGTTGTACCAGGAGCTGTTGTCCGTGTAGTCCGTGCCGGCCAGCGTGTACTGGAAGCCGGAGTCGGTGTTTCCGGTGCCCTGGCCGCTGTAGGCAGCGTTCAGGACGTCCATCTGGCTGTTGATGGCCGACGCGCTGAGCTTGCCGGTCGTCCCGGAGTGCACCACGTGGAAGTACACCGGGATCGTGGCGCCCGTGGCGAGCGCGGGCCCGCTGACCCGGCGGTCCGCGAGTCTCTGTCGCAGGTCTGCTTCCATGGCCTTGGCTCGGGCCGGGGTGAGCTGGTTGGGGTCGTGGGCATGTGTGGTTCCGGAGGGGCGCGCCTCCCGCGCCGTGGCGCCGGCTTTGGCGTCGTCCGCGCATTTCTGGGCGGAAGCAACGGTCACGGACGAGGCGGGCGTCTTGGCGGCGGCGGAGCCGGGGACGGCGGAGAGCGGTGCCAGGGCCAGGGTTCCGGCCAGGGCGGCGGTGCCGATCGCACGGTTACGTATACGCGGCGATATACGGGCAAGAGTGCGCACAGGTTCTCCTAGCGGATGTGTGAGGGAGGGACTTCCTCGCTCGCCGCTCGGGAGATTATGTGTGCATGTCAGCTCTGGGCAGGCTTGATCAAGCCCAATCGACAACTGGTCGAATCGGTAATACGCGGAGAAACGATTCCGTGCGTTCCAGGGTTTGAAGCGTGGACGTAAGTCACGCGTTACTTCAATGGGGGGTGTGTCCCTATTGAGTCACGAGGCACGCCACCCGCTGTAGCGACGTGATGGGCCGGCAACGTACGCCCCGGTGGCCGAGACTGATTGGGACTGTGGCACAGCAAGGGCAGGATCCGTCCGTGCTTCGATGCCGCTGTCGAATCATGCTTTGCGCTGCCCAACGCAGAGATCGGCACACGCCGCTGGCCAGGACTTCTGCGGTCGCGGACGGTCGAGGAGGCGTCAGCTCTGGGGGATACCTCACCTCTGACTCGCTTACGCGGTGGCCTCCGGCTGCGGAGCGATCTCCTCGATCAGGTCCTCGACCAGCTTCTTGATCTTGTCCCGGATCGGGCGCACGGCCTCGACGCCCTGGCCGGCCGGGTCGTCCAGCTTCCAGTCGAGGTACTTCTTGCCGGGGAAGACGGGGCAGGTGTCGCCGCAGCCCATGGTGATGCAGACGTCGGATTCCTTGACCGCGTCGATGGTCAGGATCTTCGGGGTCTCGGCGGAGATGTCGATGCCGACCTCGCGCATGGCCTCGACGGCGGCCGGGTTGACCTGGTCGGCCGGGGCGGAGCCGGCGGAGCGGACCTCGATGCGGTCCCCGGCCAGGTGGCTCAGCCATGCGGCAGCCATCTGGGAGCGGCCGGCGTTGTGGACACAGACGAACAGCACGGACGGCTTGTCGGGCATCAGACGGCTCTCTCGCGTAAGAAACCAGTTGGGACTGATGTCAGCCCCTGATGACATCACGAGCCACTGACGTGAGACTATCAGTGCATGATGACGTCAGTCGACGCTGATCTGATCCGGGTTCTGGCCGACCCGCTCAGGCTTCGAATCGTGACCCTGCTCGCCAAAGAGACGCTCTGCACCACGCACCTGGTCGAGGAGACCGGGGCGAAGCAGACCAACCTCTCCAACCATCTGAAGGTGCTGCGCGAGGCCGGGATCGTCGAGACCGAGCCGTGCGGCCGGTTCACCTACTACAAGATGCGTCCTGATGTGCTCGCGAAGCTTGCTGCACAGCTCACCGATCTGGCGGAGTCCGCTCGTACCGGCGCCGAGAACAAGAGGTCCTGCCCGTGACCCACACCAAGGTGCCCGCGGCTGCCCAGGAGGCCTCGGTCGTCGCGAAGCTGTCGACGCTCGACCGCTTCCTCGCGGTCTGGATCCTGCTCGCCATGGCGGTCGGCCTCGGACTGGGCCGGGCCGTCCCCGGTCTGAACGACGCCCTGGCCAAGGTGGAGATCGGCGGCATCTCGCTGCCGATCGCCATCGGCCTGCTGATCATGATGTATCCGGTCCTGGCCAAGGTCCGTTACGACAAGCTCGACGCCGTCACCGGCGACAAAAAGCTGATGGTCTCCTCGCTGGTCATCAACTGGCTGGTCGGGCCCGCGGTGATGTTCGCCCTGGCATGGATTTTCCTGTCGGACCTTCCCGAATACCGCACCGGCCTGATCATCGTCGGTCTCGCCCGCTGTATCGCCATGGTCATCATCTGGAACGACCTCGCATGCGGCGACCGTGAAGCCGCCGCCGTCCTGGTGGCGCTGAACTCGGTCTTCCAGGTCCTGGCCTTCGGCCTGCTGGGCTGGTTCTACCTCGACCTGCTGCCCGGCTGGCTCGGCCTGGGTGGCGGCCAGCACCTGGACATCTCCATGTGGAAGATCGCCCTGAACGTCGTCATCTTCCTCGGCATCCCGCTGGGAGCCGGGTTCCTCACCCGCCGCATCGGCGAGCAGAAGCTCGGCCGCGAGAAGTACGAGACGGGCTTTCTACCCAAGATCGGCCCGTGGGCGCTTTACGGGCTGCTGTTCACGATCGTCGTCCTCTTCGCCCTGCAGGGGAGGACGATCACCTCCCAGCCGCTGGACGTGGCCCGTATCGCGCTGCCGCTGCTGGTCTACTTCGCGGTGATGTGGTTCGGCGTGTTCGCCCTTGGCAAAGCCATCGGCCTGGCCTACGACCGCACCGCCACGCTGGCCTTCACCGCCGCCGGCAACAACTTCGAACTCGCCATCGCGGTCGCCATAGCCACGTTCGGCGTCACCTCCGGCCAGGCCCTGTCCGGCGTCGTCGGTCCGTTGATCGAGGTGCCCGTCCTGGTCGCCCTCGTCCACGTCTCGCTGGCCTGGCGACGCCAGTTCAGCGCGGCCCGGCAGCTGACCTCGGCCACCCAGGAGGGCTGAAGCTGCTGTCGGCGTCTGCGCCGCAGCCGACCGAGCCCACGCGGAGTGCTGCCCGTTGGCCACCTGTGTCCTCCGGATCTGCTGACACGCAAGTGATGATCGTCGGCGGCGGTCAGGTCGGGCTCGCCGTCGGCTACCACCTACGCCGTCTCGGGCTGGGCTTCGTCATAACGCTACGAACTGTCGATTCGGCGGCCGGTTCAGCCTGTCGACGCTGCCGGCATGTGAGTTCGGTTCAGACGACGGTGGGGCTGCGGCGTTCGACGAGGACGGTGTCGCGCCAGCGGCCGTGGTGGCGGGCGACGCGTTCGCGGGTGCCGATGATCCGGAAGCCTGCCCGTTGGTGCAGGGCGATGCTGGCGGTGTTCTCGGGGAAGACGCTGGACTGGATGGTCCAGATCCCGGCCGCCTCCGTGGAGTCGATCAGTGCCTTGAGGAGCGTTGCGGCCACTCCGCGGCCCCGGGCGTCGGGGTGGATGTAGACGGAGTGTTCGACGACGCCGGCGTAGGCGCGGCGGGCGGAGACCTTGGTGACGGCGACCCAGCCGAGTACCGCCTCACGCTCGTCGAGAGCGACGAAGCGGTGCTCGGCCAGCTTCGCGGCGTCGAACGCCTGCCAGGTCGGGGCCGTCGTCTCGAAGGTGGCGTCTCCCTCGTCGATCCCTGCCTGGTAGATCGCCAGGACCTCGGCGGCGTGCGCGGTGGCCATCGGCGCGATGGTCACATTGTTCGAGCTGGACACGGTCGCGTGCTCTTTCGTTCCCGGTCGTTGTCAGGCCGCGGTCGGCGCGAAGGCCAGCAGCTTGCCCATCGCGGCCAGAACGGAGGGCTCGACCCGGTAGTACACCCAGGTGCCGCGTCGCTCGGAGGTCAGCAGCCCGGCCTCTTTCAGCTTCTTCAGGTGGTGGGAGACGGTCGGCTGGGAGACGCCGACGTCGGAGATGTCGCACACACACGCCTCTCCGCCCTCATGGGAGGCCACGGCGGAGAACAGGCGCAGCCGTACCGGGTCGCCCAGTGCCTTGAACATCCGCGCGGCCGTCTCGGCCTCCTCCGCGGAGAGTGGGCGCTCGCTGAGCGGCGGGCAGCACGGCGCCACCGTATCGGCAGTCTCGGGTTCGACCAGCGGCAGTAGCACCTCGGTGTTCGACATGTATCTATGTTGACATATATCAAAGCACCAAGGCCAGCGGTGAATCGCTCGGTCGCGAGCGAGATGAGTCGCCAGGCGTCATGCAACGCGAGGAGTTGCGGGTTCGATGGATGTCTATGTTGACGTTTATCGAAACGCACGCAATGCTGGCAGCACAACCCATCGACAAATGTCGAAACATGCAAGGAGCCGCCGTGAACGTGCCCGCCACCACCGATCTGCCCGTCGTGGTCATCGGAGCCGGACCCGCCGGTTTGGCTGCCGCCGCCCACTTGGTCGAGCGCGGTATCGAGCCTTTGGTGCTGGAAGCCGGTGACGCCGCCGGTGCGACGGTGCGCGAGTGGGCGCACGTGCGGCTGTTCTCCACTTGGGGTGAGATTGTCGACCCGGCAGCCGAGAAGCTCCTCGCCCCGACCGGCTGGACCAAGCCGGACGCGGCCGGCTACCCGTCCGGCGGCGAGTGGGTCGAGCTCTACCTCCAGCCCCTCGCTGACGTCCTCGGCGAGCGTGTCCGCACCAGCGCCCGGGTGACCGGCGTCTCCCGCGCCGGCCGGGATCGGATCGTCGACGCCGACCGTGAAGCCCAGCCCTTCGTCGTCCACGTCGCCCACGCCGACGGGCGCGAGGAACGCCTCTTCGCCCGCGCCGTGATCGATGCCTCTGGCACATGGACCACCCCCGGCCCCGCGGGCGGCAGCGGCCTGCCCGCCCTCGGGGAGAAGGCGGCGGCCGACCGGATCAGCTACCGCGTCCCCGACTTCAAGGATCCGGCCGTCCGCGTCCGGTACGCGGGCAAGCGCACCGCGGTCATCGGCTCCGGCGCCTCCGGCTTCACCGCGCTCGCCTACCTCGCCGACCTCGCCAAGTCCGACGACGGCACCGGCACAAGGGCGGTCTGGATCCTGCGCCGCGGCATCTCCGGCTCAACCTTCGGCGGTGGCACCGCCGACCAGCTGCCTGCCCGAGGCGCTCTCGGCCTCGCGGCCAAGGCCGCCGTCGATGACGGCTACGCGGACGCGGTCACCGGCTTCCGCGTCGAGGCCATCGAGCGCGACGCCGATGGCCGCCTGGTCCTGGCCGCCGAGGACGGCCGCCACCTGGAGCCGGTCGACGAGGTCATCGTGTTGACCGGCTTCCGCCCCGACCTGTCCTTTCTCTCCGAGATCCGCCTGGGCCTCGACGAGCGCCTCCAGGCCCCCGTCGAGCTCGCCCCGCTGATCGACCCCAACCAGCACTCCTGCGGCACCGTCTACCCGCACGGCCACCGCGAGCTCGCTCACCCCGAACAGGGCATCTACCTGGTCGGCATGAAGTCCTACGGCCGCGCCCCGACCTTCCTGGCGATGACCGGCTACGAGCAGGTCCGCTCTGTCGTCGCCGCGATCGCCGGCGACCTGGAGTCCGCCGACCGCGTCGAACTCACCCTCCCCGAGACCGGAGTGTGTGGCGGCGCAGGACTCTTCGACGCTCCCGAGGTTGGCCAGGCGTCCGGTGGCTGTTGCACACCCACGCCCGCGCTGGTCCAGATCGGCAGCGCCTCGGCTGCAGTACAGGCCGCAGACACGGCACAGTCGGAGGGCGGCGGTTGCTGCGGCTGATGACCGGGGTCACCATCCACGAAGGCGATGGGGTCGCCGCACAGGGGCCTGCGACGGGCAGTGGTTCTCCCCCCGGCGCTCCGGCACCCCAGGGGCCATTTGGACGCCGCACGATGGTGTCGCCCCAGGCCCGGCCACACGCTGGACATGGACGCGCTGCCGTTCAGGACACGGCAGACAGGCTCTGGGAGGACCATGTGACCGCTTCGTCACCCATCCCTGGTGTACCACCCGCCCGATACGACGACCTGCGGGCGCTGGTGATCAACTGCACCCTCAAGCGGTCACCGGAGCGCAGCAACACCCAGGGGCTGATCGACCGCAGCACCACCATCATGGACGCGCAGGGAGTGCAGGTCGATGTGGTGCGGGCCGTGGACCACGACATCGCCACCGGTGTGTGGCCGGACATGACCGAGCACGGTTGGGCGACAGACGCGTGGCCCAGCCTCTACGAGCAGGTACTCGCGGCGGACATCCTGGTGCTGGCCGGCCCGATCTGGCTCGGTGACAACAGCTCCGTGATGAAGCAGGTCATCGAACGCCTCTACGCCTGCTCCAGCCTGCTCAACGAAGCGGGGCAGTACGCCTACTACGGACGGATCGGCGGCTGCCTGATCACGGGCAACGAGGACGGTGTCAAGCACTGTGCCATGAACGTCCTCTACAGCTTGCAGCACCTGGGATACACGATCCCGCCGCAGGCGGACGCCGGGTGGATCGGAGAAGCGGGCCCCGGCCCCTCCTACCTCGACCCAGGCTCCGGCGGTCCGGAGAACGACTTCACCAACCGCAACACCACCTTCATGACCTGGAACCTGCTGCACCTGGCCCGCATGTTGAAGGACCTGGGCGGCATCCCCGCCTACGGCAACCAGCGCACCGCCTGGGACGCAGGCTGCCGCCACGACTACGAAAACCCCGAACACCGTTAAGGGCTGTCCCGCTGCACGCGAGTGAACCAGGCCGGCTGTCACGGCACGGCCCTCGTCGCGACCATCAAGCGCTGGGCCGGACACGGAGAGCTCGCCCAGGTGGACGGTGTAATTCCGTATTTAGCAGCGGGAGTTGGGGTCGGAGCGGTCGATGTTGATCAGTTTCAATCGTGCCTAGTCAGTTCCCGCATCACAGGGTTAAGCTCCATCCTGATCACTCGCGATCTACTGTGATCAGGTCTGACAACTTCGTGCTGCAGCCGACCACTTACCCGTGGTCGGCTGTGGTGCGCCTGCCCCCTGGGAGGCGATGCGATGAAAGACATGGACTCGGTGTTCGTCGAGACCGACGAAGTGAGGCAAGACCTCCCAGAGCGGTCGTCGTATTGCGAGCCGGACCACTTGCAGAAGCTGGCCCGTCGGCTCGAGGGCTCCCGTCACCTCCGGGCGCAGCCCGTGGTCCAGGCGTTCCTCGAGGACATCCGTTCCTTCACCCCCGGCAGTCGGCTCCAGGCCACCAAGGAGCACATCAACACCCGCCGGGACAACCACATCTTTTCGCTGTTCAACGCCTCGTACTTCCCGCGGCTCTCGCTGGACTACCTCACCTATGAGACGCTGCCGACCGACCCGCACCTCGCCGAGCGGTATGCGAGCAACACGATGCCGGTCAACATCACCGGCCGGTCCGCCGGGTTCGGATCCCGCGTCGTCGTGGCACTCTTCCCGGAGAATCACATCGACGGCGTCCAGGAGCCGGACGACCTGATCTTCTACTTCATCGACAAGTTCGTCGAGCGGCACCAGCGGGTCACCCAGAAGATGATCGACGCGGTGATGGCCCCGGGCAGCTTCCCCCTCATTCAGAACGCGACGCCTCAGCAGGTCGAGCAGGCGTCGTCCTGGTGGGTGCGGTTGCACGAATACCATCACCGGCAGGGCGACATGCCGATACCCGACTTCCTCCCGGCCAAGAAGGCCAAGCCGTTGGCCGGTCTTGAGGAGCTGCGGGTCGACGTCTCCGGCATGCTGGTACTGCTCACGGACGACAAGCTTCCGCAGGAAGAGGCGCGCCGCGCCTACGAGTTCGTGTTGTCCGAGCGGCTGTTGCGTTACGCGGTCGAGGGTATTCCGCGGCCCAATTACGACGCGGTGGCCTCACAGTTGCTCTTCAACTATCTGGCCCGGCACGACGGCATCCGGATCGAGTCGGGACTGATCCACCTGGGTCGCCGGATTCACGAGATCCTGGCCGCTTTCCTCGCCGAGATTCAGGACATCGAGCGCAGGATCCATGAGGAGCCAGTGGAATCTGTTCAGAAGCGGCTTCTCGAATTCACCAATCTGTACACGGACTACGATCCGGTGGCCCGCGATTACCGCCACATCCCTTATTTCGCCGAGGTCAAGGCGAAGCTGGGCGTTTAGTACACCACCCCCCGTACTTTTCCTGGAGTGATCGTGACTGTCGTAGAGCTTTCCAGTGCTGCCCGGAAAGAGCTTGACGAGCGCGTGGAGTCGGAGATCGACAAAGCGCTGCTGCGGCGCGCGGACAACCCGTTCTTCGGTACCGCGCGGAACGTCGAGTCGGTGACCCCGCAGGCCGGGCTCACCATCGCGGTGTGGTGGCGGGCGATGACCAAGAGCTTCATGTTCACCACCCTCGCGGGCCTGGGAGTCACCGCGCGTGCCTTCTCGGCCCAGGACGCGCCCACGCGTGACCTGCTCAGTGCCTTCCAGACCGTGTACCGGGTGATCGGTGACGACCTGGACAACGCGGCCCCCGAATTCCGCGAGGTGGCTCCGAGCGGCCCGGCCGGCATCCACTACGTCTGGTGGGAGGACACCATCCTCAACCCGCTGAAGGAGCACGTCGACGAGGACGGGCAGCGGGAAGCGCAGGTCATACCGCCGGCCATTCGTGAGTTGCTGGACGATATGGACCGGCTGGCCACCGAGCCGCTGGGTGCTGCGGTGCAGCTGCGGGTGGTGGAGACCATCGCGCTGGACATCGCGGTGGGATTCCGGCGGATGTACGCCAAGGTGCTGGCGAACGGCGAAAAGGTCTTCACCGCGAACGAGCAGTTCGCCTGGATCGACTCCCACATCAAGGCGGAGACCAGCCACGCGGCCCAGGTCAGCGATGACGAGACCGGTATGACCACCCTGGTCGTGACCGAAGCGGAGGCGGCCGAGTTCGAGAACCTGGTCGCGGAGTACTCCCAGCACTGGTCCGCCGCGCTCAACTGCTTCGCGGAGTGCCTGGCCGGCGCCGAGCCGACGGGCGTCTGAGCGGAAGCATGGAGATCCGGGATCTCTACGGTCTGAGGGTTGCCCTGATCGGGCCGGACGAGCTGGCCGACGAGCCGTGGACTCGGGCGCCGGAGCACATCGACGTGGTCCGGATGCCCCAGCCCCCGGCCGTCTGCTGGGCCCATCTCGCCGCCCGGGGGTTCGTCCGCAAACCCACCACGGTGACCTGGGCGGCCGAACTCGGGTCGGACGAAGCGGAGTTCATGGCACGGCTGGAACGCAGGGGTCGCAAGGACATCCACAGGGCCCGGCGGCGGGCGGAGGCGGCCCGTCTGCGCCAGGTGACCGAGGAGCCGGTGTCCGAGTACACACTCGACGCTTTTCTGAAGCTGTACGAGGAACGGGTCGGCGACATGCCGTTCGGCGTCCCCTTCGCCCTCCAGTACCGGGACGTCGTCCTGCACGGGCCGGACAAGTTCTTCGGTGTGTTCGCCTTCGAACGGGACGAGCTGGTCGGAGGCACCCTCGTGCTGGAGTGTCCCGCCGCCGACACTGCCGTGCTGCGCTTCTCGGCCGTCAGCGCGGAATGGCGCAAGGTCAGCCTGGCCCGCGCCCTGTACCCAGCGGCGATGGACATCGCGCGTGCCAAGGGGTACACGCGTGCGACGCTGGGGAACGAGCCCAATCTGCTCGGACATCTCACCCGGCCGGGGCTGCTGGTCTTCAAGACCGACCTGGGGTTCCGGGCCGTCCCCTCGCAGGACTTCGCCGACCCGCAGGGCACCGACGAGGCGGATCTCGTCCTGAGCCTGGCCGCCTTGAACGACCCGACACTGATCCTGGGCTACGCCGACCAGACCGACCCGGCGGAGCGCCGTCTCGCGGGGCACCTCATCTGCGAGGCGCCGGTGGACGCAGCGGTGTACGCGGCGCCGTTCCTCACCTCGATGCATCAGCAGCGCCCGGGGAGCCGGGCCGGTCACCCGAGGTGACCGGCAACGCCGGACGGTGCGTGGTTTCCGTCCTGAAACGCCGGACGGGCCGCGGGCCGACACATTGTCGGCCGGGCCCGGTCCGGCGTACGGGAGACGGCCTACTCCGCCGTGCGTGCCTCGACCCAGTCGAAGACTCCACCGAGTACCTGCCGGTGCTGCTCCTTCCCCATCAGGCCGAGGAAGCCGGGGACGGGGTTCACCTCGAGGACCAGGTAACCGCCGTCATGCGGAAGGATGTCGAGACCGGCGAGGGTCAGGCCCATGGCACGGGTGGCGCGCAGGGAGAGTTCGACCAGCTCGTCCGGTGCGTCGAGCCGCTCGAAACTCGACCCCTCCATGGTCTTGCAGCGCCAGGAGCCGGCGGCCGGGAGCTTGAGGGTGTTCAGAGGCGTTGCGGTTCCCGCCACGGTGATGCGGTACTCGCCGCCCGCGGTCGAGTAGTAGGGCTGGCAGACCAGGGTGGGGTACCGGGACAGCAGGTCCTCCGCGACCGCCTTGTCCGCCGCGAGGTCGGCTATCCGCTCCACATCCTGGGCGCGGTAACCGAAGGACGGCTTCAGGACGAGGGGCCCCCACTCCTCGTACGCGGCCTCGACATCGGCAAGGGTGACGGCCGACCGGATGGGCGGTACGGGGATTCCGGCCGCGGCCAGCCGCTGGGCCATCAGGAACTTGCTGTACCCGGTCGACCAGGCGTCCGCGGGGTCGAAGAGCCGCAGGCCGGAGACGTTGCTCAGCATGCTCAGCCGCTCAACGCGGTCCTGCCAGTCGTCGCCGTAGAGCTTGGAGCGGTTGATGACCGCGTCGAAGGATGCCGCCGGCTCGCCGCCGAGGCTCATCTCGATGCCATTCGTGCCTGAGCGATAGGTGATTTCTTCAAGGGTGAAGAAACTCATCTCATGCCCGCGCTCGCGCCCGAATTCCGTCAGGGCCGGGCCGTCGGGGTCAATGCCGGAGTAGTCCCAGCCCAGCAAGCCAATCTTCACACTGCCCCCAAGGACGCGGATACATGCCGCACAGAGATCAGAATTTTGATGAAGCCTCGCCGGGAGCATCGCGGCTGTCAAGTGTCATGCCGACTGGGGAACCTTGAGGAGAACTTGTCGATGATGGGGCAGTCTGTCGGATTTCATGCGGCATTAAATCGTGCAGGGTCGAATAACCGAACCGGAATTCCGAGTTCAGGCCTACCGTGGCCACGACATCATCATCTAGGCTCGGCAGCCAGATTCGCTCTCGAGTGCGAAGGGTGTTGTCGTGGGGATGTGGGAGACGCTGGTCCGGCCGGAGCCCGAACAGGCCGATCACTATCGGGCCCAAGGTTGGTGGCGGGAGACGACTTTCCTCGACGATCTCGCCGAATCCGCCCGCACCAAAGGTGGTCATCCGGCGCTCATCGCCTACGAGGGGCGGGGGCCGGCTCGAACCGTCTCCTACACCGAACTCCTGAAGTATGTCGAACGGTTCGCCGCCGCGCTCGCCGAACTGGGCGTCACTCGAGGCGATGTGGTGGCTCTCTACCTGCCGAACCGCTGGGTGCTCACCCCGCTCTACCTCGCCTGCCACCGCCTCGGCGCCGTCGCCTCGCCCGTCATACCCGTGCTCGACGTCCGTGAACTGGCCTTCGTGCTGCAGGAGAGCAAGGCGAAGGTCTGCGTGACCGTCGACCGCTTCAACGACGCCGACTACGGTGCCCGTCTGGCCGACGCGGCACCGGACTCCCTCGCCCACCGTGTGGTGATCGGCGATGCGGCGGCCACCGGTGCGGTCGACTTCGACGAGTTCTTCGTGCATACACCCTGGGAGGAGCGCCGACAGGTCGACCCGGCGGACCGGCTCGGCCCGGACGACCCGTCACTGCTGCTCTACACCTCCGGTACGACCGGCCGGATGAAGGGTGTCGTGCACACCCAGAACACGCTGCACGCGGCGGTGCTCGCGGTCAGCGTGCCGCACGGGGTCACCGGCGACGACGTCATCTCCATACCGAACTACACGACCCACATGGCGGGCCTGACCTACGCCTGCTACATGCCGCTGCTGCTGGGCGCGACCTGCATCCTGCAGGAGGCCAACCGGGACATGGAGCTGTTCCTCGACATCATCGCCGAGCACCGCGTCACCTGGGCGTACGCCTCACCCGTCTATCTCGTGGACATGCTCGCCGTACAGGCGAAGGAGCCGCGCGACACCTCCAGCGTGGTGCAGATCGTGTCCGGCTCCGCGCCGATCCAACCGCAGCTCATCGCACAGATGCGAGAGGTCTTCGACATCCCGGTGCGAGCCCTGTGGGGGATGACCGAGAACGGCGCGGTCACCGTCACCAGGCCGGACGACCCGGAAGGCTGGGCCGGCAACAGCGACGGTCGCGCGGAACCGTCGATGGGGATCCGCGTCGACGCCAAGCCGGGCGAGGTGGGACGGCTGCTGGTGCGTGGAGCCTCCCAGTGCCTCGGCTATCTCGGCCAGCGTGATGTCTATCTGGCCTGCCTGGACGAGGACGGCTGGTTCGACACCGGCGACCTGGCCCGGGAGGACGGCCGCGGCGGCATCCGGATCACCGGCCGACGGGCGGACCAGATCGCCCGGGCCAGCGGCCAGAAGATCTCCACGCTCGAGGTCGAATCAGTTCTGACCCGGCACCCCGGCATCAAGGACGTGGCGCTGATCGGCTACCCCGATCCCGCCGTCGTCGGCGCGGAGCTCGTCTGCGCCGTGGTGGTGCCGGAAGGGGAGCCGATCACCCTCGAGGCGCTGCACGCCCATCTGGCCGAGGAACGGATGGCCCAGGTGCTGTGGCCCGACCGGGTCCAGTTCGTATGGGAACTTCCCAAGAACTCCCTGGGCAAGGTGCTGCGGCAGCCGCTGCGCGAGCGTCTTGAGATCGAATACGCCGCACGCCGGTGACGGCGTCGAGCCAGTCCGCTGTCGGCACCCCGGAACGCCGGGAGGGCGGTCAGCGGCGAACCGTCGCACTCGCGGTCATCTCCGCGGCCCAGTTGATGTTTCTGCTCGACGCCACCATCGTCAATGTCGTGCTGCCCAGCATTCAGCACTCGCTGCGGCTGAGCGGCTCGCACCTGGAGTGGGTCGTCGCCTCGTACTCGATCGCCTTCGGCGGCCTGCTGATGCTGGGCGGCCGGGCCGGCGACATCCTCGGCAGGCGGCGGATGTTCACCGCCGGAGTGGCGCTGTTCACCGCCGCCTCGCTGCTGGGCGGGTTCGCCGCGGAGCCCTGGCTGCTCACCGTGTGCCGCATCCTGCAAGGCATGGGCGCCGCCGCGGCCTCACCGGCCGCTCTGTCACTCATCGCGGTGACCTTCCCCGAGGGCCCGGAACGCAACCGGGCAGTGGGCTGGTACACGGCGACGGCCACAGCGGGCGGCGGCGTGGGCATCCTGGCGGGCGGACTGATCGCCGCCTATCTGTCCTGGCGCTGGGTGTTCTTCGTGAACGTCCCGATCGGGCTGGCGGTCATCGCGGCCACCCGGCAGGTGATACCCGAAACGCCCCGGCGGCGTGGCGCGTTCGACGCGGCCGGGGCACTCACCGGCACACTGGCCGCGCTGCTCCTGGTGTACGGACTGATCGACGGCGCGCAGGGCGGCGGCAACTGGTCCTCCTGGCGTGTGCTCGCCGCACTCGGTGCCGCAGCCGTTCTGACGCCGGCGTTCGTGATGGTCGAGCGGCGCAGCCGGCAGCCTCTGGTGCCGCTGCGGCTGTTCGCCGACCGCACCCGCGTCGGTGTCTACGCCGTACTCGCGCTCACCGGCACCGCCATGTTCGGCATTTTCTTCTTCCTCACGCTCTTCCTGCAGCAGGTCTGGCACTACAGCGCGCTGCACACCGCCCTCGTCTACATTCCGCTGACCTGCCTGCTGGTCCTGGGGGCGAAGACCAGCTCCTGGCTCTTCGCACGGTTCGGTGCCCGGACCCTGGTCTGCTGCGGTCTGCTGACCTCGGCGGCCGGGATGCTGTGGCTCTCCCGGATCGGTGACTCGGCCGGCTACGCGAGCGGGATGCTCGTGCCGACCGTGCTCACGTATGCCGGACTCGGCGTCACCGGCGTGCCGTTGACGCTTTCGGCCCTCGCGAAGGTCGCCGACGAGGACTCCGGTGCCGCCTCCGGACTGTTCAGCATGGCCCGCCAGATAGGCGGCGCGACAGGGCTCGCGGTACTCGGCACGGTCGTCTGGTCGGCGGTCGCCTCGGCCGCCCCCGGCACCCCTGCCGGGGAGGCCCTGTCCACCGGCGCGTCCCGCGGGTTCGTGGTGGCCGCCGCGATCACCGCGCTCGCGCTGCTGGTGGCGCTCGTCACCGTGCCCGGGAAGGAACGGATGGCCACATGAGCGACTTCCTCGTCATCGGGGGCGGCATCGCCGGTGCCGCGGCCGGCTACTTCCTCGGCCTGCGCGGCACGGTGACACTGCTGGAGGCCGAGCGGACACCGGGCCTGCACTCGACCGGACGCTCCGCGGCCCTGTTCTCCGAGTACTACGGAAACGACTGCGTCCGATCCCTGACGCGTACCTCACGCGCCTTCTACGAGACCCCGCCGCCAGGATTCGCGGCCGCCCCGCTGCTCACCCCGCGCGGGGTGCTCGCACTCGAAACCCCCGGAACGGCCGAGCAGTTCGAGGCCGCGAAGGAAGCGGGAGCGAGCGCCCCCCAGCCCGTCGTCGAGCTGGACCGAGCCCAGACACTGCGCCTGTGCCCGGTGCTGTGGCCCGGCACCTTCGGCCGTGTCCTGCACAGACCCGGAGCCTGCGACATCGATGTGGACGCGGCCCACCAGGGCTTTCTGCGCGGGCTGCGTTCCTCGGGCGGCACCGTGGTCACCGACGCCCGGGTCCGCGGACTGAACCGGCGGCACGGCCGCTGGTACGCGGACACCACGGCGGGGGAGTTCAGCGCACCCGTCGTGGTGAACGCCGCCGGAGCCTGGGCGGACGAGATCGCCCGGCTGGCCGACGTCCGCCCAGCCGGACTGGTGCCCCGCCGCCGTACCGCGGCGATCGCCAAACTCCCACCCGGAGTCGATGCCACCGCCTGGCCCATGGTCTGCGATGTGGCGGACACCTTCTACGCCAAGCCGGAGCCGGGCGGTCTGCTGCTCTCCCCGGTGGACGCCGAGCCCGCCCCGCCGGGGGACGTACGGCCTGACGACCTCGGTGTCGCTTTGGCGGTCGAGCGCCTGGAAGCGGTGACCACCCTGCGCATCCGGCACATCAGCCATGCCTGGGCGGGGCTGCGCACCGCGTCCGCCGACGACACGCCCGTCGTCGGACCGGACCCGGCCGAGCCCGGTTTCTGCTGGCTCGCCGGCCTCAGCGGATACGGCATCCAGACCGCCCCGGCGGCAGGAGCGCTGCTCGCGGCGCTCGCCGTGGAGGAAGCACCGCCGCCCGAGCTCACCTCCGTAGTCCTGGGCGCCACCCCAGCCCGGGACTACGGACAGCCTCTCCAGTGACCCCGCCCCTCACCAGCAGAGAGTCCAGAAGATATGTCGGAAGCGATCTGGCAGTTCGCCGGCAGCGCCGTCGATCACGGTCCGTACCGGCCAGTGGCCGCTCTCATCGAGGACCAGACCGATCGAACCCCCCATCGCCCGGCCATCGTCCACCGGTCGGCGACGGAGACGATCCTGACCTATGCGGAGTTCGACGCCCTGGCCAACGGGCTTGCCGCGGAGCTGACGGCGGCCGGGCTGGGCGCCGGCGACATGGTGCCCGTCGTGATCGGCAACTGTGAGGAACTGCCGCTGTGCATGGTGGCGTTGATGAAGATCGGCGCGGTGTTCACCCTCTGTGACCCGGCCTGGCCCGAGGAACGGCTGCGCGCGGTCCTGGAAGTACTGTCCCCCAAGCTGGTGCTGACCTCGGGTAGCGCCGTGCGTACCGAACTGCCGGTTCGTGTCGTGTCGGTGAGGGACATCACGCCGAGCACACACCGCCCCGGCCTGCTGCCGGGCCCCGACCAGCCCGTCTACGGTGTCTTCACCTCGGGCACGACCGGCACCCCCAAATGCGCCGTCAATCTGCACGGTGGGCTGACCAACCGGTTCCGCTTCATGTCCCGGCACTTCCGGGCCAACGGCGAAGAGGTGGTGTTGCAGAACAGCCGGCACACCTTCGACTCGGCCATCTGGCAATTGCTGTGGCCGCTGACCACCGGTGGCTGCACGGTCATTCCCGAGCCGGGCGAGTTTCTCGACCTGGAGCGGACCGTCGAGACCATCGACCGGTACCGGGTGACGGTCACCGACTTCGTCCCGGCGATCCTCGGCATGCTCGTCACCCTGCTCGAGGCCGTCCCGGAATCCGTGGCCAAGGTCGCCTCGCTGCGGCATCTGGTGGTGGGCGGCGAAGAGATCATCCCCCATGCCGTGCACCGGCTGCGGGCCCTGGTCCCCGGCCTCGAGATCTCCAACGGATACGGTCCCTCCGAAGCCTCGATCGGCATGGTCTTCCATCGGATCGAGGGCAGCGAGGGCGACCGCATCCCGCTCGGACGGCCGATCGACAACTGCTACGCCGTCGTCACCGACGAGGAACTGCGCCCGCTCCCGCCCGGCAGCAGCGGTGAGATCCTGATCGGCGGCGCCTGCATCGGGGCCGGATACCTGGGCGATCCGGAGCTCACGGCGGAGGCCTTCGTTCCCAACCCGTTCCCGGCCGTCCCGGGCGAGCGCCTGTACCGCACAGGTGACCTCGGCTGGTACGACGAAGAAGGCCTGCTGCGCTTCATAGGACGCCGTGACCGGCAGACCAAGGTGGACGGCGTCCGTATCGAACTCGCCGAGATCGAGACCACCGCCGAGGGCTGCCCCGGTGTCGTCCAGGCGAAGGCGCTGACCGTGCGCCGGGCGGGACGCAACCGGCTGGTGGTCGCCGCGGCGGCGGAGGAGACGACTCCGGTCGTGCTCCGGGCCCATCTGGCCGCCCGACTGCCCCGGGTCCAGGTGCCGCAGCACTGCTTCGTACTGCAGTCCCTGCCACTCACCGATAACGGCAAGGTCGACCTCGGCACGCTGCGCGGCCTCGTCGAGGAGAAGCTCGAATCCGAGACCAGACCCGCGGCACACCACGCGCTCGAGGAGCGCATCGCGCAGGTGCTGTGCGGTGTGCTCGGCCTGCCGCACTTCGGCGTCCACGACGACTTCCTCGCCCAGGGCGGCGACTCGCTGTCCGCGCTCAGCGCCGCCATCCGTATCCGGGACGAACTCGGCGTGCAGTCGGGCATCTCCGACCTGTACCGGCACCGCACCCCTGCCGCGCTGGCCGCGGCGCTGTCCGGAAGCGCCCCGGAGGCCGGTCAGGAGACGGACATCGTGGCGCTGATGGAACGGGACGCCGCACTCGACGCGGGGCTGGCGGAGCTCGCCAGGGCGGCAGCAGGCCGGACCACCACGGCGCCGCCGGGCACCGTCCTGGTCACCGGTGGTGCCGGTTTCGTCGGCGCACGGACCGTGCACCGGCTCCTCGCCGCGACCGAAGCACGAGTGATCTGTCTGGTACGGGGACGCGACGACACACATGCCCGGGACCGGGTCGTACACACCCTGCGGGCCCAGGGGCTGTGGGACGAGTCGCTCGCCGGACGTCTCGAGGTGTACCGCGGCGACCTCGGTGAACCGCTGTTCGGCTGGACGCGGGAAACCTGGGACCGCCTGACGGTGGACTGCGACGCCGTCCTGAACATCGCGGCGTTGGTCAACTTCCTGCTCGACTACCGGGCACACCGCCCGGCCAATGTGCGCGGCACGGCGGAGGTGCTCCGCTTCGCGCTGACCGGACGACCGAAACCCCTCCACCACGTCTCCACCCTCGGAGTCCTCGACCACCACGCCGTCCGGTCGGACCGGCCCCTGGGTGAGGACTTCGACGTGTCGGACGCGCCGGCTCCCACGAGCGGCTACAGCAGGTCCAAATGGGTGGCCGAGCGGATGCTGCTGGAGGCCCGGCAGCTCGGTGCCTGCGTCACCGTCTACCGGCTGGGCGAGGTGATGCCCGCCGCCGACAACGGCGTACCCAACCGGAAGGCGCTGACCCATCTGCTGCTCTCGGCCTTCCACCGGCTGCAGATGCGACCCTCCGTGCCCATGTACTCCGACTACACACCCGTCGACTTCGCCGC
Source organism: Streptomyces sp. NPDC001020 (assembly GCF_053599115.1). NCBI lineage: Bacteria > Bacillati > Actinomycetota > Actinomycetes > Kitasatosporales > Streptomycetaceae > Streptomyces > Streptomyces sp. NPDC001020. Next base: position 98,638 of record NZ_JBSFLQ010000025.1, on the reverse strand, counting down.
GGAACGACTGGTCTGCGGACTGCTGGAGCCGGATGCCACGGCGGTTCACCACATATTCCGCGCGGGCAGCGTCGACTTCACCGCGACCGGCCTCGCCGGCGCAGGCCCGGCGGACACGTTCCGGTCCGTTTCGCCGGCCGAGTTCATGGCCGCGCTGAGCGCGGTGGCGGACCGCGAACAGGACTCGGCCGTGGCCGTGCTGCACGCGCTGCTCACGGCGCTGCCCGTCACCGGTACCGACGGCCTGCCGGAGTTCGGCCGGCTGCTCGCCGACAACCCCGCCCTGTTCACCCGTGATTCCTGTGCCGCACTCGAGGCGCGGCACGGTCTGACCGAGCGGCCGCTGGCAGCAGCGATCGCCGCGTACCACAGCACACTCATCGCCTGAGCGCAGGGAACGAGAGGAAATCCGTGCACTACCGAACGATGGGCCGACTCGGCTGGCAGGTCAGCGAGATCGGCTACGGAATGTGGGGCATCGGCGGCGGACCCGGAGGGTTCACCGGCTGGGACTACGACGTGGCACCGGACTGCCTTGATCTCGCCGTCGACCTGGGCTGCACCTTCTTCGACACCGCCTGGGTCTACGGCCGCGGCGTCAGCGAGCAGATGCTGGGCGCGCTGCTGCGCAGACACAGCGGCCGACGCCTGTACACCGCCACCAAGGTCCCGCCGCTCAACCGGGAATGGCCCCCGCGCCCGAACGACACGCTCGACGACGTGTTCCCGGCCCATCACATCCGCGAGTACGTCCACCGCAGCCTGGAGAACCTCGGCACGGACCGGATCGACCTGCTGCAGTTCCATGTCTGGGAGGACCGCTGGAGCGGCGACGAGCGCTGGCAGCAGGTCATCGCCGACCTCAAGGCCGAGGGCGTCATCGAGGGATTCGGCCTCAGCGTGAACCGTTGGGAGCCGGCCAACTGTCTGCGCGCGCTCGACACCGGACTCGTCGACGTCATCCAGGTCATCTACAACATCTTCGACCAGGCTCCCGAGGACGAGCTCTTCGAACGGGCCCAGCGCGACGGCATCGGCATCATCGCCCGCGTCCCCTTCGACGAGGGCGGACTCACCGGGACGCTCACCCGCGACACGGTCTTCCCCGAGGAGGACTGGCGTTCCGTCTACTTCGGCCCGGAGAACCTGGGTCCCACGGTCGACCGGGCGGAGCGGCTGAAGAAGTCGCTGCCCGAGGGCATGGAACTACCCGAACTCGCCCTCCGGTTCATCCTGCACCACCCCGCCGTGAGCACCGTCATCCCCGGCATGCGCAAGCCCGCGCACGTCCGCGCCAACCTTGGCGCCGCCGGGAAGCAGCCCCTCGCCCCCGCGCTCCTGGACGAGTTGCGCGGCCACCGCTGGGACCGCCGGCCGACGGGGTGGTCGATGTGAGCGTCATCGCGATGTGGGCACACCCCCGGGCGGTCTCCACCGCGTTCCTGCGCATGATGGCCGAGCGCGGGGACGTCACCGTCGTGCACGAGCCCCTGGTGCTGCTCACCGACCACGGCCAGGTGGAACTCCCCGGTACGGACGGCGGAACGACGACCGTCCGTACGACCGGCGAGCTGCTGGACCGTCTGACAGAACTCGGCACCAAAGGCCCGGTGTTCTTCAAGGACACCCTTGAGTACCACTACCAGTATCTTTTCGACCACCCCGAGGCCATCGCCGGCTTCCGGCACACCTTCATCGTCCGCGAGCCGGCCCGCACGATCGCCTCCCACCACGCGGTCAAGCCCGAGTTGGCCTGCCACGAGGTCGGCTACGAGCATCAGTACGCCCTCTTCGAGCTGGCCTGGAAGACCACCGGCGATCGCCCCGTGGTCATCAGTACCGAGCGGCTGCTCGAGGACCCTGCCCCCGTGGTCGAGGCGTACTGCGCCGCCGTCGGCCTGCCCTATCTTCCGAAAGCCCTGACCTGGCAGCCGGGCGAGCGCGCCGAATGGCAGCAGAACCGGCGCTGGCACCTCGACGCCATCGCCAGCGCCGGCTTCCGGCTGCCCGAGAAGAAGTACCCGGTCACCGTCGAGAACGACGAGCGCCTGCGCGGCTACTACGAGCATCACCTTCCGTACTACGAACGGCTCATCGAACACGCCCTCTGATCCGTCGAACCGGCCACCACAGGAGCCCCTCACCATGACCGACACGCCCGGCGAGCGGTTCGCCCAAGCCTTCCTGACCGACCCCGAACACGCCCAGGTCGACTTCGACTTCACGCTCAGCGACGCCTTCCAGCCCACGAACGACCGGCCGCGCCTGACCGTACGCAACCTCTTCCGCAAGCAGCGCGCCGCCACCGGCACGGTCCGGTCGTGGTTCGAGAACCGGCCGGGCGCGGACGAGGCGTCGCCGGAACGCAGGCTGCGTGAGGCCGCGTTCCGGTTTTCAGTGGCCGAGTACGGTGTGCGGCCGATCACCGGATGGGTGCAGATACCGGAAGACCTTGCCAAGGAACCGGAGGCCCTGGCGTCCTTCATCGACCGCCGCCTGATGGTCCGCCTCGGCACCGCGGAGAACCTGGCACTCACCCGAGACCTGCTGGACAACCCCGATGTGGCACCGCTGCCCTACAAGGACTCGTACACCGCGGGCGTACTCGCCGCCTTCGAGGAGATCGAGCAGACCGGCGGAACCGGTCACGCCCTGATCGTGAACCCTGCGGACTACTACGGTGAGTTGGTCGGCGCGGGCAGCGTGCTTCAGGACCTCGCCCGGGAAAAGGTCATGATCTGCCGCAACCGGCACGTGGCCCCGGGGCATGCGGTGGTCGGCGACTTCGCGATGGCCGCCCGGCTGCTCGAAGCGGGCCATTCGGTGATCAAGGTTGCCGAGCCGCCGCAAGGGACCTTCGACCGGCCCGGCACAGCGGTCTGTGCAGAGGTCTACGAAGGCGTCGCCGTGCAGCTGCCCACCCACTTCTTCCATGTCGTACCGGCATGAGTGATGGCGCCACGATCTGGCTGACCGGTCTGCCGAGCGCCGGCAAGACCACCATCGCCTGCGAGCTGGCGGGACGGCTGCGCGAGGAGGGGCACCGAGTGGAAGTGCTCGACGGCGACGAGATCCGCGAGTTCCTCTCCGCGGGCCTGGGCTTCAGCCGTGAGGACCGGCACACCAACGTCCAGCGGATCGGCTTCGTCGCCGAACTGCTGGCGCGCAACGGCGTGAAGGCGCTGGTGCCGGTGATCGCACCCTACGCGGACAGCCGTGAGGCGGTGCGCATGCGCCATGACGCGGCGGGCACCACGTATGTCGAGGTGCATGTCGCCGCTCCGGTGGGCGTGTGCTCGGCGCGTGATGTGAAGGGCCTGTACGCCAAGCAGGCGGCGGGCGAGATCAGCGGACTGACCGGTGTCGACGACCCGTACGAGGAACCGCGGACACCGGATCTACGGATCGAGTCGCACCGGCAGACCGTTGCCGAGTCCGTGGCGGTGCTGCACGCGCTGTTGACCGAAAGGGGCCTGGCATGACGACGGCGACTGTCTCGGCAAAGGACACCGAGAACTCGTTCGCGCTGTCGCACCTGGACGTTCTGGAGTCCGAGGCGGTGCACATCTTGCGTGAGGTGGCGGGTGAGTTCGAGCGGCCGGTGATCCTTTTCTCCGGTGGCAAGGACTCCACTGTCATGCTGCACCTGGCACTGAAGGCGTTCGCCCCGGCTCCGGTGCCGTTCTCGCTGCTGCACGTGGACACGGGGCACAACTTCCCCGAGGTGATGGACTACCGCGACCGGACGGTGGCCCGGCACGGGCTGCGGCTGTATGTCGCCTCGGTGCAGGAGTACATCGACAGCGGTCGGCTGCGCGAGCGTCCCGACGGCACCCGTAACCCGCTGCAGACGCTGCCGCTGACCGAGAAGATCGCCGCCGAGCGGTTCGATGCGGTCTTCGGCGGCGGCCGCCGCGACGAGGAGAAGGCCCGCGCCAAGGAGCGCGTCTTCTCCCTGCGCGACGAGTTCTCCCAGTGGGACCCGCGCCGCCAGCGCCCCGAACTGTGGCAGCTCTACAACGGCCGGCACGCCCCGGGCGAGCACGTCCGCGTGTTCCCGCTGTCCAACTGGACCGAGCTGGACGTGTGGCAGTACATCGCCCGCGAGAAGATCGAACTCCCTCAGATCTACTACGCCCACGAGCGCGAGGTCTTCAAGCGCAACGGCATGTGGCTGACCGCCGGCGAATGGGGCGGGCCACGGGAGGGCGAGACCACCGAGATCCGACTGATCCGCTACCGCACGGTCGGCGACATGTCCTGCACCGGCGCCGTCGACTCCGACGCGACCACCATCGAGCAGGTCATCGCCGAGATCTCCGCGTCCCGGCTCACCGAGCGGGGCGCCACCCGCGCCGACGACAAGCTGTCCGAAGCCGCGATGGAAGACCGCAAGCGCGAGGGGTACTTCTAGTCATGACCAGCACCACCATCGACACCAGCGCGACCTCGCTGCTCCGTTTCGCCACCGCCGGGTCGGTCGACGACGGCAAGTCCACCCTGGTCGGGCGGCTGCTGCACGACTCCAAGTCCGTGCTGGCGGACCAACTGGAGGCCGTGGAAGCAGCATCCCGCAACCGGGGCCAGCAGGCCCCGGACCTGGCGCTGCTCACCGACGGACTGCGCGCCGAGCGTGAGCAGGGCATCACCATCGATGTCGCCTACCGCTACTTCGCCACCCCCCGGCGCCGGTTCATCCTTGCCGACACGCCCGGCCATGTTCAGTACACCCGCAACATGGTCACCGGCGCCTCCACCGCCGAACTGGCCATCATCCTGGTCGACGCCCGCAACGGCGTCGTCGAACAGACCCGCCGCCACGCCGCGGTCGCCGCTCTGCTGCGTGTCCCGCACGTCGTCCTGGCCGTCAACAAGATGGACCTGGTCGACCACGCCGAGCCCGTCTTCGCGCGCACAGCCGAGGAGTTCACCGCCTACGCCACCCGGCTCGGTGTCCCGGAGGTCACCGCGATCCCGATCTCCGCGCTGAACGGCGACAACGTCGTGGACCCGTCGGCGACCATGGACTGGTACGGCGGCCCCACCGTGCTGGAGCACCTGGAGACCGTGCCCGTCGGCTCGGCCCCCTCCGACGACCCGGCCCGCTTCCCGGTCCAGTACGTGATCCGCCCGCAGACCCCGGAGCACCCCGACTACCGCGGCTACGCCGGCCAGATCGCCTCCGGCGTGCTCCGTGTCGGCGACCAGGTGACCGTACTGCCCTCCGGTGTGACCTCCACGATCACGGGCATCGACGCGCTCGGCCGGGCCGTGGACGTGGCCTGGGCACCCCAGTCGGTGACCGTGCTGCTGGCCGACGACGTCGACATCTCCCGCGGCGACCTGATCACCCCCACGGGTGCCGCCCCGGCGACCACCCGAGACGTCGAGGCCACCGTCTGTCACCTGCACGAACGGCCGCTCAAGACCGGCGACCGGGTGCTGCTCAAGCACAGCACCCGTACCGTCAAGGCCATCGTGGAGGACATCCCCTTCCGGCTGGCGCTCGAGGACCTGTCCCAAGACGCTTCGCCCGGTGTGCTCACCACCAACGACATCGGCCGGGTGGTCATCCGCACCGCGGAGCCACTGCCCATCGACGCCTACGCCGACTTCCGGCGTACCGGTTCCTTCCTGCTGATGGACCCCGCCGACGGCACCACACTCACCGCGGGAATGGCGGAGCGCTCGTAACCGTCAGGCGCCCAGCCGGAACACGGGCAGCCGGCGGCCGGATGCGTGAGAGAAGGGCACCCTGGTCGACGATGAAGCCGGCGAGGGGGCCCTTGACGCGAACAGGCCAGTGCCCCGGCAGGCAAGGTTGGCCCGCCGAGGAGCGTCCGTCCGGTGGTTCTCCGGGGGCACATCCTGCCCGAAGAGTCGGTTACAGGTGTGGCTCCAGGGTGTTGGCGGCCTTGTGGCACAGCTCCGCGAACATCGCTCGTTCGCCGGGGCTCAGGGCGGTCTCCACGATGCGGGCGTTCTCGCGTCGTTGCTCGGCGACCCGAGTGAGGAAGGTCTCACCGGCCGGGGTGAGTGAAGTGGTCAGTTCGCGTCGATCCTCGCCGAGTGTGCGCTGGCCGACGAGCCCGAGGTCCTTCAGGACACGCAGCGCCTTGGACGTGGTTGCCCGTGACACTCCGAGTGAGTTGCTCAGCGCCGAAGGAGTCATCGGGCCCCGGATGCGTAGCAGTTCGAGCACGTCGTACTGCTGCCAGGTGACGCCTTCCGGATTCGACCGAGTGCGGCGGGCGACCAGGACGCACTGCAGGTGGGAGAGTGCGTCCTCCAGTTCGTCCGGCGCGGCCAAGGCCTGAGGCACACGTTGTGGAGGGTCGATTCGGGTCATCAGCGCCCTTGGGTGATGGGTTGGGGAAGAGGCTCGGTGTGGCACCCGAGGCGGAGCAGCCGGCGGCAGTTCGCGCTCCACGTGCACGGCCGCTTCGCCAAGCAGTCGCAACTCAGAGGTAGTGTCTATAAGGAAATTAGTATACCCCGACTGTCGAGTGGTCGCCTTCGGTGGTGATCAGGCGGCAGGCTGCTCCGTCGCTGATTGAGGGGATTGCCTTGATGGGATAGCTTTCCATAAAGAAATCATATTGCTGATCTTCCATGGAAGAGGAACGGCATGGCGTCCCACCTATCACCGGTCCCGGGTGACCACATCGTTCTGGGTGAAGCACGGCAGAACAACCTCAAGGGTGTCAGTCTGCGCATCCCCAAGGGGCAGTTGACCGTCTTCACCGGAGTATCCGGCTCTGGCAAGTCCTCGCTCGTCTTCGGGACGATCGCGGTCGAGTCACAGAGGCAGCTCAACGAGACCTACCCGGCCTTCATCCGCAACCGGCTGCCCAAGTTCGAGCGGCCCGACGCGGAGGTCATCGAGAACCTGTCCACAGCGATCGTGATCGACCAGCGTCCGGTCGGCGGCAACGCCCGCTCCACAGTCGGCACCATGACCGAGATCCACCCCATGCTGCGGGTGCTGTTCTCCCGGCACGGCACGCCCAGCGCGGGCCCCTCACACAGGTATTCCTTCAACGATCCGCGCGGGATGTGCACCGAATGCGAGGGGCTCGGATCCATGGTGCGGCTGGACCTGAACCGGCTGCTGGATCAGGACAAGAGCCTCAACCAGGGCGCCATCCGTTTCCCGTCCTTCGCCGTCGGCACCTTCCAGTGGCAGCTTTACGCGGAGTCCGGACTCTTCGACCCCGACCTGCCACTGCGGCGATACTCCGCCGAGGACCGCGAACTGCTTCTGCACGGTTCGGGGTTCAAGGTCGACCGGGCCGGCCGACACGGCATCTACAAGAACGAGTACGAAGGCATCGTGCTGCGCTTCACCCGCCGCTACATCAAGCCAGGCCTGGACGCCCTAAAGTCAAAGGAACGTGGGGCGGTGGAGCAGGTCGTGACCGAGGGCTCCTGCGAAGCCTGCGGCGGCGCCCGACTGGGATCGGCGGCGCTCGACTCGCGCATCGCGGGAGAGAACATCGCGGACTACTGCTCCCTGGAGACAACCGATCTGACCCGTCGCCTCGAGCGGATCGACGCGCCCTCGGTCAAACCGGTGGTGCAGGCGGCGCTGTCCGCCCTGCGCAGGATCGACGCGGTCGGGCTCGGCTACCTCAGCCTCGACCGCCAGACCAACACGCTCTCCGGCGGTGAGGCCCAGCGTCTGAAGACGGTGCGACACCTGGGCAGCAGTCTGACCGGTCTGACGTACATCTTCGATGAGCCGAGCGTAGGCCTGCACCCGCGTGACGTGCGGCGCCTGAACCAGATGCTGCTCGGGCTGCGGGACAAGGGAAACACAGTGCTCGTGGTGGAGCACGACCGGGATGTGATCGCCGTCGCCGACCATGTCGTGGACATGGGGCCCCGCGCTGGCAACCAGGGCGGCGAGGTGGTCTACGAAGGCACTCTGGCCGGATTGCGGCATGCCGACACCCCGACCGGACGCGGCCTGGCCTCCGTTCCGGGGCTGAAACCCGAACGGCGTTCCCCACGGGGAAACCTGACGATCCGCGGCGCCCGGCTGCACAACCTCAAGGACATCACGGTCGACGTGCCTACCGGTGTGCTCGTGGCGCTGAGCGGCGTCGCCGGATCGGGCAAGAGCTCGCTCGCCCGGGAACTGGTCGACCGGTATCCGCAGGAGACGGTCGTGGTCGACCAGTCCTCGATCGGGATCTCCTCCCGCTCCACCCCCGGGACCTACCTCGACATCATGGATACCGTCCGGCGGCTGTTCGCCCGCGCCTGCGGCGCCGACCCCGGCCTGTTCAGCTTCAACTCCACAGGCGCCTGCCCAGAGTGCCAGGGCCGGGGGGTGATCGAGACCGACCTGGCGTTCATGGACCCGGTCACCACGGTCTGCGAGCGCTGCGAGGGACACCGGTTCAATGAGGAAGCGCTGCGCCACACCTTGTCCGGCCGGACCATCGTGGACGTCCTCGCCATGACGGCCGAGCAGGCGATCGATTTCTTCGAAGACGCGCCCGTCCGCCGCAAACTGGCCCTGCTGACCGAGGTCGGCCTCGGCTACCTCACGCTTGGGCGGACCCTGTCCACCCTCTCCGGTGGTGAACGCCAGCGGCTCAAACTGGCGCACCGGCTGCACACCTCTGGCAGTGTCTACGTCTTCGACGAGCCGTCCACCGGCCTGCACATGACGGATCTGGGCAAGCTGCTCGCCCTGTTCGACCGGCTGGTCGACGGCGGCAACACGGTGGTGGTGATCGAACACGACCTTGACGTGCTCAAGCATGCGGACTGGATCATCGACCTCGGTCCCGAGGCCGGCCGGCACGGCGGCCGAGTGGTGTTCGAGGGCACCCCGGCGGACCTGGTACGGGCACGCGACTCGCACACCGGCCGATACCTCGCCGAGGACCTGGCAGCGCACGGTCAACGCTGAAGGCCACCGCACCAGGCTCCACCGTTGGGGCGCTGGGGTGCTCGTTCCGGTGCACGCACAGTCATGACCACCGTGCGACCGGCGACTACCGTTGCCCACCTCGCAGGATTACCGGAAGAAGAGGGGCCCATGCAGTTCGGTATCTTCACGGTCGGTGATGTGACAACCGATCCGACCACCGGACGTACTCCGTCGGAGCACGAACGCATCAACGCGATGGTCACCATCGCGGTCAAGGCGGAGGAGGTCGGACTGGACGTCTTCGCGACCGGTGAGCACCACAACCCGCCGTTCGTACCATCGTCCCCGACCACGATGCTGGGTTACATCGCGGCCCGCACCGAGAAGCTGATCCTGTCCACGGCCACGACGCTGATCACCACCAACGACCCGGTGAAGATAGCCGAGGACTATGCGATGCTCCAGCACCTGGCCGATGGCCGGGTCGACCTGATGCTGGGTCGTGGCAACACCGGGCCGGTCTACCCGTGGTTCGGGCAGGACATTCGCCAGGGCATCAATCTGGCCAAGGAAAACTACGCGCTGCTGCGCCGCCTGTGGCACGAGGACGTCGTCAACTGGGAGGGGAAGTTCCGTACGCCCCTGCAGGCGTTCACGTCAACGCCCCGTCCGCTGGACGGCGTAGCACCGTTCGTCTGGCACGGCTCCATCCGGTCCCCGGAGATCGCCGAGCAGGCGGCCTTCTACGGTGACGGCTTCTTCCACAACAACATCTTCTGGCCTGCCGAGCACACGAGACGGATGGTCCAGCTGTACCGGCGGCGGTACGCCCACCACGGTCACGGTCGACCCGAAGAGGCCATCGTCGGTCTCGGTGGGCAGGTGTTCATGCGGAAGAACTCACAGGACGCCGTACGGGAGTTCCGTCCCTACTTCGACAACGCGCCCGTCTATGGGCACGGTCCGTCACTGGAGGACTTCACTGAGCAGACTCCATTGACCGTCGGTTCTCCCCAGCAGGTCATCGAACGGACGCTGGCCTTCCGTGAGACCGTCGGCGACTATCAGCGGCAGCTCTTCCTGATGGACCACGCGGGTCTTCCCCTGAAAACCGTTCTGGAACAGCTCGACATGCTCGGTGAAGAGGTCGTACCCGTGCTGCGCAAGGAGTTCGCCGGCGGCCGCCCGGCCGACGTGCCGGACGCGCCGACGCACGCGGCGCGGGTCGCCGCAGCGGAGTCCTCGAAGGGAGTGACCACCGCATGAAGCTGGTCGCCGTGTCCGCAGGATTGAGCACTCCGTCCTCCACGCGTCTTCTCGCGGACCGTCTCGCCGAGTCGGTTCGCGGTGAACTCGTCGCGCAGGGGCATGACGTGGAGATTCACGTCATCGAGCTGCGCGAGCTGGCCGTCGCCATCGCCAACGGCCTCCTGACCGGATTCCCGCCGCCGCAACTGGCCGCGGCGATCGACACAGTGACGGGCGCCGACGGCCTGATCACCGTGACTCCGGTGTTCACCGCCTCCTACAGCGGGCTGTTCAAGTCCTTCTTCGACCTGATCGATCCCGAAGCACTCACCGGCAAACCGGTCCTGGTCGCCGCGACGGGAGGCACGGCCCGCCACTCCCTGGTCCTGGAGCACTCCATGCGGCCGCTCTTCGCCTACCTGCGTGCCATCGTCGTCCCCACCGCGGTGTATGCGGCGTCCGAGGACTGGGGATCAGGCGGCGACGAGTACGTGGAGGGCCTGCCCGCACGCATACGGCGGGCGGGCGGAGAGCTGGCCGCGCTCATGGCCGCCCGCCCGGCCGACACGGTGCCCGAGGACGACATCACCGCACTCGAACGCCAGCTTTCCGACCTGCGCTTCGACTGAGGCCAACCCCGACCGGCCGCGTGTATGCCGGGGACGCGTTGTCCAGGAGCGCATGTGGTGATGCCGGAAGCGCGCCAAAGGCGCCCTCGGGCCTTCGGCGTGCGCTCTCGGACCGACAGCCGTGCGCTCACGGACATGGGCAGTCGCCGCACGGTCCTAGCCTCGGTGCACGGCAGGTCGAATGACCGTACGGACGGAGAAGTGTGCGAGTGAACGAGCAGGTGGACGTGGTCGTCGTCGGCCTTGGACCCGGCGGCGAGTATGCCGCGGGCACGCTGGCCGAGGCCGGCCTGGACGTTGTCGGTGTCGAGGCGGAACTCGTCGGGGGCGAGTGCCCGTACTGGGGATGCGTGCCCAGCAAGATGATGATCCGGGCCGGGAACCTGCTCGCCGAAGCCCGCCGTGTCCCCGCCCTTGCCGGGGACACGGATGTCACCCCTGACTGGGGGCGCGTAGCCGGTCGCATCCGCGAAGAAGCCACCGACGACTGGAACGACCAGGTGGCAGCCGCCCGCCTCGCGGCCAAGGGCGGCCGTCTGGTCCGTGGACGGGGGCGCCTCACCGGGCCGCGACGGGTCACCGTCGACGGGCGCACCTGGGAGGCCCGCCGGGGCGTCGTGCTGGCCACGGGCAGCCGGCCCCGGATCCCGTCCGTACCCGGCCTTGCCGCGACGCCGTACTGGACCAATCGGGACGCCATGGCGACCAAGGACCTGCCGACGTCGATGATTGTCCTGGGCGGGGGTGCCATCGGCGTGGAGGTCGCACAGGTTTTCGCCCGCTTCGCCTGCCGCGTCACCCTGATCGAGGGACAGGGTCGGCTGCTGTCCCAGGAGGAGCCGGAAGCCGCGGAACTCGCGGCGCAGTCCTTGCGTGCGGATGGCGTGAGCGTGCTCACCGGCGTTCACGCCCGTCAAGTCAGCCATGACGGCGCGGAGTTCGACGTACTTCTGGAAGGTCGGACGGAGCCCCTGCGCGCGGAACGGCTGCTCGTCGCCACCGGGCGCCATGCCGAGCTCACCGACCTGGGCCTCGAGACGGTGGGGCTCGATCCCGCGGCGGGGATCGTATCCACGGATGGCCGGATGCGGGCGGCGGAGGGGCTGTGGGCGGTCGGCGACATCACCGGCCGTGGCGCCTTCACGCATGTGTCGATGTACCAGGCCCAGATCGCCGTCCGCGACATCCTCGACCGGCCCGGCCCCGATGCCGACTACCGTGCGCTGCCCCGCGTCACCTTCACCGACCCCGAGATCGCGGCCGTGGGACTCACCGAGCGACAGGCCCGCGACCTTGGCCTGCGGGTGCGGACCGCCGTGATGCCCAACTCCTCCTCGACGCGCGGGTGGATCCATGGGCAGGGTGGCGAGGGGTTCATCAAGCTGATCGAGGACGCGGACCGGGGTGTCCTGGTCGGCGCGACCTCCGCGGGACCGGCCGGGGGCGAGCTGCTGTACGGGCTGAACGTCGCCGTCCACGCGGAGGTGCCGGTCGAGCGACTCCGGAACATGATCTACACCTACCCGACGTTCCACCGTGCCGTGGAACCGGCGCTGGCGGCACTGGGCTGACCCCGTCCTCACGCGTGCCGCGTCGAAAGCCCAGGCAGGTCGGTGTGTCACTCGCTTCCTGACAGCAAGCGGTACCGGCAGTTCGTTGGCCTCGGTGACGAGGATCGCTGCCTGGGAAACGATCGAGTCATCTCCTGCGGGGACGGCCGCGGGGACCGTCTACTGCGGCCGCACCGGGTGCTTGCTCATGATCGAGACCCGGTTGAACGCGTTGATGGTGACCGCGACCCAGACGGCGGCCGAGATCTGGTCGTCGGTGAGCACCTCGCGGGCGTTGTCGTAGGCGGCCTCCTGCAGCGTAGCGTCACCGGGGTCGGTGGTCGCCTCCGCGAGCGCGAGCGCCGCGCGCTCGTCGGGAGTGAACAGTTCGGTGTCCCGCCAGGCCGCCAGCACACCGAGCCGTTGTGCGGTCTCGCCCGCGCGAACGGCCGCCTTGGTGTGTACGTTGAGGCAGTACGCGCAGCCGTTGACCTGCGAGACGCGCAGGTTGATCAGTTCCACGAGCGTTCGGTCGAGCCCTGCCTCGGCGGCGACCGCGCGGACCGCTTCCGAGGTCTGTACCAGCGCGTGATAGGCGGTGGGGCTCTGCTTGTCGATGAAGATCCGCTGGGGCGTGGAACCCCTCGTGTGGGCGCTCAACCTGGGACTCCTCCGGGGCCTGTCCGGCTCCCTTGTCGTGTGGCGTGTACCTGCTGGTGTGGACGGTCTGTCTTCAGGCATGATAGTTGAATCTAGAACATTTTTAGGAGGTGTCCACGGTGAGCAGTGCCGAGACGAAATCGATGGAGCTGCGAGGCGGCGCGCCGAAGGACGGCGAGCGCCCGATCGAGACGGCGCGGGTCGATGTACTGACCCCGCGTGCTGTGCCCCTCGGCGGTCCCCGGGCGATGACCGTGCGGCGGACCCTGCCGCAGCGCTCCCGGACCCTGATCGGTGCCTGGTGCTTCGCCGACCATTACGGCCCCGACGACGTCTCGGTGACCGGCGGCATGGATGTCGCCCCGCATCCGCACACCGGGCTGCAGACGGTGAGCTGGCTGTTCAGCGGTGAGATCGAGCACCGCGACAGCCTGGGCAGCCACGCCTACGTACGGCCCGGCGAGCTGAACCTCATGACGGGCGGGTACGGCATCAGCCACTCGGAGGTCTCCACTGAGCGGACCACCATCCTGCACGGCGTCCAGTTGTGGGTGGCGCTGCCAGGGGAGCACCGCAACACCGACCGGGACTTCCAGCACTACGTACCTGAGCCCGTGCGGATCGACGGGGCCGAGATCAGGGTCTTTCTGGGTTCCCTCGTCGGTCATGCCTCTCCGGTGCGGACCTTCACGCCCCTGCTCGGCGCCGAGATCGTCCTCCAGCCGCGCTCGACCCTCACGCTCGTCGTGGACCCCGGCTTCGAGCACGGCCTCCTGGTCGACCAAGGGGAGGTGCGCCTGGCCGACACTCTCGTGGGCCCCGCGGAACTTGGCTACGCCCACCCGGGCATTGATGAACTGACGCTGACGAACGAGTCGGACGGCATCGCACGGGCGGTCCTGCTCGGCGGAACCCCGTTCGAGGAGGAGATCGTCATGTGGTGGAACTTCATCGGGCGCAGCCACGAAGACATTGCGAAAGCCCGCGACGATTGGCAGAACTCCTCTGAACGATTCGGCGCCGTCGAAGGATATGCCGGAGACCGTCTGCCCGCCCCCGCTCTGCCGAACGCCGTCATCAGGCCGCGCAGGAATCCACCGCGCCACTGAACTGTCCTACCCGTCATCCCCGTTTGAGAGGCACCCGATGAGCCAGCATTCCACCGCTCCGACCGTGGAGCGGAATGACGCCAAGAACCGCTACGAAATCCTGGTCGACGGCACGCGCGCCGGACTGACCGCCTATCGCGACCGCGGTGATCAGCGCGTCTTCTACCACACTGTGGTCTACGAGGCCTTCGCCGGACAGGGCCTGGCCTCCCTGCTGGTCCAGGAGGCGCTCACCGACGTGCGCGACTCCGGAAAGCGGATCGTGCCCGTCTGCCCGTACGTTGCCAAGTTCCTGACGAAGCATGACGAGTTCTCCGACATCACCGACCCCGTGACCCCCGAGGTCCTGCAGTGGCTGGACACGGAACTCGGCTGACCGCACGCCTCTTCAAGCCGGCCGTTGGACTCAACGGCCGACGCCTACCACCACATCGTCCGGGCCCACACCCACCGCCGGCAGGCGCACGGCGGGTGACGGCGGGACGGGCCACACCAGATGACGTGAGCGGAAGGTCATGGTCGCCGGCGGGAGCCACATGATGGGGCCTGGGGCTCAAACAGATCACTGCCGTGATCCATCACGGAAACACAGCCTCACCTTCCGTCGCCCAGCGCCTCGGGTTCAACCGCCTGCGCGAGGACACCGTCCTCGGTAGCGCCTGCACCGTCTGCCCTGACCCGGGACGACTTTCCCTCCCCTGTGGCGGAGCGGAACTGTGCCGTTCGCATCCCCGGCCGCCGCCTAAACTGACGGGCAATCAACTGCACAACATGGCAGGGCGGAAAGAATCATGCGTGGCCTCACTGAGGTGAACCTCAAGAAGCTGGCTGGTGCCCGTTCCTTCGATCGCGGCCTCGGGTACCTCGACGTGGTGTCCGAGGTTGAGGTCGGTGACGGCTGGATCACCGCGTCCGTCCACGGAACGGAACGGTACGAGGTGGAGCTGTCGTTGGACGGGCCCGGCGGCCTCGCCGGCGAGTGCGACTGCCCGTACGGCCTGGAGGGCAACTTCTGCAAGCACTTGGTCGCCCTCGGCCTGAAGGTGCTTGCCCAGCAGGCGAGCCTGCCGCGGCAGCGAAAGGCAGCCAAGGAGCGCGCGCAGAACCTCGACGGCTGGCTTTCCGCCCTGTCCAGGGACGAGTTGCTCGCTGTGTTGCGAGAACAGTTGGACGAGGACCGGCAGTTCCGGCGACGCCTGGAACTGCGGGCCGCCACCGCCCGCGGCGACCTTGCCGCGGTCCGGTCCCGCATCCGCGGCCTGCTCGACATCGGCCCCTTCGCACAGTACGGGTACGTCGAGTACGCCGATGCCCGCGCCTACGCCGACCAGGCCGCGCAGGCGGTGTCCGCGATCAGGGCACTGACCGGCTCCGGCCGGGCCGACGACGCGCTCACCCTGACGCGGGAGGCAATGAAGCTGCTGGCCGAGGCGGAGGAGAGCGTCGACGACTCGGACGGCCGGCTGGGGCAGATCGGTGCAGACCTCGCCGACGCCCACCTCGACGCGTGCCGCGCGGCACGCCCCGACCCCGAGGAGCTCGCGCGCTGGCTGGTCGGTCATGCGCTCGGCGACATCGACGACGGTCTGACCGACATCGATCCACTCGACTACGAGGACGTCCTCGGCGAAGAGGGAATGGCGGTCCTGCGGAAGTCCGCGGTCGAGGCGTGGCGGGGCAACCGTCGTGGTTGGGCGGAGAAGTACCTGATGGAACGTCTGGCCAAGGCAGGAGGCGATGTCGACGCGGTGATCGCCGTGCACGCGGCCGACCTCTCACCGAACGGTCACACGCACCTGGTCATCGCCCGCGAGCTGGACACCACCCGGCGCACCGACGAGGCACTGCGCTGGGCAGAACGCGGCATCCGGGAAACCCGTGACCTCGCCGCCATCGACACCGCCCTCGTCGACTACCTCTGCGACCGCTACACCCAGGCGGAGCGTCTGCCGGATGCCGTCTCCATCCGCCGTGAGCACTTCCGCGCCGGCCGCACCCTGGCCTCGTACCAGCAGCTGCGGTCCGCCGCGCGAGCTGCGGACTGCTGGCCGACCGAGCGTCGGGGAGCCCTTGCCCTGCTGTATGCCGACGCGGAGCGGCGACAACCGGGCCGGTACGGCGGCCCCGTCCTGGTCGACGCCCTGCTCGACGACAAGGACATCGACGCAGCCTGGCAGGCTGCCACCCGAACCGGCGCCCAGGACCGGCAGTGGCGCGCCCTTGCCGACCGGGCACGGTCCGACCGCCCCGCCGACGCCCTCGGCGTCTACCTACGCCTGGCCGAACCACTGACCAAGCAGACGGGCAACACGGTCTACGAGCAACTGGTCGCCCTGCAGCTGAGCATCCGCGACTGCCACCGTCGCCTGGGCACGGAGGAAGAGTTCGCCGAGTACATCACCGCCCTGCGCCTCGCTCAGAAACGCAAGCGGAACCTGATGCGCCTGATGGACGAACACGGTCTGTGAGCCGGACGGCGCCTCGGAGCCACCAGGCCACGCTGACCTCGCATCCCTGCGGTCCGATGGTGCTCTGCACGCCCCATGGCCAGGCGGATGGGGACCAGTTTTGGACCGGCGCGCTTGACCGCGTCAGCGGGCGACCACGGTCGGGTTCGGTGCACGTCTGGGTGCAGGTAGCGCTGGATGGTTGTCAGTGATCCGTGGCCGGCGGTTCTGCACAGGATGCGCTGGACGACGAGGGGCGGCCGGATTGTGGAAACCGATGATGCCCCCGCAACACCTGGCGTTCACGTTTTCGCCACTGCGATGACTCCTGGCATCAATCCGTGATTTTCATGGGCCCCTTCAGTGGGCCGCTGTCGGGAACGTGTAGTGCGCCCAGTCGGCGAAGCTGCTCCAGTGGACCTCCGGGTGGGCAGCGTGCAGCGCGGGGATGTCGACGCTGTAGCCGGGGCCGTTCAGAAACGTCCACATCGCATGCATGTCCGGGTTGGTGATCGCGGTCAGAGGCACTTGCTGATCGCGGACTTCCCGGCCCAGCGCCGCGCCGAGTGCGGCCGCCATCTGACGGGGAGTGGGCGCATCACTGGCCAGTTCGATACGTCGACCGGCGTAGGGCCCGGGATTGAGCAGCACTTCCGCCGCGAACGCACCCAGGTCGGTGCGGGCCAGCTGCTGCAACGGCCGATCGGGCGGCAACGGCAGGTCGAGAATGCCGCCGAAGATACGCTCCGCTCCGGCAAGAGCGTTGTCGAAGAAATACGTCGGTCCCAGAATCGTATGGGGTACATCACCAGCGGCCAGCTCGGCTTCGATGCGTGCCTTGCTGTCGAAATGCGGTACCCCGCTCTGCTGGTCGGCGCCGGCGACCGAGCTGAACACGAGATGCGGCACGCCCGTCTCCTGAGCGGCAGCCAGGATTGCCTGTCCCTGGCCCACTTCCGCCTCCACACCGGCCTCGAAGGGAGTGGTGAACGCGAAGACCCTCGCCATCCCGCTCATCGCAGCGGCGAGCGACCCGCGATCGCTCAACGACCCCGCCATCACTTCGACACCCTGGCCAGCCAGTTCCCGCGCCGCTCTCCGCTCGGGGTCGCGCACCAGTGCGCGGACCCGGGCCCGGCGACCCAGCAGCGCGTCGGCCACAGCCCTGCCCTGTCCCCCGGTTGCCGCAAGTACCAAGATCGGCTCATCGACCATTGAAGAATGTCCTTCCTTGGGGCAGACGCGGCAACGCATCATCAGCGCCGGCCTCAACGGTAACCATCACTCCCGGAGGACACGCCCAGCGTTGTGTCCATTCACCCCTTCCAGTGGGCCTCGTGAAGGCCGGGCATTGCCGGTCTCGGCACGCCCGGCTCTCTCACCGTCGTCACCAGTCGCGACGAACCACTCAGCGCCCCGTACCTGGAGGCCGAGACGCTCAACCGCATCGGCGACACCCACCTTGTGACCGGCGCCCACGAGGACGCACATGCCGCTTGGGAACAGGCCCTCGCCTCCTCACCACGCTCGGCCACCCGGAAGCCGACCGGGTCAGGGCCCGGCTCCAGGGGCGGGGCGAGCGGCGCGGTGACATGACGGCGCTGGAGGTCCGACATCCCCGGCACTACGAGCCGGACTCGGCGTCGCCGGACTCCTTTACCCGAGTGCCGCCCTGATCCGGAACAGCGGGGCCCGACACGGTGTCGAATGCATGAGTCACCTCCGGCAGAGCCCCTGGGACGAGCAGTTCACGAGCCTGCTCCTCGTGACGGCGGTCGGTGACTGTCAGACGGGTGTGGTGCTGGGCGCGGTGTTCCGCCCAGGAGGCGACCAGGTAGTTCTCGATGAAGCGTTCCGGGTCGTTGCCGTCCTGGTAGAGGCCCCAGGTGAGAGCTCCCGTACGGCGTCTGGAGCGCGAGACGCGGTTCATGCGGTCCGTGAACTCGGCGCGGCTGTCCGGGGGAACGCGGTAGACGACGGAGACCAGGACCGGCCCGTCCGCCTCGCCTGCTTCGAACACCAGGGGAGGAGCGGGCCAGTGGTCGGACGGCGAGGGGTCGATGTCCTCGGTGTCGTGCAGAGGCCACCGGCGTACGCTGGCGGCGCTCAGCAGCATCACGGCGCCGGCGATCAAGAGGCAGGCGGTGAGGCCGAGCCAGTCGGCCACCGCACCCCACAGCGGCGCCGCCAGCGCTTGACCCCCCTGGAAGACCAGGAGATAGACGGCGAGCCCACGAGCCCTGACCCAGCCTGGAAGCCGCTTCTGCACGGCCGCGTTGAGCGTGGACAGTACACCGATCCAGGCGAGACCCGCAGGCAGCAGAGCGACCGTCACCAGCCACGGTGTTCGGACTGTGCCCAGGACGGCCAGTACCCCGGCGAACATCAGCGCGCCGGCGGCGAGCGTGCCGTTGGCCCCCAGTACGCGGCGGATACGGGGCAGCGCGAAGGCACCCGCCACCGCCCCCGTACCAACTGCCGTCAGCAGGAGTCCGTATCCACCCGAGCCGAGGCCGAGGGAGCGGCTCGCGCTCAGGGGCAGCAGTGCCCACAGGGCAGCGCCGCCCGGGATGAACAGGAGCGTTCGCAGGAGGACTCGGCGCACGCCAGGCGCGTTCCACACATAGCGGCGACCGGCCTGCAGAGCGGTCAGTAGCCGTTCGCTTCTCACGGCAGGGGAGACCGTCTCCGGGCGCCGCCACCCCAACAGGACAGCCGCGATGCCCAGGTATGAGGCCGCGTTGAAGGCGAAAACCCACCCTGCGCCCGCCGCCGCGACCACCGCCCCGCCAAGTGCCGGGCCGACAGCGCGGGCCAGGTTGATGTTCACCGCGCCCAGCGCCGCCGCCTGATCGAGCCGGCGGCGCTCCACCAGCTCCGGCTGGATCGCCTGCCAGGCCGGGCCCATCAGTGCGGTGCCGCACCCAAGGAGGAAGGTGAGGACGAGCAGCACCGTCGGCGTCAGCGCGTTCGTGAACGCCAGCACAGCCAGCACGCCGGACACCGTGAGCATCGCGAACTGGGCGGCCAGCAGCACCGAACGCCTGTCGAAACGGTCGGCGATCACCCCGGAGGGCAAGGCCAGCAGGACAACGGGAAGACTGGAGGCGGTCTGGACGAGTGTCACGAGGGCGGCGTTGTCCTCGACCAGTAGCCACTGGGCACCCACCGTCTGCATCCAGCTGCCGATGTTTGAGCCCAGTTGAGCGATCCACAGCGCCCGGAAGACGCGCGCGGCAAGCGGCGCCCACGGGGACTCGGATGATGCCGATGCGGGTGGTGAAGGGGCGGCGCTCATGCTCGTCCAGACCAGTGTGGGGGGCAGGCGACTGTCCGGACGGAAGCCGCCTGCCCCGCGGGCGTAGTGGTTGCGACAGTAAGGGCCGCTGCTGGAAGGCCGTTGACCGAGAGTGCACCGGTTGTCGTCGCGCAGCGCGGTGGCCCCGGGGCAGCGAGCCGCCCGCCTGAGCTGTCAGGACGGCGGCCGGATCCAGGCGGCCTGGGTGGCGGACAGGCGATGCGTGGCCACGGAAACGAGCGCCAGGAGCAGCAGGACCAAGCCCAGGGTGAGTACAAGATGCCCTTGCAGGATCAGCTTGGCTCCGACGACGGCTCCGAGGAAGATGGCAAGCACGGACAGGGTCCGGCGGCCCGTTCGCGGTGCCGCACCGCCGGCCGGGGTGGAGTCAGCCGCCAGCCCTGCCAAGGTCAGGGTCAGTACGGTCGTGGTGAGGTCCGGAACCCCAAGGCGCCGGGCGACCGCGTTCTGTAGACCCATGGCGAGCCCGAGGACCACGATCAGCGTGTACTGAACACCGGTGGTGACCCGGCCGTCGGCGGCCGCGGCGACGGCGACGGTGATGGCGACCAGGACCGTCTGTGCCGCGGCGGCCGTCTTCAACAGGCGCCCGCGATGGGCGGAGAACCGGGTTCCGAGCCTGCCTCCGGCGAGCGCACCGAGAAGGAACGCGGCCATCGCGACGACGGAGGCGAGCGCGGAGAGGTTGGGCGCGCCCACCAGCGCGAATCCCAGGAACACCACGTTGCCGGTCATGTTGGCGACGAAGACGTGTCCGAGCGCGAGAAAGCTCACCGCGTCCACCAGACCGGTGACCACGGTCAGCGTCAGCATCAGGGGAGGCAGCGGGCCATGAAGGTCCCCCCTGGGCGGCGCGATCGTGTGGAACGCGTCAGTCAGTAGCCGGCGCATACGGCTTCCTCTCCATCACGGTGGGCCGACGGTGCAACACCACGCGGGTGAGCAGCCCGCTGGCGGGGCCTAGCACGATCGCGGCAGCGGAGACCCACAGCGGCCAGGGAGACATGCCCAGCGCGTGGTCGAGGGACCACTGGCCCGGCCCGGTGAGGGCCAGTGCCGCGGAGACGACGACGAGGACCAGCGGGTACTCATACCCGTCGTCTTGTACCCAAAGGCCCATGGGCCATTTGACGGTGCCCGCGACCGTCATCACACCCATGGCGGCCATCGCGGCCAGGGGCGTGAGCAGACCGGCGGTCAGGAACAGGCCGGCCCCGATCTGACTGCCGCCCGCGACGACCGCGGTCAGTCGGCCGCCGCGGAACCCGTCATGACGGAACTCCTCGGTCCCGCCTGCCAAGCCGTGGCCCCCGAGCCGGAAGCTCACCTTCTGCACTCCGTGGCCGGCGATGAGAAGACCCACCACCAGCCGGAGCACCAGCAGTCCAGTGTTCATCGTTTCCTGCCTGTTCCTGACATCCGTCCTTGACGCTCCTCGATCGGTGCGGGATCAGCCCGCCGTGTGCGCGCCGATGACGGCCTGCGCGTAGACGAGGCCGAGGCCGTAGGTGCCGCCGTGCTCCTTCACCACGTCCGTCACGGCCGCGTACGTCTCCGTGCGGGCCCAGTCGCGCTGGAGCTCCAGGAGCACCTGCACCCAGGTGACCGGGACCGCGCCGGCCTGGATCATGCGCTGCACGGCGTGCTCATGGGCCTGCGGGCTGACACCGCCGGAGGCGTCGGTGACCACATAGACCTCGTAGCCCTGAGCGAGGGCGGAGAGCGTGGGCAGCACGACGCAGACTTCGGTCCACAGACCTGCTATGACGAGCTTCTTGCGCCCCGTGGCCTTGACCGCCTCGACGAACGCGGAGTCCTCCCAGGCGTTCATCGAGGTGCGGTCGATGATCTCGTGGCCGGGGAAGACGGCCGGCAGCTGCGGCATGATCGGGCCGGAGAAGGACTCGGCGGCAACGGTGCTCAGGACGACCGGGACGTCGAACACCTTGGCGGCCTTGGCCAGGCCCACCGTGGAGTTGATGATCGCGGTGCGGTCACTGCTACCGGTGCCGAAGAACATCTGCGGCTGGTGGTCCACGAACAGCACGGCGCAGTTGTCGGGGGTGATGAGGTCGGCGCTGGGAGTTGCGGTGACCTCGGTGATGTCGACCATGAGGGTGCCTTTCACATGAGTAGCGGCGCGGACGGGCGTCCGCGTCGGGTAAGAACCGTCCGGTGGACGGGGCTTGATGGGTGGTGTCCCGAGAGGGGCGGCTCGTGGCCTGGCCCCTCTCGGGAGTGCCGGTGCTGCGGTATTAGAGGGAAAAGCAGGGATCGAAGGGCGTGTCGCCGGTGCCGTCCGGGGTCAGACCACGCCGTACGCGCCACACACGATGTTGTTCCGACTCGGCGACGGCCGCGCCGAGCGACTCCGCCTGGCGGACTCCCGAAAGGCCCTGCCGGGACGCCTGGTAGCCGCCGAAGTGCGCCACCGGGCTCCAGGCGGGGCTGACGGGCGGAAGCTCCTCGTCGAGTCCCTCGTACTCGGCGGCGGCGTAGACGATCCGGCCGCCGGTGACGGTGAGCAGTGACTCGATGTGGGGGATCTCCGGCTCGGGCACGGAGAAGTAGTCGTCGGACAGGACCGCGAGGTCGGCGTAGCACCCCGGGCGCAGTACGCCCTTGACGTTCTCCTCGCCGGTCAGTTCGGCGCCGGCCCGGGTGAACATCGTCAGCGCGGTCTGCCGGTCGACACGGTTGGTCGGGGGGCGGAGCACCAGGTCGCCGACGTTACGGCCGCTGACCAGCCAGTGCAGGGCCACCCAGGGGTTGTACGTGGAGACCCGGGTGGCGTCGGTGCCGGCGGCCACCGTCAGCCCGCGGTCCAGCATGGCCCGGATCGGTGGGGCGTCCGCGGCGGCGCCGGGGCCGTAGCGGCGCAGGAACGCTTCACCCTGGAAGGACAAACGATTCTGCACGGACATGGCACCGCCGAGCGCGGCGATGCGGTCAAGGCTGTCCGCGGAGACGGTCTCCGCGTGGTCGAACAACCACCGGTTCCCGGCCGGGAAGAGTCCCTCCGCGGCCAGCTTCTCGAAGACCGCGAGGTCCCGGCGGATGGTCTCGTCGTACGTGGCGTGCAGCCTGAAGCCCCAACCGTTCTCCATGAGAAGACGTACCGCCTTCTCGAACTCCACCTCGAAACCGGCGAGTTCCGGGCGGGGCTGGGTGAAGTTCTCGAAGTCCGCCGCTGCCCAGGTGAGGTTCTCTCCCGCGCCGTTGAGGCGCAGCCATTCGTCACCGTCTTCGGGGCCGGCCATTTCGATCCAGCGGGTCAGGTCGGCTATCTCCTGGCCGGCTGTCTGCGGGAAGAGGTGATAGGCGATGCGCAGCGACAACTGACCGGCTTTCGCCAGTTCGATGACGGTGCTGTAATTGTCGGGAAAGTTCTGGAATCCGCCGGCGGCGTCGATGGCCGAGGTCAGGCCGAACCTGTTCAGTTCGCGCAGGAAATGACGGGTCGAGGTCTTCCGGTCCTCGCCCTGGAGCACCGGCGCCTTGGCGAGGGTCGAGTAGAGGACGAGGGCGCTGGGCGCGGCCAGCAGCATACCCGTCGGCTCACCGTCCCGGCCGCGTACGATCTGACCACCCTTGGGATCGGGGGAGTTCCTGTCGAATCCGGCGGCCTTGAGCGCCGCCCGGTTGAGCACGGCCGACTGGTACAGGTGCAGGACGAACACCGGAGTGTCCGGGGCCGCGGCGTTCAGTTCAGCCGGTGTCGGCAGCCGCCGCTCGGCGAACTGCTCGGCCGACCAGCCGCCCACCACCCGTACCCACTGGCCCTTCGGGGTGCGAGCGGCCTGCTCCCGCAGCATCGCCAGACCCTGACGCAGCGTGGGGACGCCGTCCCAGCGCAGTTCCAGTACGTAGTTGAGCCCGCCACGAATGACGTGCAGATGGGCGTCGTTGAGGCCTGGTATCACCCGTCGGCCGAGGGCGTCCACCACCTTCGTGGCCGTACCGATGTGCGAGGCCACGTCCTTGTCGTCGCCGACGACCGTGATGACGCCGTCCCGGACGGCGATCGCCTCGGCGTGCGGGCGCTTCGAGTCCCCCGTATGGACCTTGGCGTTACGGACGACGAGGTCCGCTGCTTCGTCGGCTGCTTGGGGAGCCAGTCCGCCGACCGGCATTGGTGACATGTTTGTACGGCCCTCTCCGGGATGAATGATGTCGATGTCCGCTGTGGTCGATGTCGGCGGACGAAGAACGGGGAATGCGCGAGTGTTCGCAGTCGATTGACGGGCGAACCGCAGCCGCTGAGCCGTCACGCTAGGCGCGGTGGATTCCCTTGTGTGTTCTGCCAGCGCACTGGAACGTGCCTCACAGCGCATTGGCTCTCCGTATCATCGAGTGCGCTGTGAGGACATCAGTGGTGCGCTCGTGGGCAATGGCCGCCCACACCGTGCTTCTACCGTGAACATCGGCGGCACCGGAGTACTCGATACGAACAATCCGGGCCGTTGGCCGGAAAGACCGGCTCCCCGACGAAATTCCAGGAGATTCGTATGTCCGATGCCTTTGCGCCGGTCAAGCCGGTGTTGGAGCCCGCGGCAGCCGCGTTCGCGGACGCGACCGCCAATCCGCCGTACCTGTTCGACCTGGCCCCGGCGGAGGGGCGCAAGGCCGTCGACGAGGTGCAGTCCGGCGAGATCGAGAAGCCCGTGATCGACGAGGAGTGGATCACTGTCCCGGGTGGTCCGACGGGCGGTGTCCGGGCGCGCATCGTCAAGCCCGCCGGCGCCGAGGGCCCCCTCCCGGTGATCCTCTACATCCATGGGGCGGGCTGGGTCTTCGGTAACGCCCACACCCACGACCGCCTGGTGCGTGAACTCGCCGTCGGCGCGAACGCCGCCGTCGTGTTCCCCGAGTACGACCTGTCGCCCGAGGCCCGCTACCCGGTCGCCATCGAGCAGAACTTCGCCGTCGCGAAGTGGATCGTGGAGCAGGGAGCCTCCAACGGTCTCGACGGCTCCCGGCTGGCGGTGGCCGGGGACTCCGTCGGCGGCAACATGACGGCCGCCCTGACTCTGATGGCCAAGGAACGTGGCGGCATCCCGCTGCTCCAGCAGGTGCTGTTCTACCCGGTCACCGACGCGAACTTCGACAACGGCTCCTACCACCAGTTCGCCACCGGCTACTTCCTGCGCCGGGACGGTATGCAGTGGTTCTGGGACCAGTACACGACCGACGAGAACGAGCGCGCCCAGATCACCGCGTCCCCGTTGCGTGCCACGACCGAGCAGTTGCGCGGCCTGCCTCCGGCCCTGGTGATCACGGCCGAGGCCGACGTGCTGCGTGACGAGGGCGAGGCCTACGCCAACAAGCTTCGGGAGGCCGGCGTACCGGTCACCGCCGTGCGCTTCCAGGGCATCATCCACGACTTCGTCATGCTCAATGCCCTGCGCGAGACCCACGCCGCCGAGGCCGCCATCAGCCTGGCCGTCCGGACCCTGCACACCGCCCTGCACACCGCCTGAACCCGAGGAGACAACGCACACATGGCCACCTCCACACCCACGGTCGTTCTCGTCCACGGAGCGTTCGCCGACGCGGCCAGTTGGTCCGGGGTCATCCGCGAACTGCAGAGCGCAGGCATTCCCGTGGTCGCCCCGCCGAACCCGCTACGCGGCCTTGCGGCCGACGCCGCGTACGTCGCCTCCGTCGCCTCCCAGATCGACGGTCCGGTCGTACTGGTCGGCCACTCCTACGGCGGTGCGCTCATCACCGTGGCCGGTACGACCGACAACGTCGTCGGGCTGGTCTACGTGGCCGCCTACGTCCCCGAGGAGGGCGAGAGCCTCGGCGAGCTGCAGGGCCGCTTCCCCGCCTCGCCGCTGGTGAGCAACCTCAAGCAGTGGACGTACCCGGTCGCGGACGGTGACCCGGCAGTCGAGGTCACCATCGCCGAGGAGGCCTTCCCGTCGGTCTTCGCCGCCGACGTGCCCGCGGAGGTCACGAAGGTCCTCGCAACAGCCCAACGCCCGCTTGCTGCATCGGTGTTCGAAGCGACGGCCACCTCCGCCGCATGGAAGACCAAGCCGTCCTGGGCACTGGTGGCAGGCGCGGACCAGGCCATCAACCCGGAGGTGCAGCGCTTCGCCGCCAAGCGCGCGGGAGCGACCGTCGTAGAGATCGAGGGCGCGTCGCACGCCGTCGCCGTCTCCCAGCCCAAGGATGTCGCGGACCTGATTCGCGAAGCGGTCCGCGCGACGAGCTGACGAGCGGTACGGAACGCCACACGAACCCCTCCGGAGGTGGGAGGCTTCCTCGATCGCGCAGCGGGTGCCGCCGGTGCGAACCGGCGGCACGCTGGGGCGGGCGGAGCCCGTTCACACGGTGGTGCTGTCGCCGAGCGGTACGAGGAGTTCGCGGATACGCAGCCCCAGGTGCAAGGTGATGCGGTCGGCGCCGCTGTCCAGATCGAGCCCGGTGATCTCCTGGATCTGACGCAGCCGGTAGTACAACGAGGTGCGGTGGATCTGAAGTGCTTCCGCAGTCCTGGGTATCGAACCGGCTTGCTCGAGGAAGCACCGCAAGGTCGCCTCCAAGCGATGTCTGCCACTGGATGCCAGCAGGGCACGCAGCGGCTTCGGGAGCAGCGACTCGTTCAAGGCACGGTCAGGCAACTGCAGGAGCACCGCCAATTCACCGAGCTCCTCCCAGGAGCCGATGCCCTTCAGCTCGGGCATCCGGCGTGCCGCGCGCACCGCGACGAGCGCCTGCTCGTACGAGGTCCATGCGTCGGCAAGTCCGGTCTGATGACCACCGATGCCGATGACGGGAGCGGCTGAGGCGTCCAGATGAGTACCGAGGGCTTGCATGATGTCGGCGGATTGCTCCCGGAGCGCTTCCTGGTTCAACGGCCGGTCGGCGAGCTGGAGCAGGACGGCTCGGTCCGAGGTGACCGCGAAGGTGCCGACCGCTGATCGGGTACGGCGAAATCCCTCCACTGCCCCGCGTAGTGCGGTCTCCACCTGCCCGGGAGACACCTGGGAGCGTGCCACCTGCACAACGCTGACCACTGCCTGGGGGGCGTCCGGGAGCAGCGCCCCGTCCAGGAGCTGCTTTCGGGCCTCGGCGCGCACGACCGGGCTTGAGCCCAGCAGTGACAGAAGAAGCTTCTGCTCCCTGGTCTTCTCGGCATCGGCCAGGACATGATCGGCGTACATCTGGGCGGCGATAGCCGGCGTTGCCCGGGCGATGACCTCGGTTTCCTCCGGGGCCAACGACGTGTCCGGTGCGATAACCATCAGCACACCGAGGAAATGTCCGCGCTCCCGCAGCGGCACGCAGTAGCGAGGGAGCAACCCGAGATCGTCCCGGCCCTCGAGGAAACCCGGCTTGGACCACTGAGCGACGCCCTGATCGAGGACGTGACGAATGACCTCGCTGCTCCCTCGTCCCTGCAGCAGGCTGTGGATGCGTGCCGGATCCGCGTCACCGAAGTGCCGGCTCGAGCAGACGAGCCTGACCAGGGGGTCGTTCAGGGCCACGGAACGACGGAGCGACTCCGCGAGTTCCTCGATCAGTTCTTGTAGCGCGGCACTGCCGACGGGGGCTCGCCGCAACTGTTCGGTCATGGCAGTCCTCATTCGTGGTCATCTCTCTGCGACGCGAGAGCCGGTGGGCCAGGATTCCGCGCTGGCTCCTCACGCACTGGTCCCGAACCCGTATCGCTCCGACCTCGCATGTTCTCGAGCTACCGTGACACCGCCACGATGCCCCACAGTGCACGGCTCTTGCCTGTGTGCGCAGGGAATGCCAGGCCGTCGAGCATCTGTCGCGGAACTGCCTCAGGCTGATCCCGTGACTCATTGCCCAGTCGTGTCACTTGTGCCGTCCTGGACTTCGAACCGATGCGTTGACCAGGGCGTCAGGTGCAGTACGTATCCGCGTCGGCAGGTCACTTCCGACGCAGAGCGCCTGTCTGGTCGGCGGCGGGCGCACCGGCCGCTCTTTCGGGTAGCCCGTGAATCGCCCCTGCGTAGGAGTGCTCATGCAAGAAGACGTTCAGGTTCCGTGGGTGACGCCCGTCCTCGGGCGGCGGACGCGTGCCTTCATCGAGTCCTGTCAGTGGCCCACTTCTCCGCACACCGACAGCGCCACATGGAGGGCACGGTTGGCAGCTCTCTGGAGCGGCGGCCGCGATGAGCCGGACGTCGAGGAGGAGTGGCTGGCTTTGCCGGGAAGCGGCGGGAACCGCATCCGGGTGAGGATTCTCCGTCCCGTGGGTGCACGGGAGCCGCTGCCGGTAGTGCTCTATCTGCACGGGCTCGGCTGGATGCTGACCGACGCCTACGCACATCGGCAACTGGTGGTGGATCTGGCCCTCGGAGCGGATGCGGCCGTCGTGGTCCCTGAGTACGACGCACCCAAGAACGCACGCCACCCGGAGGCCGTCGAGCGGGCATACGCCATAGCCCAGTGGATCGCCCGGCATGGCGCGGGATGCGGAATGGACGGGACCAGGATCGCGGTTGTCGGTGCCAGCGCAGGCGCCCAGCACGCGGCCGCGCTCACCCTCATGGCGCGGAAGCGCCGCGGCCCGCACTTCCGCCACCAAGTGCTGGTCTGCCCGGTGACCGACGCGGCGATGGACACTCATTCCTATCGCCAGTTCGCGGAAGGGTACTTTCTGAGCCGCGCCGCCATGCACGACTACTGGCATCAGTACGCTCCGGACCCGCGGGACCGCGCACGAAGCACCGTCTCACCCTTGCGTGCGCCCACCCGCTGTCTCCTGGGTCTACCGCCCACGCTCCTCATCACCGCCGAGGCCGACGTACTTCGTGACGAGGGTGAGGCCTACGCAGCGCATTTGAGGGAAGCGGACGTCCCGGTCGTGTCGATCCGTTATCACGGCACGATCCACGGATTCATCCTGTTCGATCCGCTCCGTGGCACGGAGGCGTCCAAGGCGGCACGTATTCAGGTGACGGATACTCTGCACACCGCCTTGCATGTGGGATAGGGCTGCTCGGCGCCTGTGGTAGCCCTCCCCAGGCAGGACTTGCCGGTGCGGTCCCAGCAGGTCACTCGGGCCCGTCCACGGTGACGGCATCACGAAGCCGCCGCCACTCGCTCGGGGACACTCCAAAGGCTGTTTGAAAACGGCGGCTGAAGTGACTCGGGCTGCTGAACCCGCACCGAGCGGAGACCGCAGCGATGGTCAAGCGGTCATAACGCGCGGAGGCCAGCATCCGACGCGCTTTCCCGAGCCGCTCCGTGATGAGCCACTGCTCCAGACTGATCCCCGCCCCGCTGAGCAGAGAGTAGAGCCGACGAACCGACACAGCGTGCTCCGCTGCTATTCGCTCCGGTGTCAGGTCACGGTCCGCGAGGTGGCGCCGCGCGTAGGCCATGATCCGCGTGAGCAGGGTGTCGTCCATCGTCGACCTGACCTCAGCGGTCTGTTCGGCGTGCGCGGCCGAGAGGAGCAGAGCGCGTACCAGGTCCGTCGTGGCAGACGCCAGGGCCTCCGCGCCGGGATCAGTCTCCAGGCCTCCGGGATCACGCCACACTCCCCGTAGATGCTGCAGAACCAGGTCATAGAGCGGACTGGCGCGCAACTGCAGGGATGCTCTCACCACCGCGTCCACCGGCACGCCGAGGCGGTGCATGTCGAACATGATGGACTGGGATGCCCCGTCGCCGGACCAGCCGTACACGCGGGGCGACAACTCATGGAAGACGCAGATGTCATCGGAGCCCAGAAACTCCCGCCGACCTGAGACTTCGGCTCGGTGGACACCCATGGGCTGGAGCGAGACGGAGACTATCGGGCGGCTCCTGTGGTGGCGTACGTGTCGTGCTGTCCGTCGCACTTCAAAGCCAGAATTCCGGGTGGCGAAGAGGTCGAGTCCGCCAACGCGCCATAGTTCCATGCGTGCGTGAATTCCGGTCTCAGGCTCCTCGTGGGCAACGTCGTTGGGCACCAACGAATCCGTCAACGCGTGATGGAACGCCTCCACGCGCTCACGCGGCGCCACAGTGTTGAGATCGAGCAGCAGCACACAGCCTCCTAGGAAAACTACCCTCAGGCATTCTGCCGCATCGGTGAGCATCGCCGACTTTGGCGAAGTCCAGGCGGGGAGTTCACGTCGCTCGGTCGTGTCGTCCTGCGACCTGCCGTGTCACCAGTCACACAGCGGTTGCCCGGCCAGGAGGGACACCGCGTGACGGAGCTTGTCGGCGCGGACATCGCCCGTCGCGCAGGACATCGGCCTTGGCGGTGACGAGCAGGGTCGGCTCTCGGTTCAGTGCAGTCCGTATTCCAGCAGGGGCTCCGAGTTCACGAGTCGAAGTGTGCTGAAGCCTGCCATTCCTTGGGCGAGAGGCCGTAGGTCTGCCGGAAGAGTCGGCTGAAGTGGGAGGGGCTGGTGAATCCCCAGTTCTGGGCTACGGCGGCCACAGTGCGGCGCCGTCGGCGCAGGTCCCGGCGGCAGGCATCGAGCCTGCGCTGTCTTATCCACGCTCCCACCGTGGTGCTGTCGGCCTGGAAGATTTTGTGCAGGTAACGGACCGAGATGTGATGAGCTCGGGCGATCGACTCCGGTGACATGTCGGAGTCCGCCAGATTCTCCTCGATGTACGCCTGGATCCGGTCCAGCATGTCACGATGCGGCCGAGTGGAATCCGGCTTGTTGTGTTCGAAGACCTCGTCAATGAGCAACGCGACGAGATCGGCGGTGTTCAAGGCAAGTCGTCTACTGACTGTCGAGCGCTGGGACCCGGACGTCTTGACCAGGGCGACCAGGAACTGGGAGACCAGTGCCGGCAGGCCGCTCTTGCCGCTGACGTGGATTACGGAAGCGCCGCGCAGGCTCTCTCGCGACGCGCGGACCATGGAGAACGGCACCCGGAAGAAAGCGAGTTCCTTCGACTGGCCGGCGTGAGGCTGAAAGGTGGCGGCGACGACGATATCGCCTGGTTCCATGTGATGGGCCGAGTTCGGGTGCAGGAGCGCTGTACTGTCGGAAACGTTGATGCCCAGGTACAGGTGGTCGTCATCTCTTCCAGTGGACCAGGGCAGGCGTATGAAAGCGTCTGAGTTGTTGCCTGCAACGGGGGCTTTTGTGTTCTGTTCCGAAGTTTTCGGCATGGGTGACGCTGTCGACCGGGTCATGCTGGTTTCCCGTCGCTTTCCTTTTGCTGCAGGGTCTTACGTATTGATGAGGTGCCCACGTGATCAGGTTCATGCCGTCACTCGTCGCCGCTCCGGTTGCCGAACCTCAGTTTGAGTGGATGACATGATCGGCTCCCGTGTAAGGCATTCTCCGGCGCCGGGGCATGTCGGCGCCACCGCTCTCTGTAGGGATGCGCTGACAAAAAATTCGTCAGTCTGTAGAGGTGCGGCAGGGAGTGACTGACATGCCGGGCTTCGCCACGGGTGAGTGAACGAGAGGGGCTGACTCCTCCGCCCGTGCCCTCTTCTGGTCCGTGAGCGCACAGCACTCCTCACGGCGGACGTGGAGAAGGAGACTGCACCGATACTTGTGACCCGTCACCGCTACAAGCGGCAACTGGTGCAGCTCGGAGCCCTTGAGGGTGCGCCGCGACGGAAACCGCCCAAATGTGACATGAATCAAGTACTTCAGGAGCCGGCTTGTCCCGTACCCGCCCCCCTCGCAAGTTCTCTCGTTCCGAGACCACACGGGCTGAGGCCTTCAGTGACGGGGTGTTCGCCATTGCCGTCACGCTTCTGGTTCTCAATCTCGCTGATCCGCCGCACAAGCCGGGCGGCCTTGGCCGGGCTTTGCTGGCTCAGTGGCCTGCCTACCTCGGCTACCTGGCGTCCTTCGGCTATGTCGCGGTGATCTGGCTCAACCACCACCAGGCCTTCGTCCGCATCAGGGCCATGGATCGCGGACTACATGCCGCCAACCTGTTCCTCCTGCTCACCACGGCGGCGCTGTCCTTCCCGACGGCGGTGGTCGCGGACGCACTGCAGGCCGACCTCATGGACTCCGACGCGCGAGTGGCCGTTGCTCTCTACGCAGGTCTTGCCGCAGCGATGTGCCTGAGCTGGGTGGCCTTCTACCGACAGATCGCCCGGCGACCCGAGCTGCTGGACCCCGACACGGAGGCCACGTACGTACGGCACGGACGGCTTCGCTCGTGGGCCGGCGCCCTCGCCTACACCGTCGCCGGGCTTCTCGGGGTGTTCGTCGCACCATTGCTGGCGATCGCGGTGTTCGTCCTCCTTCCGGTCTTCTACTTCGTCACCAGCGAAGGCCTGCCCGTCGGGCGGGACGGCTCCTCTTGACACAGCACTGCCAGAGCAGTGAGACACTCGTCGCCCGCCGACCGGGATCAGCGGAATCAGTCCGTCCATGAGTACACACGGGTAGCGTCACCCCCATGGAGGACTCACAGGACACTCACAACTCATCCACACTGCGCACCCGGTACGTTCGACGCGTCACGACAGCCGTCGCAGGGGCGGCTGTTCTGGTGGCGCTGAGTTTCGGGGTCGCCCTCGCGGCCGGCTCGGACGACGACACCCCCGTCCCGGCTTCTTCGGAGACCGTCATGCCGCCGGGTGAGGAAACCGGCGCCAGTACCGATGGCGGCACCAGTGGTGGCGGCGACAGCAGCAGTGGCCCGTCACCGACGTCCGACGTCGAATACCCGCCCATCCCCACCTCCACTGTGCCCACGTCTTCGCCCAGCTCCGAGCCCGATCTGACCGAGCTCAACCGACGCATCGCGCAACTCGACAAGAAGATCGACCAACTGCCCACCAAGAAGGAGCTTGCCGACGCCCTGCGCGCCTTCGCCGACGAACTCGACAAGTCCGAGTAATCGTGGGGGACAACCGGTGGACGTATCACGCTCGCCGTCCGGTTGACTCCACGAGCCGGTGTTGTCATGGCACTGGCCGCAGTTCTCGTGCCCGTGGGCGCGATCCGTCATGCGGCTGAGGGGTGAGATGACACCCCATCAGCATCAGACAGCCCAGAAGAGGCCGCAGCGGCTTGTGGTCATGGGGTCGGAGTCGCAGTGAAATGCACGCCGGGCGTCGGAGATGCGGACGGCGGAGGATAACTCGGGGCCAGCGAGGGGGACAGCGGAGCCAGCGACGCGCACAGCGAGGTCGGGAAGGCAGGCTCCTTGCTCTGCACGTCACGGCAGCCTCCGGTGGAGGTCCGGAAGATCGGCTTCCAGCCCGACTTCTTCGCCTGGAAGAACCAGCGGTCGCCCAGCCGGGACGAGCAGGCAGGGTCCGTCGAGCCGCCGCAGGCCGGTCCCGTGCGCCAGGAGAAGTCCAGCACCAGCCACTTCCCGTCGCACTTCTCCGAGTTCCGGTACGTGTGCGCGGGCGCGCCGGCTGCCATCAACGCCTGTTCATAGGAGGCGGTGGTGCAGCCGGTGGCCGGCGGTGTGCAGCCCAGCTCGCCGCACAACCGCAGCGCGGGCAGCTTGGCACCATCGGCGGTGAAGCGCGTGTAGTTGTCGACGATCACGTCCCGGTCGCCCAGCGGTTCGGGCAGCCTGACCTTTGCCGTGGCCGTGCTCTCCTTGGTGCACCCGGAAGCCCTGTCCCCGGACGGCGAGGTGAAGGTGACCTGCACCCGCACGAGGTCCGTCATCGGGTCGGTGAGCACTGCCTTGAGCTCGCGCACACACGCGTGCACGCCACTGGGCACCTGCGTGTCGAGGAGCAGCGTGCGGCGGTCGCCGCTGAGGTGGACTCCGGTGACCGCGGAAGGTTGCATCGTGGTCCACGGGATGGGCTCGGTCGTCGCCGGCGAGGCCGACCTCTCGTCCCCCTGACCGGCCGCCTGTGTTCCGCACGCGCCGAGGAACAGCACGGCAACGGCGCAGAGCAATGCGGCTACGACGGCTCGATGCGTTCTACCTGATCGCAAGAGCGCCCAATCCCCCTGGTACGCACCGACGTTTGCCAGGCCAATATAAGGCGAAGGCCAGGTGTGGGTGGCCGACCGCTGCGTGCGCATCCCTCCGACGTCCAGGCCGGCCACCCCGTGAAGCAGGCAGGTAGGCCAGAGCCGAACCGCCCACGTTGTCGTCCAGTTGGTCTGCCGCTTACTGAGGTGCGATCGTCTTGAGCCAGTCGTCGATGGTGACGACATCCGCCCACTGCGGGAACAGTCGCCCAATGAGGACCCGGTGCACCTCGGGGTCGATGTCCAGACAGCCGTCGGAGAGGACGGTGAGGCCGAAGTCCAGGTCGTTCGCCTGGCACAGGGTGGACAGCACCACAGCGCTGGTGGCGATGCCGGTGAGTACGAGGCTGTCGATACCGCGTGCCCTCAGCACCATGTCGAGATCGCTGCCCGAGAACGCACTCGCCCTTCTCTTGGTGACCACCACGTCGCCCGGCCGGGGCGCGACCTCAGGGTGGATCTCGGTGCCCGGGGCGCCCTCGACATAGAGGCCGGCCTGCGCGATGGCATTGAGAGCCCTGTTGCGCGTGCCGACCTCCGGGAAGCCGGGACGGAACGCGATGACCACGTAGATCACGGGCATGTTCGCCGCCCGGGCCCCGTCGATCGCCCTGCGCAGGCGTGGCAGGTATCCGGAGTCGTCGTCGACGATGTCCACGATGGCCTGTTGGACGTCCATCACGAGAAGGGCGCTGCTCATGTCGTCTCCAGGAACGAAGTCGGTTCTGCGTTGACTCGGGCCGGGCTCTCCATGGTCGGATCCTGCGAGATCGTGCCGCTCGGGCACGTCCGCCAGACCACACCGGCCCGGAACTCGCACACGCTCCGGTTCAGGACCACCCGGTCATCCGGTCGGCCGCGGCCACGCGACGAGTCGTGCAGCGACCGACGGATGAACTCGCTTACCGTACCGGGCAGTTCATGGCGCTGTATCACCAGCCCACAATGCGTTCGCCGAGACCGGCGCGTTCAGCGTCACCCACCACCGCCACCCGGTCTGGAAGGTCGTGTTACCGATAGACGGCCAGGTCCGGCGGCCCTGACCGCCGCGTGACACAGCACCGCACGCGTTCACGGCCCGGAGGGCATGGGGCTGACGCGCCTCGACGAAGCCGCGGCAGGGCGCATACTCGCCGCTCTGGGGCACACCGGCGTCCCTGACACCGGCAGCGCGTCCGACCTGTCCGCCGTCAAGGCCGAACTCACCGCCCTCATCGGAGCCGGGCGCGCCCTCGACCCAAGAGTGGCCCACGCATTGTGTGAGAGCACACGTGCCGATCCCCGCGCCGACGTCGGCTCCATCGCCGCTGGCGTCGGTCTCTCGCCGCCCCGGATGCGTGCCCTCGTCCGTGCCTCCGTGGGAGTCCCGTTGGTACGGCTGCGGCAATGGGCACGGCTGCGCGCCGCCATCGCCGACCTGCCCAGGGAATCGGTGGCCGCGGCCGCGGCCTTGGCGGGCTTCGCCGACCAGGCCCATCTCGCCCGCACCGCCCGGGACCTCATCGGACGCGCACCGGCTTCCGTCGGACGTGTACACGATCCCGTCGCAGGCGGACGCCGGGCGGATCGGAGAAGCGGACCCCGGGCCGCCACCCCCCACGACAACGTGCTGCACCCGCGTAGCTCTGGTAGCGCGATCGTCCGGGGATGACGGGCAATGGCAAGTCCTGAGCGTCCGACAATCACGTCGGCTGGCTTCCGGCCGACTCCGAGACGCGCGATCCTGGTACTCCTACCACGGGCCGGCGAACAAATGCGGGCTGGTGCGCATCTCACGTTTCGTGAAGCCCACTTCACGCTGATACGGCCCTCTGCGCGACGTGTACCGTCGCGTCTTCCGAAAGGAGGCGGGGCGATGAATGTCCCGTCGTTCTCTGACCGCAGAAGCGCGACCGCACCGCTGCGGCACCCTTGCCGGGCCACGACCGCACGCGGACTGAGTACCGCTGCCGCCGCGGCGGTGGTGCTCCTGGCGGGCTGTGGCACGGAAACTCCCACGGCGGCCCCGCACTCCGGTGGGCCCGGCGTGTCCCTCGCCCCGACCGCCGCGCTTTCCCAGGCCCCTTCGCTCGTCGCGAGGAACCTCACCGCCGCCACCGCGTGCACCAACAGCACGAAGCTGGCCGGGTGGTCGAACCGCCGGCTGGCCATGCTGACCATCGCCGTCCCCGTGTC
The DNA here is from genome assembly GCF_053599115.1 of Streptomyces sp. NPDC001020. Lineage (NCBI taxonomy): Bacteria > Bacillati > Actinomycetota > Actinomycetes > Kitasatosporales > Streptomycetaceae > Streptomyces > Streptomyces sp. NPDC001020. Next base: position 62,704 of record NZ_JBSFLQ010000025.1, on the reverse strand, counting down.
GGAGACCTCGGTGTCCGACGTCACCTCCGAGGTGAGCGCCGGTGCGGGCGGTGTGCTGCTGTTCGGCAGTAAGGCGCCGTCCGACCTCGGCTCCCGGCTGACCGCCCTGAAGTCCCATGTACCCGACCACCTGGGCCTGTTGGTGATGACCGACGAGGAGGGCGGCGGCATCCAGCGCATGGCGAACCTCGCCGGGTCCCTGCCCTGGCCCGCATACATGGGTAAGCACTGGAGCCCGGCTCAGATCCAGCAGAGCGTCACGAAGGTCGCCACCAAGATGGCGGCTGCCCAGGTGAACACGGACCTTGCGCCGGTGGTCGACGTCGACGGCAGGAACATGGCCCCCGGTCGGACCAACCCCGACGGATGGCGGTCCTTCAGCGGCAGCACCTCGGTGGTCTCCAAGGACGGTGTCGCGTACTTGAACGGGTTGCGCGCCGGACACGTGATACCTGTCGTCAAGCACTTCCCCGGCCTCGGCGGCTCCAGCTACAACTCCGACTTCGGCCCCGCCCGCACCCTGCCCTGGTCCACCCTGAAGAAGGTGGGCATCCCGCCGTTCACAGCGGCCATCAAGGCCGGTGCCCCGGCCATCATGGTCTCCAACAACATCGTGCCGGGCCTGGGCACCAATCCGGCGAGCCTGTCACCCACCGTCATCAGCTACGAGTTGCGCGGCAAACTGGGCTTCAAGGGGCTGGTGGTCACCGACTCGCTCAGCGCCAAGGCGATCTCCGCCGCCGGCTTCGGCGTCCCCGCCGCCGCCGTCCAGGCCCTGCGCTCCGGTGCCGACATGGTCATGTTCGACCTTGGTGGCAACGTCAGCTCCAAAACGTCCTCGATCGCCTCGGCGATCACCAGCGCGGTGGCCGGCGGACACCTCGCCCGCAGCCGTCTCATCGACGCGGCGGGGCACGTCCTGGCCGTCCGGCACGTGAGTCTCTGCTCCTGAGCGCGAACGGCAGCGAGAAGTCGGCTCCTCCCATCGGTCCGGCCCGCCGAGGCGGCGGCGTTCAGCGCGGGATCACCCAGTCCGGCACCCAGGTCCCGGTGGCGTCGTGGCCGGCCGCTGTGGCGGCGAGGTGGGCGCGGAGGGTGGCCAGCGCGGGGTGGGGGTTGTCGCGGTGCCAGAGGAGCGAGTGCGGGTATACGGGTGTCGGGTCGGTCACCGGGATACGGCGCAGACCATGGCCGGCGGGCCAGACCAGGCGGGTCTGCTCGCTCATGAAGGTGGCCAGGGCCGGAGTGTCGGCGACGGTGTCGAGAAGCGTGTCGGAGCCGAAGTTGGGGCCGGTCGCCTCGATGATGAGCCCGAACTCGGCGACGAGGTCGTCGTAGTAGGCGGCCCACTCGGTTCCGGGGACGATGCCGGGCATCCAGATCCGGTGTCCGGCGAGCTGGGCGACGGTCACCGACCGGGCGGACGCAAGCGCGTGGGCGGGGCCGGTGAGGAGCTGGAGCGGCTCGTCGAGTATGCGGACCGACTCGATGTCCTCGGGAAGGGGCCGGCCGGGCATGGCGACGGCGCGGAATGACGCGTCGATCGTCCCGGACCGGATGGCGGCGACGGCCGTGTCGACGTCGAACAGCTTTACCACGTCGAGGTCGATCTCGGGGTGTGCGCGGTGGAAGCCGCGCATCAGGCCCGACGCCGCGCCGCGCAAGTTGATCACATCTACGCGCAGTGGACGGCTGCCGGTGCGCACGGACGCGACGGCACGGTCGGCGACGCGCAGCAGCTCGCGCGCGTGGGGCAGGAACGCCTGCCCGTCGATGGTGAGCTCGGCGCCGCGCGGCGTGCGGGTGAACAGCCGCACACCGAGGTTGCGCTCCAGCGCGGCGATGCGTTTGGAGACGGCCTGCTGGGTGACCGCCAGCTCGGCGGCGGCCTCCTGGAACTGCCCCGCGTCGGCGGCGGTGACGAAGGTCTGAACGGTGTCGAGGTCCATGCGGGCACCCTACGGGTACAACCGTTGGTTGTGGTCGGGCGGCCCTTTGGTTGTTTGATCCCTTGTCGTGATGCTCGCTTTGATGCCTCCGTACGCGGATTGGTTGTGCGGGTGTGTGGCGAGGGGAGTCGGACATGAGGAACGGGCACCGGTTGGGGCGGCGGTTCGGGTGGCTCTGGGGAGCGTACGGGACCAGCGCGCTCGGCACGTGGCTGGCCTTCGGCGCGTTCCCGCTGATCGCGATCCGGGTGCTGCACGCCGGGCCGGCGGAGGTCGCGGCGTTGTCCTCCGTGGGGGCGGCGGTGGGCGCGGCCGTGGCGGTGCCGCTCGGACCGTGGGTGGAGTTCCGCCGCAAGCGACAGGTGCTGATCGGGATGGACCTGGCGCGCTTCGCGGCGCTGCTGACGATCCCCGCCGCGTTCGCGCTCGGCGTGCTCACCTTCGCCCAGCTCCTACTGGTCTCGGTCGTCGTCGCGGCGTCCGACATCGCCTTCCGCGCCGCCTCGGGCGCGTACCTGAAGGCGCTGCTGCCGGCCGAGGACCTGCTCGTCGCCAACGCCCGGTTGGAGTCCACGACCTGGACGACCACGATCATCGGACCGCCGCTGGGCGGCGCCGCGATCGGGCTCCTCGGTCCGGTGGCGACGGTGGTGGCCGACGCGGTCAGCTACCTGCTCTCCGCCCTGGGCATCCGCGCGACGGGCGGCCAGGAGCCGCGGCCCGAGCGCCGGAAGACGGCGCGCATGCGGGTCGGGGACCTGCTCGACGGTTGGCGGTACATCCTCGCCGACGTATCGCTGCGCCCGCTGCTCTTCAACACCGCCTTGTTCAACGGCCTGGTGATGGCCGCCCAGCCGCTGATGGCCGTCCTGATGCTCGGCCCACTCGGGTTCGCACCGTGGCAGTACAGCCTTGCCTTCGCCGCGCCCTCGATCGGCGGGCTGCTCGGTTCGCGGCTGGCCCGACCGCTCGTCACCCGGTTCGGGCAACACCAGATCCTGATCGCGACCGGGGCGCTGCGCGCGGTCTGGCCCATCGGCCTGGCCTTCCTGGGACCGGGTACCGGAGGCTTGCTGCTGGTCATGAGCGTCGAACTCGGGCTCATCTTCTGCTGCGGGGTCTTCAACCCCGTCTACACCACCTACCGCCTCGAGCGCACCGCGACCGATCGGGTCACCCGCACGCTGACCGCCTGGTCGGTGACGACCAAGGCCTCGACCGCGCTCCTGACGGCCGCATGGGGCGTGCTGGGCAGCCTGCTCGGCCCGCGCACGGCCATCGGCCTGGCCGGCGTACTCCTGTTGGCGTCCCCGCTGCTCCTTCCCCGACGCGCCGCGGCACCCCTCGACGAGCCGGAGTCGGCACCGAGCCGCGCCTGACGAGGTGTGGGATCACCAGCACCGGACTGTAGCCGCCACGTCCGTAGAACAGGCGGCGGCCGAACGCCCGAAAGCCCCCTCTGGCCACTTACGCTCGGATCAGCTTCGACGTGACCGTGGTCCCGTCCGACATGGATTCGGGTCTCAGCCAGTCGTTCACGGCCGCTGCGGGGATCGTGAGGTCAGCCGGTGCGGCGGGAGCGTGCCAGAGCCAGCCCACCGAGGCTGATGCCGATCAGTCCCACCACCAGGGCCACGATGGCCCCGCCGAGCCCGTTGCCGGTGCCGAGACCACCGTCGGCGGTGGCTATGACCAGCGCACCGAGAACCATGCCGATCAGCCCCACCGTCAGGGCCATGATGGCCCTGCTGCGCACGTTGCCGGTGCTGATACGACCGGCGAAGCGGGCCAGAGCCAGACCGCCGACGACCACGCTGGTCAGACCCATCAGCGCGGCGACGATGGCACCCAGTCGTCCAGAACTCATGGTGTAGACACTGGCGGCGATCGGCTGGACCGACGCGTGCGCGACCGCCGGGGTGGCAAGCACCAATCGGACTGACATGAAGTGCTCCTTCTCCTGCTGCGACTGGACGACCTGATCATGTCCGCCGGACGTACGGCTGGTCGTCCACCGCATGCAGGAAATCCGCATTGCCGCCGATGCGGCATCCGACTACCGCGGACGCTGCAGGAGCCGCACAAGTACCGCGTGTGCGGTAGGCGACCGATGGAGTGGGATACGCGCTGCTGCCGCCCGAGCGTTGCACCTCCCTCTACGAGGTGCGTGCGGTTATCGCGTGGCGCACCCCGTAGGCGGCAGCCCCCAGCACCAGTACTGCTGCTCCCCACGCCACGGACGCCACGGGCAAGGTGAAGGCCAGCAGCAGGCAGCCGGTCAGGCCGACGGCGGGTACGACGCGTGGTGGGCGGTTCTCCTGCGGTGTCAGTGTCCAGGCCGAGGCGTTGGCGACGGCGTAGTAGACCAGTACCCCGAAGGACGAGAAGCCGATCGCGCCGCGCACGTCCACCGTCGCCGCCAGCACCGCCACGACCGCGCCGACCAGGAGTTCCGCGCGGTGGGGAACCTTGAAGCGGGGGTGGACGGCGGACAGCGTGTGCGGCAGGTGCCGGTCACGGGCCATGGCCAGCGTTGTGCGGGAGACCCCCAGGATCAGAGCGAGCAGGGAGCCGAGCGCGGCCACGGCCGCCCCGACCCGTACGACGGGCGCCAGCCGGCCCGCCCCCGCAGCCCGCACCGCGTCGGTCAGTGGCGCGGTGGCGTCGGCCAGCCGCTGCGGGCCCAGCACCATCAACGCGGAGACCGCCACCACCGTGTACACGACCAGGGTGATCCCCAGTGCCAGCGGAATGGCCCGCGGAATGGTGCGTGCGGGGTCGCGCACTTCCTCACCCAGGGTGGCGATGCGCGCGTATCCGGCGAACGCGAAGAACAGCAGGCCGCCGGCCTGCAGTACCCCACTGAACGAGGCGTCCGTACCGACGTCCAGCCGGGTCGCGTCCGCCGCGGGGGAGGTCAGCGAGGCGACGACCACCGCGGCGAGCACGGCAAGCACCACGGCGACGATCACGCGGGTCAGCCAAGCCGCCTTCCGAACTCCGGCGTAGTTCACCGCGGTCAGCGCCACTACGGCCGCCACCGCCACCGCGTGCGCCTGACCGGGCCAGACGTACGCCCCGACGGTGAGCGCCATAGCCGCGCACGAGGCGGTCTTTCCCACCACGAAGCTCCAGCCCGCGAGGTAGCCCCAGAACTCACCGAGTCGTTCGCGGCCGTAGACGTAGGTGCCTCCGGAGGCCGGATAGCGGGCCGCGAGCCGCGCCGAGGACGTCGCATTGCAGTACGCCACCACGGCGGCCACCGCGAGACCGAGCAGAAGCCCGGAGCCGGCTGCGTGCGCGGCGGGAGCGAGCGCGGCGAAGATCCCCGCACCGATCATCGACCCAAGGCCGATCACCACGGCATCCGGCACGCCCAGTCGCCGCTCCAGCTCACCAGGGACGCCGGACGCCTCCGACGGTCCGCTCATCGCACGCTCCCTGAGGGTGATCGAAGCCCAGAGCCACCCCTGTGGCTCCCGACATCGGAATACGATATCGATGCGACGGGCCCGGCACGGATGTAGAGCGTCCGGCATCAAGTGTTCGGAGGCAACGAGGTCCACGGCTTTTTCGGTCGGCCGGTACCCGCCGGAAGTCGAGCAACATATCCGCAACCGAATCTGCGATGGCGGCTGTTGCCGCCGATGTGAGTCCAGGTTGCATCAGCGGGCTGCGGAATTATCTGCCACCTGCTGGGCGATGTGCGCCACGGCGAACTCCGTTCCTGCCACGAACCGCATCATCGGGCCGAGCATCGGGGCGGCGAGTGACCCGGTGGAGTACAGGCCCCGGACCGACGACTCGAACGAAGCGGACAGGTGGGGCGCCTTCGAACCCGGCACACAGGCCAGGGCGTCGCGCACCGTGGGTGACAGAAAGAGCGTGCCTCGGTCGGCTCCTGGCTGCGCCTGCTCCCGGGAGGTCCTGGCCACTGCGATGTACGAAGTCGCGGCCGGGCGGGCCCCGAAGGCGGCCCTGGGGGGCCGGCGGTTCGGGCGCCCTCATCCGGGTGCGGCGCGTCCTCACCCCGCAGCCCCGGCCGCACCGCGCGACGTGGCTGGGCATCGTCATGGCGACCGTCGCGGCTCCGCTGCTACCTCTGCTGGTGCCCTGCGTGCCCTGACTCCTGCCGGACTCGCACTGCCCCCGACAACAACGCCGAGCCGGGGCGCTTCCCGGACACACACTGCGCGGCTTGGCTGACAGACCATGGGAGGCACCCGGCTCGGCCGGGTGCCTCCCATGAATTCGTTGCTCTGCGTGGTTACTTGAAGGACCGCAGTCGAAGACTGTTGGTCACGACGAATACCGAGGAGAACGCCATCGCCGCGCCCGCGATCATCGGGTTGAGCATGCCGAAGGCAGCCAGGGGCAGGGCGGCGACGTTGTAGCCGAACGCCCAGAACAGGTTGCCCTTGATGGTGGCCAGCGTCCTGCGGGACAGACGTATCGCGTCCGTCGCCACGCGCAGATCGCCTCGTACGAGGGTCAGGTCGCCCGCCTCGATCGCCGCGTCCGTGCCGGTGCCCATCGCCAGGCCCAGATCGGCAGTGGCCAGAGCGGCCGCGTCGTTGACGCCGTCGCCGACCATCGCGACCGTACGGCCTTCCTTCTGCAGTCGCTTGACGACGGCCACCTTGTCCTGGGGCATGACCTCGGCGATCACCTCGTCGATCCCCACCGTCCGAGCCACGGACTCGGCGACGAGCTGGTTGTCGCCGGTCAGTAGGACGGGCCGCAGCCCGAGTCGACGCAGCTCGGCGACGGCCTCGGCGCTGGTCTCCTTGACCGCGTCGGCGACCGTGAGGACGCCGCGCGCGTGGCCGTCCCAGGCGACGGCCACCGCCGTGCGACCCTCGGCCTCCGCGGCCTCCTTGGCCTCAACCAGCTCGTGGGGCAGCTCGATCGCCCACTCCTTCAGGAGCTTCTCGCGTCCGACGAGCACCGCGTGTCCGTCGACGACGCCTTGGACGCCGAGTCCGGCGACGTTCTCGAAGCTCTCGGGTACCGGCAGCGGGCCACCGATCCGCTCGATCGCCCCGGCGGCGATCGCCTGCGCGATGGGGTGCTCAGAGGCGTGCTCCAACGCGCCCGCGATCCGCACGAGTTCGTCTTCCGCCATGCCCTTGGCGACGTACACGTCCTGGAGGGTCATCCGGCCGGTGGTCACGGTTCCGGTCTTGTCCAGGACGATGGTGTCGACCCGCCGCGTGGACTCCAGTACCTCCGGGCCCTTGATCAGGATGCCGAGCTGGGCGCCGCGACCGGTGCCGACCATCAGCGCGGTCGGCGTGGCCAGACCCAGCGCGCACGGACAGGCGACGATGAGAACCGCGACGGCTGCCGTGAATGCGGCCGTCGTGTCGCCGGTGGCGAACAGCCAGGTCAGCAGGGTGCCCAGGGCAATGAGGATGACCGCTGGCACGAAGACCGACGAGATCCGGTCCGCGAGGCGCTGTACCTCGGCCTTGCCGTTCTGTGCGTCCTCGACCAGCCTGGCCATCCGTGCGAGCTGAGTGTCCGCGCCGATGCGGGTCGCCTCCACGACGAGCCGACCCCCGGCGTTGACCGTGGCACCGGTGACCGCGTCGCCGACGGCCACGTCGACGGGTACGGACTCGCCGGTCAGCATGGACGCGTCCACGGCCGAGACACCCTCGACGACCCTCCCGTCGGTTGCGATCTTCTCGCCGGGCCGTACGACGAATCGGTCACCGACCACCAACTGCGCGACGGGCATCCGTACCTCCGTCCCGCCGCGCAGCACAGAGACATCCTTGGCACCGAGCTCAAGCAGCGCCCGCAGAGCCGCGCCGGCCTTGCGCTTGGACTTCGCTTCCAGATAGCGCCCGGCGAGGATGAACGCGGTGACACCGGCTGCGGCCTCCAGGTAGATGGAGGAGGAGCCGTCGGTGCGGGAGACGGTGAGGTCGAAGCCGTGCCGCATGCCCGGCATGCCGGCATGGCCGAAGAACAGGGCCCAAAGCGACCAGCCCAAGGCGGCGAGCGTGCCGATGGAGACCAGGGTGTCCATGGTCGCCGCGCCGTGTCGGGCATTGGTGAACGCGGCGCTGTGGAAGGGAAGGGCACCCCAGACGACGACGGGGGCGGCCAGAGTGAGTGACAGCCACTGCCAGTTGTCGAACTGGAGGGCCGGAACCATCGCCATCAGGATGACGGGCACGGCCAGGACGAGCGAGACGAGCAGGCGCTGGCGAAGGGAGAGCAGTTCGTCATCCGCTGCCGAGGTGGCCTCGGCTGTGTCACCGGCCGGGGGAGTGGGAGGTGGCGGTTCCTCGGCGGTGTAGCCGGTCTTCACTACGGTGGCGATGAGGTCGGCGACCTCGACGTCCGGTCCGTAGGTGACCTTCGCCTTTTCGGTGGCGAAGTTGACCGTGGCGGTGACGCCGTCCATACGGTTGAGCTTCTTCTCGATGCGGGCCGCGCAGGAGGCGCAGGTCATCCCGCCGATGGAGAGCTCGACGTCGGAGGCAGGGGCCTTGCTGTTGAGCGTCGTCTCGGGGGTCGTGCTGGTCATGCGTATCTCCTGAAGGAGACCGGGGCGTACGGCGTCCGTATCGGCAGAGCTGTACGCCCCGGCGTGGTGAGGCGAATTGCCTGATGGTCGGGCCGGCGAGCCCCGGGAGGAGCGGTCAGGCCTGGCCGACGAGTTCGTAGCCGGCCTCGTCGACGGCGGCACGCACCGCCTGCTCGGTGAGCGGGGCGGTGGAGGTGACGGTGACCTCACCGGTCTTGGCGACGGCTATGACGGAGGTGACGCCATCCAGGGCGGATATCTCCTTCGAGACCGAGCCTTCGCAGTGGCCACAGGTCATGCCCGACACCTTGTACACGGTGGTGACGCCGATGCCCTGAACATCGATCGTGGCGCCCGAGCTGCAGGAACCGCCGCAGCAGGAGCTGGAGCTCGTCTGTTCGGTCATGGCTTCTTCCTCCGGGTTATGTATGTGTGGGTCGGTTCTGAGGCTGACCGGGGATTCCCCGACGCGTCCCGACTACGGGAATTATACCCCCGAGGGGTATCTTTCTCTCTGTAACGCTGCCCACACGGAATGCCCGTACCGTGTCGCTTTCACTAACGTACTTAGTAGCGGAACACCGGCAGGCGCCGGTGGTCACGGGCCGACGGCCACCCGACAGTCGCGGCACCGCTCCACTCGTCGACCAGAGGTTCCTGGTGGACCAGAGATTCAAGGAGTCCCGTGGACAAAGAAGCCACCACAACCGGACCGCAGAACTTGCAGCATCCCCGCTTCGCCCGCCAGTACCTCAAAATCGCCGCCGAGTCGGACCGCCGCGGCGGCACCACGCACCGGCGTCGGCTCCTGGCCGGCCTGGCCGGACGGGTTCTCGAAGTCGGCGCCGGACAGGGTCGCAACTTCCCCCACTACCCGGCCACCGTCACCGAAGTCGTCGCGCTCGAGCCCGACAACACCCTCCGCGCCGTCGCCGAGCGGGCAGCCGCCGGTGCCCCTACGTCCATCACGCTCAGCACCGGCCACGCGGGAGAGCTCCCGGGCGGACAAGGGGAGTTCGACGCCGTGGTCTTCTCGCTCGTGCTGTGCAGCGTGGGCGACCCGGCCGCCGCCCTGTCCGAGGCGGCACGCGTACTGCGGCCGGGCGGCCAGATTCGTTTCTACGAACACGTACGCTCTCCGCACCGGCTCGGCGCCCTGCTGCAAGACGCCGTCACCCCGCTGTGGCGCAAGATCGGCGGCGGTTGCCACCTCAACCGGAACACCGAGGCGGCCATCCGCGCCGCCGGATTCACCGTGGACGCCGTCGACCGCTTCCGGTTCTCGCCCATCGGACTCGTCCCGCCCTTCCCGCACATCATCGGCGCCGCCACCCGGCCCTGACCATGAGGCTCAACTCCAGGTCCACGCTAGCGGTTTGATAACTATTTCACCCCGCTCGTTGACTGAGCACAGCGTGCTGGGAACGGTGAGCCGATCAAGCTGCTCCCGTCTCTCCCGAGGAGTCCGCGTGACCGATACTGCGAACCACGGCTCGGCCGCACGGCGCCCCACGCGTCGCATGCTGCTGCGGGCCGCAGGGCTGATGGCCGGCCTGGCCGCCACGGGGTCGTCAATCCCTGCTGCTGCGGCCGCCGCCGACGGCACCGCGACCGAGTACCGCGACCGCGAGCTGCGTGGCGAGTGGATCGCCACCGTCGCCAACATCGACTGGCCCTCAAGACCCGGGCTGAGTCCCGACGTACAGCAGGCGGAGTTCATCGCGCTGCTCGACCATGCCAGATCGATAGGGCTCAACACGATATTCGCGCAAGTCCGCCCGGCCGCCGATGCGTTCTGGCCGTCGAGCTACGAGCCGTGGTCGCAGTACCTGACCGGCACTCAGGGTCAGGATCCCGGCTACGACCCGCTGGACTTCATGGTCAAGGCCGCGCACGACCGCGGGCTGGCCCTGCACGCGTGGTTCAATCCGTACCGCGTCTCGTTGCAGCCCGACGTCACCAAGCTCGTGCCGGACCATCCGGCACGGCTGCACCCGGAATGGGTCGTCTCCTATGGCGGCCAGCTGTACTACAACCCCGGTATCCCGGCCGCCCGCGCCTTCGTCGAGAACGCCATCATGGACGCGGTGGAACGCTACGAGATCGACGGCGTCCACTTCGACGACTACTTCTACCCCTACCCGGCGGGCGGCCGGGACTTCCCCGACGACGACGCCTTCGCCGAGTACGGCGCGGGCTTCACCGACCGGGCCGCCTGGCGTCGGCACAACGTGGACCTGCTGGTACAGGAGGTGTGCGACCGGGTACGCGAAGTCCGGCCCGAAGCGGCGTTCGGCATCAGCCCCTTCGGTATCTGGCGCAACGCCTCGAGCGACCCACGGGGCTCGGCCACGGGCGGCACTCAGTCCTACGACGCGCTCAACGCCGACAGCCTGGGCTGGGTACGCAACGGTTGGTTGGACTACATCGCCCCGCAGCTTTACTGGAACATCGGTCTCCCGGTGGCCGACTACGCCGTCCTCGCGCCGTGGTGGGCGCAGGCGGTCCGTGGTACCGATGTGCAACTGTGGATCGGCCAGGCCGTGTACAAGGTCGGTGACCCCGCCCAACCGGCCGCCTGGCAGGAGCCGGCCGAGCTCTCCCGGCACCTGACGACGGACAAAGGACTGCCGGAGATCAACGGCGAGATCCTGTTCAGCGCCACGGACGTGACCGCCGACCCCATCGGCGCGATCAGCCGGCTGACCGCCGATCACTGGCAGCGGCCCGCGCTGCCACCGGTCCTGCCGAGGCTGGCCCACGGGCCCGCACCACTGCCCCCGCTCGCGTCGGCAACCAGGACCGCCGACGGCGCGATCCGGATCGAGGTGCGCTCCCGCGGCAACCACGTCCCCGCGCTGTACGCGCTGCGCCGGCACACCGCCGCTGACAACGGCCTCGTGGCATTGCTGCCGGGTACCCGCCACGCCCAGTGGACCGCTCCGGCAGCCGCGGAAAGCGCGACCTACACGGTCACGTCGGTGGACCGTGCCAACCGCGAGAGCTCGCCTATAACCGTTCGGTTGCCTCGCCGCTGACACATCACCACTTGCGGCCCGGCCCTCGATTTCTTCCGTTCTCGGGGCCGGGCCGGTCTGCGGAGCCGGTCTGCGAAGCCACGGGGAGAGGACGCCGACCGGTATGACGCCGGCCCCGGCGGCATGTAGCTGTGGAGTGGCCGGTCAGCAGTGGGCTAACGACGAGGGCTGTCGCGGGCATCACCTGTCACGGAAACGTCGGCCGTGGCCCGAGCAGCAACGCCGCGAGCTGGAGATACGCCTTGTACGTCTCCGGGGTCAGCCAGGACAGTTCGACGGTGCTGCCCATGGCGAGGTGACCGTCGCGGGGAACGGTGACGAGGCCGCGGCAGCGGGAGCTCAGAGCCCGCTTGGTTGCCGGGTCGAGGTTCCAGCCTGCGGCGGGACGGCTGTGATTGAGCACGACGACCGCGTCCCGGACCAGGTCCATGCGGTTGAGGGCAAGCAGAGTGTCCATGGTTTGCTGGGCCTGGGTGAGCCCTGCGGGGTCCGCGCGCGAGACGATGACGACGCGGTCGGCGTACTGCAGGACCACGGGCAGTGGTGTGTCCGCGTCGACGAGGGCGAGGTCGAAATACTGCTGCGTGGCGAGAGCCACCCGGCCGAAGTCCGGGTCGGTGTACTGGACTCCTTTCGCTGGACGGGACAGCGAGTTGTTGGCCAGGACCATGAGCCCCGAGCGGTGCGGGGACAGGAACAGTTGGAGGTCCTCGAAGCTGTGCACCTCGTGCAGTGAAGAGGCCAGGTCGGACAGGCCGGCCAGCGTGTTGTGGAAGACGCGACGGATGATGCGGACCTGGCTGCCGACATGCCGGTCGGCGTCGATGGCGAGCACACGTTCCTGGCGCTGGTCGGCCAGGACCGCGCCGAGTGTCATGGTCGTCGTGGTACACCCGACCCCCTCCCTCACGCCCACGAGGGCGATCCGCAGTGGCCGCTTCAGGGGTGCCCGAATGGTTCGCGTCCACCCCTCGCTGTCTTCCATTGACGGGTCCGCCCCGTCCCGCTCGGGCGGCGCCGTGGTCTCGGACGGAGTCCAGGTCTCCTCCTCGGCGTCCGCCCACTCCGGGCCTCCCGGCAGACGTGCGCCCAGGGCTTCGGCTACTTCTTGGGCGGTCGGCCGGTCCTCGGGCTCGGTCGAGACACAACGCAGTAGCAAGTCCCTGATTTCTGCGTCGAGTTCGGTGAACTCCGGACTGCGTTCCAGGGCACCTTGCTCGTAGGCGTTCCACGCGCGACCCGTCACCGCGTGCAGCAGGATCGCGCCCATGGAGTACACGTCGCCCGCCGCGATCCGCGACTCGCCCCAGTAGGTCACCTCCGGTGCGCGATATGGGGAGCTGGCCGGTACGGATGCCGTGGACGCGCTCCATGCGCCGTCGATACGCGCCGACGTCCAGCTGATGATGTGCAGCGTCGACTCGGTGATCAGGATTGCGCCTGGTGTCAGTGAGCCATGGACGATGCCCCGGCGGTGGCAGCGGGTCACCGCGCGTGCCAGATGCCAGCCGAGCCAGGTGAACAGCGCTGTGCCGGACAGCGGTCCGGCCGCTTCCAGCACGGTCCGCAGCGTGGGAGCCGGCCGCCCGTCGGCGAGCGTGTCGAGCCGAAGGGCGAGCCACGGTGCGGGGACGCCCGCCAAGTCGCTGCCGACGACGCCCGGCGCGTACACCCCGTCCATGCGGCGCAGCGCACGACGTTCGATGTCCAGCAGTTCCTGCCCGACGGGCGACGCGAACGACGAGGACACCCGCAGGAGCACCTGCCGCCCTTCCTCGTCCTCCCCGATATAGGCCGTGGGCTTCCCAGCCGTTCCGCCGCGCTGCAGGAGCGTGTACGGACCGAGCGTATGAAAGTCCTGCAGGCGCAGCGGCTGCCAGGCAGGCGATGACTCCAGCCCCGTCGGGAGGCGTACCTCCTCGTACTCGACCACCCGCTCGGGCGCCGGTGCCATCGGCCGGGCGCCGAGGTGCGTGAGGAGGCGATCCTCCAGCCAGGCGAACGGCCGGGTACCTGGCAGCAGTTCTCCGGTGCCTGAGGGGTGTGCGAGCCAGGCCGGGAAGTCTGGTGAGCGGCCTACCAGCGTGCGCAGGCGGTCGGTGACGGTTCGGGTGGTGCGCAGCAGGTCGATCGGGGACGCCGTGTCGAGCAGGATCTCCTGGGCGTCCTTGGGAAATCCGAACCGGCGGTGCTGCACCGGGAGATGTTCGTCGGTCGACTCGACCTGGCGCATCAGGCCGCCGAGGAACACCTCGGCGAGATGAGCGGTGTCGGCGTGCCAGGGGACGGCCGACTGGACGAGCCGCATCACGGGCACGGTGAGTGGTGACACCGCGGCGAGGTGCGCGGCCAGCCGGTACGCCTCCGGTGACGCCGCGTCCCGGAAGCGTAGAACGGCGCTCGGCGCGTCCGCGCCACGGGTTTCGGCCCTGCCGCGGGGTGCCCGGCTGTGGGACGGCTCCAGCAGGGGCAACTCCGCGCTCGCACCCGGCGACGAGACGAGCCGTGACCAGGTGGCGATCGCCGGAGGATACGGTTCGAGCACGGGGATGGGCACGCCCGTGAAGTCATCGCCGAGCCCTGGGGGCAGCAGCGGGTCTGTCACCTCCCAGGTGTCGTTCGCCGCTCCCCGCCGCCTGCTCGTCACGAGCCAGGGTTTCGAGCGGATCCCCGAGCCGTCCCACAGATGCGCGGGCAGGGTGTGCATGATCGCGGTCGGTCCCTGACGTGCCCAGCGCTCCAGCGCCTTCGTCATCCGCCCGTCCCGCCAGCACGCCCCGACTCCGTCGCTGATCACCAGGACCAGCGTGCGGCCCGACGGGTCGACGATCGCGGCGGGGGACAGGACCGGGGTGTGCGGGGCGAAGGGGCGGGCCCGTAGCAGCGGCGCCCGCGCCGACCGGGTGTCGAGGCCGTGCACGCGCATGGTCCGGAAGGCGCCCAACCGTTCCAGCACGGCGCGCAGTTCCATCGCCAGGCGCCGCCACAGCAGCATCGAGATGCCGTCGTCGATGAGCAGCACGAGGTTCAGCCAGCGCTGTCGCGCAGGCCGAGTCACCATGTCCGGCAGTCCGGTCTCGGCCAGTGCCGCGGCGGTGGCCTCCTCGTCGAACTCGCTCTTGAAAGGATCCGGTTGGGGCTGCTTCAGTGAGCGCAGAGCGCGCCCGAACCGCAGTTCGTCCTCCCCGAGCGCTTTCTCCTCGGGGACGCGTACGGGCATCGCTCCCTCGGGCGCGCCTGTTCGACGTTCCGTACCGAGCTCGGCGAACTCAGGCGCGCTGCGGGTGGCTGCCGCGGCGTGCAGGGCGCCGAGCAGTTGGGCGGGAGGCGGCGGCTGGGATGGAGTGTTCGGTGTGGGAAGAGCGTCTTGAGCGGGCCTCGTACCTGACGGCGTATCAGGAGGGCTGGTGCTGTCCGCTGATTCCGGTACCGGCGGGAGCGCCAAGCCCCCGTGCAGGGAGCACGCGAGCGGTGCGTCGGCGTCCGCCGGGAGCCGCGTCGCCAGCCACACGGCGTCGAGCAGTTCATGGATGGACAGGTCGAGCCCAGTGAGCTGCGCCAGCCTGCTCAGCGCGGACGGCTGCGGCTCGGGGCCGCCCGACTCGGCTGGAGCGCGCGGACGGGTGCCGTCGGACGGCATCTAGACCGCCCCGCCGAGCCGGTGCAGTACGGCGTCGAGCAGGCCGTTGGCGTCAAGGTCGACCCCGCCCTTGCGCAGGAACACCGCGTTGAGTAGCTGATCCGTGGCCAGCTCGCCGGGCGCCCGGCGGTTCAGGAAGGCATGGAGCAGATCGTCCACGCCGTCAAGGGCCCCCTCACCGAGGTGCGCGGCCACGATGTCGCGCAGCCGCGCCTCGTCCGGATCGGGCAGGTCCAGGCGTACGCAGCGGCGCATGAAGGCAGGCGGAAAGTCGCGCTCACCGTTGCTGGTGATCACCACGATGGGGAACTCCCGGCAGCGGACCAGCCCCCTGGTCACGGTGACCCGCTCACCGTCCGAGCCGTGGGTGAGGACCGAGACCTCGGACTGCCCCTCCGGCAGCCGGGACAGCTCCGGGATCTCGAACTCGCCCTCCTCGAAGACGGTCAGCAGGTCGTTGGGCAAATCCACGTCGCCCTTGTCCAGCTCGTCCACCAGCAGGACCCGCGGCAGGTCGCGCGGCACGAGGGCGGTGCCCAGGGGGCCGAGCCGGATGAAGGTGCCGATGTCGGGCTCGGCATCGCCCCGCTCCTTGCGCAGATGGGTCTCGCGGAGACGGCCGATGGCGTCGTATCCGTAGAGGGCGTCCTTGAGGACCGAGCGGCTGTTGACGGGCCACTGGAGCACCGACCCGAGGGTGAGCTCGTGGGCGATGGCATGCGCCAGGGAGGACTTTCCCGTGCCCGGGTGCCCGGTGACCAGCAGCGGGCGGCGCAGGTGCAGGGCCGCGCTCACCACATCGGCCTCGGTGCGCCCGATGAGGTACGGGCGGTGCCGGGGGCCGGCGTTCGGGGCGGCGGCGAACTGCCGCCACGGGGGAGCCTCGGGGAAGGTCACTTGCCGGGCCACGCGATCGCCGCGGAACAGCCGCCATCCGTCACTGTGCGTCATACCGCCTGCTCCGTTCCTTCCGAGGGGTCGGCGAGCTGGAGTTCGTCGGGCAACGGCAGGTCGACGTCCTCCCACACCAGAGCGGGACGCTCGGATCCCGCGCCGTGAGCGTAGGCGCGGACCCTGAAGTGCCGCAGGCGCTCCGGGAGCCCGTCGACCGGTGACTCCAGCACGATGGCATCGAGCCGGGGGCCTGCGCCGCCAGAGCCACCGGCTTCGCAAGCTTGCTGCTCTGCGCCGACTTCGCGATTCCACAGCACGATCGGGACACCCATCACGAGGCAGATGGGAAGGAGTTCGCCGCGGTGCGCGGCGCTTCCCCGCAGAAAGACGCGCGCACTGTCCCGGTGGGTTGTCTTCAGCAACCCGATGAGTTCCGCGCGCCCGCCGACGGTGTGATCGGCGACGAGCGGGGGGCTCTGTGTACGTGCCTTCCACCGCCGTTTGACGTCGAGAGCGCCCGTACGGGAGCGCATCCGTAGCTTCGGGCACCGCAGTACGAGGTGGAAGTCCTCGCCGAGCGGCGCGGGGATGACCTCGTCGGCGCCGGCCCCGTCCCACTCGTCCACCGGTAGCTCCAGCCCGTCCGGTGGCACGGACACGGCGACGAGCGAAACCCCGTCCCCCGTGCCCTCTGCCCCACCCGCGACCTCGCGGATCAGCCGGGCGATCTCCCGACCGGTACGGGGCTGTTCGGAGCCCCTTGCTGCGCGCGCGGCGGTGCCGTCGGACCGCAGCCGCCAGACCGAGCAGCGGTAGTGGTCGGCGGGGTCCTTGGCGTACCGGTCGAGTTCCACGAGAATACGGGCAGCGGCCGGGGTGGTGCGCTGAGACCATCGCTCGGCGTCGGTGCGCCGCTCATTCAGCGCCGACGGGTGTACGCCCAGGCGGCTGGCGACCCGCCTGCTCCATTCCTGAAGCGCCTTGCAGGCCAGGCCACTGGTCTCAGCGGCGACGTACTCGACCACGCGCAGCAGAGCGGGCAGCCGCGGCGTCTCCTCGGGCACCGGTGACCCGTCGCCATGCCAGTTCTCCAGCTCCCGCAGAACACCGGGCACGGCGGACGGCGTGAGGCGGGCCGACTGGAGCGACTGGGGCAGGTCGAGGTAGGGCAGGGCTGCGATCGCGGCACGGTGCAGCAGGCCCGGATCGTCCTGGACGAGATGTTCCACCTTGGCGAGCAGAGCGCGGTGTTCGGCGACCGACAGCAGCCGGGCCGCGTCGGTGAGCCGGCCCAGGGCGAGCAGCCGGTCGAGCTCGGCGCGGCAGCGCGGGTCGTCGGCCACCTTGGGAGCCAGCGACTCGGCAAGCGTGGGCAGTGCCCGCTCCATGCTGCTGAGCAGCTGCGCCAGCTCCTCCATGGAGGGCGCGGACCCGTCCGCAGGCGCGCGCAGGCCGAGTTCGGCGGCGAGCGCTCCGGCGTGCGCGGCGCGTGCCCCGGGGTCACCGAGCAGGGCCTGCAACGGTCCGACCATCATGTCGCGCACCGACTCGTCCACCCCGAGGACTGTGGGTCTCGTGTGCAGGGCGGCCAGGTGCTTCTCGGAAACCGCTCCTGCCCGGCGCAGTTCCGCCAGGATCGACTGCCAGCCGAGGCCCCAACTGCGCCGCACGGTGTGCTGCGCCGAGAACGCCACGTCCGGAGCGGTGATGCGGCCCATGACCAGGCCCACGACGGCACCGGCGTCCATCGACCACAGCGGTCCGCCGCTGTAGCCCTCGCCAATGGCAGCCCCCGACAGCTGTCCGTCGAGGTAGCCGATGCCGTCCTCGTACGCGGCGACCCGGACGTCGGCGTACGTGAACGGCTGCCCGCCCCCGTACCAGGCCCTGACCTCCTGCCCGCTCGTCATCTCCAACCAGCGCGCGGGCGCCACAGGCGGTGGGGGCGCTTCGTCCAGTTCGAGGACGGCCAGGTCGCCGTCCCACTTCAGTGAGCTGTCCACCGTGGGCCCGTACCGTTGGGATCGTGGCGGTATCCAGGCCGAGAGCCGCGCCCGCCACGTATGGGTGGCGGGCAGCGCCGGAAACGCCACGTCGAGCACGACGTTTCCGGGGTCTTCCGGGCTGAGAGCGCGTAGTCCGAGGGCGAGATTGACGACGTGGGCGCAGGTGAGCAGAGACCGGCCCAAGAGGTACACGCCCGCGCCGACCGTGCGCGCCTGGTCCTTCGACAGCACCTGGACGAGCGCCCCGCGGGCGTCCGCCGGGCGCCCGTCCGGTGCCGCTGCGAACCAGGTCACGTCTCGGTCCCGCGGGGAATCTGCCAGGTGGCCGAAATGGTCATACTGGCCTGGCCGTTGGCGCCGACGATGCCGATCTTCAGGTCCTGGCCGATCTGTATCCCGAAGTCGACGGAGATCTCGTGCGGCGGGTCGGGGATGCCCCGCACCGAGTCATGCACCTGCTGCAGCACGGGGCCCAGCGGGCTCAGCACCGTCCGCAGGGCGTCCGTGGCCAGCGCCCCGACGCGCGCTCCGCGCCCCACCGGAGTCACTCCGGCCATGCCCTCCGGCAGATCGGCACCGCCGTCCGGGGGCGTAGGCGCCTCGCCCGCCGGCGACAGCTCCAGGCGTACCTGCGCACCGTCGTCGAGGGCGAACTCCATGTAGTCAATGTGTCCCACAACCAGCATTGTGCCGATCAATGGACCGTGCGAACACGGGAGTTGCGAAAGACCTCGCATGTAATCCGTGAACTACGGGTTCCGGACGGGTTTTGCCCGTGCCGTGATGGGACGCACCTGTCGACGTTCAGCCTCCCGGATGGTCGGCCGACGGCTCATGCGCGGGCCCCGTGCTGCTCGCCGTCGGACCGAGCTGTGTCGGATGTGACCTGGTAGGACAACAGTTGCTGGAACAGGCCTTTCTGCTGGGAGAGTTGCCGGTATGTGCCTTCCTGTACGATCCTGCCCTCGTCGAGGACCACGATCCGGTCGGCCACGGCGACGTTGGTGATGCGGTGGGTCACCAGCAAGACCACCCGGTCTCGTGCCAGGTCCCGCAACCGCTGGAAGATCCGGTACTCGGCTCGGGGGTCCAGGTTGGCGGTGGGTTCGTCGAGGACCAGCAAACCCGCCTCACGGAAGAACGCCCGTCCGAGAGCGATGCGTTGCCATTGGCCACCGCTCAGTTCCTCCCCGTTGAGCCACTCCCGGGCGAGAAGGGTGTCCAGGCCGGAGCCGAGCTTGTCGACGACCTCGTCGGCGCCGGCGGCCTCGCACGCTTCACGCACCGCCGTATCGCCGCGCGGCGACGGCTGTCCGAGGGTGATGTTCTCGCGCACGGTCAGGGGCCAGTGAGCGTAGTCCTGTGGCACCAGGGCCACCTGCTGCCACAGTGCCTGCGGGTCGGCGTCGCCAGTGGGTGTGCCGTCCCACAGCACCTGTCCGTCAGTGGGCAGGTAGAGTCCGCTGACCAGCTTCGACAGTGTCGACTTTCCTGAGCCGTTGAAGCCGACCAGGGCGGTGACCTCGCCTCGTCGCAGAGTGAGCGAGACATCGGTCAGCGCGTTGCGGTCCTTGCCCGCGTAGCGGTGGGAGAGCGACTGGATCTCGATCGTCTTCGGTGGTGCGGGCCGGTGCGAGCCCCGGCGCATGCGGAATCCGCCGGCCTTGTCCAGGAAGCCGCTCCAGTCGTCCATGTACAGGCCGGTGCGCACGGCTCGTGCCCCGACAGCCACCAGTCCGCGGACCGACTGCCCCACCGTCTGCAGCGCGAAGACGGCCGTCCCGGCATGTCCGACGCTGATGCGACTGGTTGCCAGCAGCCACACGACCGCCGCCCACACGAGCGCCGACCCCATGCCTCCGCACAGCGCGCCGACCAGGGACATGCGGGCCCCCTTGTCGGCCGCGGCCCGGTCCTCGCGGTTGATCCGGGCGACCGTCTGCCGGTACCGGCCGGACAGGAAGGCTGCCATGGTGCCGGCACGGATCTGGTCGGCGGCCTCCTTGGTGTAGATGTGCCAGCGCAGCACCGACAGCATCCGGTTGTCGCCGTTGCTGCGCAGGTTCGCCAGGTAGCGCACCCGTGCGGCGCTGACCTGGGCCAGTGCCTGCGGGAGGCTGGCGGCCACCAGAAGCGGAAGGAGCACCCAGTGCACGCCCGCCAGCACGACGGCCCCGGCGAGGAAGGAGGCCGACGAGGCGATCAGGTCCTGCCCCTCGTCGATCAGGTCCCCGGTGACCTGCGCTCCGCGGTCGGCGGCCTCACGATCGCGGTTGAAGTCGGGCTCGTCGTAGGCGCACAGCTCCACCTCGGCGCAACCGGTGAGCAGCATCAGCTCGGCCTCTCGCGACATCAGCGGACCCAGCCGTGAGGAGAGCCAGGCGACGATGATTCCCAGGAGTGCTCGCACGCCGGATGCGCCGGCCAGAAGGGCCACGGACGGCCAGGCCTGCAGGAGCCGGTGGTAGACGTCCCCGCTGGTCAGGAGAGCGGTCAGGGTGCCGCTGATCGCAACCAGGCCCAGTGCCTGCATCACACCGGCGACCGCCTGGCACACGAGGAGGCCGACGGTCGCCGCCCGGTCGACCCGCCAGGCCAGAGCCAGCGACCGGCGCACCAACTGCGGCAGGCGCCTGGCCATGTCGCGCATCCGGATCGAGCGGCCGGCCGCCTCACGACTGCCCGTCAGGTCCACGTACCGCATCTGAGACCCGGGTGAGGTCGCCTCCGCAGTCTTCGGTGGTACGCCTGATCCGTCCCGCGGTCCGGAAGACTCTCTTGTGGACGGAAGCGGCGGCGGGGAGGTGCGCGCCCGCGGGACATCGCCGGTGGACCCATCGGTGGGCTCGCTCATGCCGCCCACCCCGTATCCGGTCGTGCTGAGCGGATGGCGCTGTCAGCGCTGCGGTTCATGGTGCTGCTGGGCTGCCGTTCGAATCCAGGGGGCCGGTGAGCAGGAGCGGGAGCGGGATGCATGGCGTCCTCCATCTGGGCGGCGAAGTGGCACTGGTGCTCTAAAAACGCGCCGGAGTCGCATCCGTTACGGCCCTTTCGAGGACAGCTTCCGAACAGATGTTTCTTTCGCCTGTGTTGGGCGTGCAGGCTGCGGGTGCGACGTCGACCGGTAGTTGGCCTTCTCGTTCGATAGTTGGCCCGCTCCCTCGGTCAGGCGATCCAGAGGCGTCGTTTTCTGATCAAGTACGGCATGCCGCACGAGGGGCATGAGCGGGGCTGCTGTGCAGGTCGCTCCGAGGCCCGGCACCGCCCCGCCCCTCGACAGCCCTCGCAAGGACAGGCAGTTTCCGGATTCGTCTGATCGCGCGTCACCGGCAGCGAACGCGCCGAGGGTTTGAGGTCCTCATCGAAGGAAAAAGCAACAGTGCTTATATAAGTACTGTTACGATGCGCCGCATGGCCGACACCCCCGCGCTCGACCCGACGCAGCAGAGCCTCTGGCGGCCCCTGCGTCTACTGCAGGCGTCCATGGACGCCGACATCGCCCAGATCCACTCCGAGCAACAGATCGACGGACTCAAGCCCAGCTTCGTCATGGAGTTGCTCCGGCTTCACGCCTGCGGGCCCATGACCATCGCGGAACTGGCCGAGTCGGTTCAGCGCACACATTCGGCACTCAGTCAGAAGGTCGCCGCGATGCGCACGGCCGGCTGGGTTCAGACCGTCGTGGGTGACGACGCGCGCACCAGGAAGGTGACGCTCACCGACAAAGCCCGTCGCGTCATGGATCGCCTGGCGGCGGAATGGCGGGCCACCGAGGCCGCCGTCGCTGACCTGGAAGCCGAGATTCCCTACCCGCTCTCCCAGGTCGTCACTGATATCGAGCGGGCTCTGGAGCGCAGGAGTTTCCACGACCGGATCGCCGAGAAGCTGGCAGAGGATCCCGCATGGGGCTGAAGCGCACGCTGATCGACGTGACTCCGTTACGGTCGGCACCACCGTTCCGGCGGTTGTGGATCGGCCAGACCCTGTCCGGTTTCGGCAGCCAGACGACGCTCGTCGCCGTCATGTTCCAGGTCTGGCAAATGACGGAGAGCCCCACCTGGACGGGTGCCGTCGGGCTGGCCCAGGCGATTCCGCTCGTCGCGCTCGGACTGTTCGCCGGATCGCTCGTCGATCGAGTGGACCGCCGGAAGCTCTACCTGCTCACGACCAGCGGGCAAGCCGTGTGTTCGCTCCTCCTCGCACTCCAGGCCTTCCTCGGGCACGTTCCTGCCGCCGGCGTGCTGGGGCTCGTCGCGCTCCAGTCATGCTTCGTCGCAGGCGGTGGCCCGGCCTCGCGCACCTTCATCCCGCACCTTTTACCCAAGCACCAACTGGCCGCAGGGCTGGCGTTGAGACGAATCGCCTTCCAGGGCGCCATGCTGGTCGGCCCCGCGCTCGGCGGATTGATCGCGGGCGCTCTGGGAGTCGGCGCCTGCTACCTGATCGACGCCTTGACGTTCGTCGCCGCGCTCTACGGTGCCTTCGGCCTGCCCCGGATGAACCCCGGAGGAGAGCCCGCACGGCCCGGCCTGCGCGGAGTACTGGATGGCCTGGCCTTCTTGGGCCGCACCCCCGTCATTCGCGGCGCCCTGCTCACAGACCTGGCCACCACCGTGCTGTCGATGCCCATCAGCCTGTTTCCCTTGATCAACGCCGAACGGTTCGGCGGCAACCCACGCACCCTCGGACTGTTCCTCACGGCCATCGCCGTCGGCGGCGTTTCAGCGTCACTCTTCTCGGGAACCTTCACCCGTCTTCCCCGCCCCGGCCTGGTCATGCTCGGCGGATCCGCCACCTGGGGCGGAGCGTTGACGCTGTTCGGCATGTCACCCAACCCATGGGTCGGTTTGGCCTTCCTCGTCATAGCCGGCGCCGCCGACACCGTCTCCGTCGTCTCCCGGAGCACCGTCGTCCAGATGCACACCCCCGACGAACTGCTCGGCCGCGTCAGCGCAGCCGAACAGATCGTCGGACAAGCCGGACCCGACATGGGCAATATGCGCGGCGGCCTCGTGGCAGATGCCACCTCGGGAGCAGCAGCCCTCGTCAGCGGTGGCCTGCTCTGCCTCGGGGCCGTGGCCGTGGTGGGCGCCACGACGGCAGACCTGCGCAGTTCCTCCGCGCCCTCCTCTTCTGCCCAGACAGCCCCGACCCAGTAGGCGGAATCAGGACACAGTTAGGGGTCGATCACACCGCCCGGCGGGAACCCAGGCCCCTCCATGGCACTGCCCCGAACGGATTTGGGACACGTCGGGGCGTCTGGTCGAAGTTCGTACGACGTTCTCACGGTCCGACCGGTCCGCGGGCGCCCTGACCGGGACGGCACTCTTGACACATGCACGCCGTTGCACCGTTCCTGTCGTAATCGCGGCGCATGGTTGATCGTTGGGCCGAGCATCGATGCATGCACGGACAACGATTGGCAGGGGGCGCACATGACCATCAGCCGCAGGGCACTTCTGGCCGCGGGAGTGGTCGCGGGCGGTGGGCTGCTCACCGCCTGCGGGAGCAACACCGGGCGCGGGGACGGCGACGGCTCAGGGCCGGCGCTGTCGCACTGGTACCACCAGTACGGTGAGACGGGCGCCCAGCAGGCGGTGAAACGGTACGCGGCCGCGTACAAGAAGGCGCAGGTCACCGTTCAGTGGCGGCCGGGTAACTACGATCAGCAGACCGCCGCCGCCCTCCTCACCGACTCCGGCCCGGACGTCTTCGAGGTCAACGGGCCCACGCTCGACCAGATCCAGGGCGACCAGGTCGTCGACCTCACCGACCTGCTCGACGGCGTCAAGGACGACTTCAACCCGGCGGTGCTCGCCCCGAAGACGTACGACGGGAAGATCTGGGGCATCCCGCAGGTCATCGACATGCAGATGCTCTACTACCGCAAGAGCCTGCTGAAGGACGCCGGCATCGAGCCGCCGGACACCCTCGACGCACTCGTCGACGCCGCGCGCGAACTCACCACGAAGAAGGTCAAGGGCCTCTTCCTCGGCAACGACGGCGGTGCGGGTGTCCTCGGTGGAACCCCCTTGTACGCGGCCGGGTTGCGACTCGTCACCGACGACGGCAAGCCCGGCTTCGACGACCCGGCCGCCGCCCGCGCCCTGGGCAAGTTCCACCAGTTGTACGCCGGCAAGTCCCTCCTCCTCGGCGCGCCCGCCGACTGGGCCGATCCATCCGCCTTCCTCCAGGGGCTGACCGCCATGCAGTGGTCCGGCCTGTGGGCACTGCCCCAGGTGCAGAAGGAACTCGGTGACGACTTCGGCGTCCTGCCGTTCCCCAAGGACGGCCCGTCCGGCCGTCCCAGCGTGCCGGTCGGCGCGTACGGCGCCGCCGTCAGCACCCGCAGCCGACACAAGGAGGCCGCCAAGGAGTACGTGAAGTGGCTGTGGGTGGAACAGACCGACGACCAGGAGGATTTCGCGCTCTCCTACGGCTTCCACATTCCGGCCCGCATCTCGCTCGCGAAGAAGGCCGCCAAGCTGAAGACGGGCGCCGCCGCCGACGCCGTGCGTTTCACCACCGACCACGGCTACGCCCAGCCGCTGCTGTGGACCCCGGCCGCGCAGACCGCCTACCAGGACGCGCTGAGCCGGATCATCAAGGACGGCGCGAACCCGGACAACGAGGTGAGGACGGTCCTGCGGAAGGTGTCGGACGAACTCGCCCGCGTACAGAAGAAGAAGCCGTGAGCCAGGGGGTCGTGAGCCGTCGGCGCACCCTCTGGTTCTGGATCTTCGTCGGGCCGTTCGCCGCCGGACTCGCGCTGTTCACCTACGTCCCGCTGCTGTGGAGCGTGGGCCTGAGCTTCTTCGACGCGCACAACACCGTCACACCCACCCACTTCGTGGGCCTGGACAACTACACGGCCATGCTGTCGGACGACGCGTTCGTCGACAGCCTGCGCACCTTCCTGCTGTTCACGGCGTTCATCGTCCCGGCCACGTACGTCCTCTCGCTGGCCCTCGCCCTCATGGTCAACCGGGTGCGGCGGGCACGGGCGTTCTTCCGGTCGGTGTTCTTCCTTCCGGCCGCGTGCAGTTATGTCGTCGCGGCCCTGATCTGGAAGATGTCCATCTTCAACGGGGTCAGGTTCGGACTGGCCAACACCGTCCTGGACCTCTTCGGCGCAGACCCGGTGGCCTGGCTGTCGACCACCGACCCGCCCTGGTACTGGCTGGTGATCGTGACCGTACGGCTGTGGCTTCAGGCCGGCTTCTACATGATCCTGTTCCTCGCGGGACTCCAGCGCATCAACCCCGTGCTCTACGAGGCCGCTGCCGTGGACGGTGCCCGCCCCGGCTGGCAGGTGCTGCGGCACATCACCCTGCCCCAACTGCGCGCCACCTCCGTCGCGGTGGTACTGCTGCTCGTCATCAACGCCTTCCAGGCCTTCGACGAGTTCTACAACCTGCTGTCCGACGCGAGGGGTTACCCGCCCTACGCCCGCCCGCCGTTGGTCTACCTCTACTACACCGCCCTCGGCCAGGGGCAGAACCTGGGCCTGGGCAGCGCGGGCGCGGTGATACTCGCCCTGATCATCGCGGTCGTCACAGTGGGGCAGGCCCGTTGGTTCGGGCTGGGAAGGAAGGACACCGATGGATGACGCCCTGGTACGTGCCGGGCGGGCGCTGCGGCTCGCCCTGCTGATCGCGCTCGCCCTGCTCTTCCTGGTCCCCTTCTATCTCCTGCTGCGCAACGGGTTGTCCACCGAGCAGGACATCACCTCACCCGACTGGACCTTCTTCCCCTCCGATCTGCGCTGGGGCAACGTCCGCGAACTCTTCGACGACGGCTCCGTCCCGTTCGCCCGCTCGCTGCTGAACTCCGCGCTGATCGCCGTCGCCACCACGCTCGGCACCCTCGTCCTGGCCTCGCTCGCGGGCTACGGCCTCGCCCGCATTCCCTACCGCCACGCCGACAAGGTCTTCTACGCCATCCTCGGCACCCTCATGGTCCCGGCCGCCGTCACCTTCGTCCCCAGCTTCGTGCTGGTGTCGTCACTGGGCTGGATCTCCACACTGCGGGGCCTGATCGTCCCGACCCTCTTCTCCGCCTTCGCCTGTTTCGTCTTCCGTCAGTACTTCCTCGGCTTCCCCAGGGAACTCGAGGACGCCGCCCAGGTCGACGGGCTCGGCTACTGGCGGACGTACTGGCTGGTCGTCGTACCGAACGCGCGCCCGGTGTTCGCGGCCGTCGGAACGATCGTCTTCATCGGCGCCTGGAACGCGTTCCTGTGGCCACTGGTGATCGGACAGGACCAGAGCGCCTGGACGGTCCAGGTGGCCCTGTCCTCCTTCACCACCGCCCAGGTGGTTCGCATGCATGAACTGTTCGTGGCTGCAGCCGTGTCGATCCTGCCGCTGCTGGCCGTGTTCCTGTGCTTCCAGCGGTGGATCGTGGCGGGGGTGGAGCGGACCGGGATCGACTGAGACGTCGGGCACCGGGCATGGGCGGGCAAGCGTCATCGTTCCGGCGCCGCACCGATCTGACGGAGGACCGAAAGGCTGTCGAAGTAGTCCCGCTCACGGTAGATGAGCCCGTCGCGCACCTCGATGACATGGCAGGCGTGCGACACGACCGTTTCACCGGTCGGTGGAATGTCCCCGAACGGGCCGAGGTGGGTCCCGCGGCACACCACCTCGACGACGGAAACGGTGTCGGCGTCGCCGGAGTGGAAGGCCCGGTAGGAGAACCGCACATCCGGAAACGCGGTGTGCAGGTGGCGCATCACGGCGACCGGGGTGTCGGTTTCCGGGAACTGCCTTCCGGTGTTGTCGGTGTAGACGTACTCCGGGTGGTAAAGCGATCTCATCTCCTCCCAGCCGTAGTTCTCAATGGTCTCCCACTGCCGCCGGTGAAGCTGGGTGGCAAGCATCATGCGCGCTCCCGTGCTGAGTGATCATCGTGATGGTGATCAGTGCGCTAGGAGCGCCGGGAACGGCGAACCATCACGCATCCGGGTTGACTTCGCACTACGGAGCGCTGCCCACGGTCAGCCGGCACTTGTCGAAGCCGAAGCCCGCCAGAGGAGAAGGCACCCGTACTCGGGACGGCGGCGCCGACCGGGTCGCGTGGGGCCGTAACCTGCGGCCTGGTGTTCGACGCCTGACGCGGATCTTAAGGTGATTGCTGTACAAGGGGCTGTCGGTACTTTCGGCACCGGGAGGCACAGGCAGTCGTCACGGCGTGCCTCCTGGTGCGCGGGGCAAGGCGTTCGGGGTGCCGAGGAACGGGTGCGAGAGGGAAGGCGGGAGATGGGCGAACCCCGGAGACAGCGGTCGTGGCGGTGGCTCAGCGTGGTGGTCTTCGTCCTGGCCGTCTATGTCATCGTGCGCGCGGCCAACTCCCCGCAGGCCAGTGGGCCGCCGTCGCCTGAGGGATCCGCCTCCGCGTCGGCCTCGCCGACCGGTCCCTCGGCCTCGGCGACCCCCTCCGTGTACGACCCCGCCGACTTCGCCTCCCAGGCCCGTGCCCGAGCCCGCCAGACCGGTATCAGCGCGCAGTTGCTCATGGCGATCCTCTACAACGAGGCCTACAAACCCCACGATCCGGCCTTGGAGCGAGCCTGGCAGCGGCACAAGCCCGACGCGGCCTTCGGTATCGCGAACATGCACCGTGCCGCCTTCGACGAGGTCAAGCGAGGCCGCGACTTCGCCGACCGGCGCTGGGAGGAGTTGCCCGACGACCGTGATCTGGCCATCGAGGCCGAGGCCTGGTACCTGCACGACCTGGCGGCCCGACTGCCCGCCCAGTGGCCCGCGTCCTACACCAGGGACGAACTGCTGGCCCTCGGCTACAACACGGGCGCGGGCAACATGCTCGCCTTCGCCCGCGGCGCGACACCGGGCAGCCAGGCCCAGTCGTATCTCGACAGACTGCACGCCAACTGGGCCAAGGCCGGCAAGGCGGTCGCCCCTTAGGGGGACTCGTTCGCCGGAGGAGGGCCGCCTCGTCCGGTCGCGGGCGAGATCCGGACGGCCCTGTCCATAGGACGGGTCGGAGCAGGGGCGCCGTCGCGAGGTCGGGCGGCCGCGCGCCACCGAGGTCGGGAGGGTGGGTGGAAGCGGAGGAGGCCGGCCGCGACGTCAGGTATGTCCCGGCTCCGGGCGGGTACACGAGAGGGGCGCGCCCGGAGGCGATGGTTCCGGCGCGCCCGTCCGCCACTATCTGGGGATCTGCCATGGACATACCCGACAAGAACCACGACCAGACCGCGGCGCAGGAAGCGCTCACCACACTCGCGGCGCACGCCGGGGACATGGAGGCGCTGGACACGCTGGCCGGGAGCGATGTGCTCGTCCCGGTGCCGGACGACGCCACCGAGGAGGAGGCCGCCAACCCCAACACCGTCGCGCTGCCCGTCCTGCAGCAGCCGGACGGCGAGGAGACGGTGCCTGTGTTCACCTCGGAGACGGAGATGGCGGACTTGCTGCCGTTCGTCTCCCGCTACCGGCTCGTGCCGCTCGGTGCGCTGGCCTCCCAGTGGCCCACCGGGGATCTCACCCTCACCATCGACGCGGCCTCGCCGCACAGCCTGACGCTCAACTCCGACGGCGTCCGCACACAGTTGGCCCGGCCCTAGCTAGGGGCAAAAAGGGGGCAGCAGGAGCAGTACTAACCGTTCAGCGTGCGGGCCAGGGCCTCGCGTTGCAGCGGCAGCACCTCGGCGTGCAGTTCGCGGCCCTTCTCCGTCAGGGCGACCCACACCCCCCGACGGTCCTCCTCGCACACGGAGCGCCGCACCAGGCCGTCCTTCTCCAGTCTCCCGATCAGCCGGGACAGGGCACTCTGGCTCAGATGGACGCGTCCGGCTATGTTCTGCACCCGGCACTGGTCGCCGCGCGCCGGCGCCTCGGCGGCGAGGATGTCGAGCACCTCGAAGTCACTGGCGCCGAGCCCGTGCGGATGGAGCGCACGGTCGATCTCGCACATGGTGCGCGCGTGCACCGACAGGATGTCCCGCCACTGTTCCTCCAGCCGGGGACCGGTCGTGTTCGCCATACCCGCACGGTAACAGACAAAGACGAGTTCGTTTACAGTGCAACTAGTGCGCTTGCAACAAGTACCCCTCGTCAGGTGCGGCCCGGAAATGGAACGCGCCGGCCCGCGCCTCTCACGACACCGGCTGACACCGCGTGTGCGAGGCAGCCGTGCCCGGGGTTAAGCTGTTCGCCGGCCGCGAACGTGTCTCGCGGCGCGGCGGTGGGGCCCGCCGTATCCCAACCGCGGCAGTGCCCGCCGCCAACGGTCCCTACTTGCGATCGAGCGTGCCCCTCCCCAGGGCCCCGGCGAGTAGGAGAAGTACGTCGATGACAGTCCCGCACCCCAAGAGTGCCGACGCGCTCGGCGCCACCGCGTCCGAGTCCTCCCCGAGGCCGTCGCCCTGGCAGGGGCAGGGGCCCGTCGTGGCGGTCGTCGCACTCGGCGGAGGCATCGGCGCCGGCGCCCGTTACGCCGCCTCGCTGTTGTGGCCGGTGGGGACCGGTGGTTTCCCCTGGGCCATCTTCGGGGTCAACCTCGTCGGCTGTGCCGTGATCGGCGTCTTCATGGTCGTGATCACCGAGGTGTGGGCGGCCCACCGGCTGGTGCGGCCCTTCTTCGGCACCGGTGTGCTCGGCGGCTTCACTACTTTCTCGACGTACGCCGTCGGCGTCCAGGAACTGGTCGGCGCGGGCCATCCGCGCACCGCGCTCGCCTATCTGTTCGCGACCCCGCTCGGTGCCCTGACGGCCGTATGGCTCGCGATGACGGCCGCCCGTCGTGCCCTGGCGTGGCGGCAACGATGAACGAGATGCGGGACCGGCGACCGGCGGAGACGACACGGCCGGCCAACAGGGCCCTGCGGCTGACCGTCTTCATCGGCGAGCACGACCGGTGGCACCACAAGCCCCTCTATGCGGAGATCGTGCATCGCGCGCATGCCGCGGGCCTTGCCGGCGCGAGCGTCTTCCGTGGCATCGAGGGCTTCGGCGCCTCCTCGCTCATCCACACCTCGCGGCTGCTGTCGCTGAGCGAGGAACTGCCCGTGGCCGTCGTCATCGTCGACACCGAGGAACGCGTCCGCGCCTTCCTGCCACAGCTCGAGGAACTCGTCACCGACGGACTGGTCACCCTCGACGACTGCGAGGTCATCCGGTACGCGGGGCGCCACGACGTACCGCGCACGGCGGACGGGAAAGGTGAGAACCCGTTGTGAACTGGCTGCTGGTGATCGTCGGCGCCATGGTCGGTGCGCCCCTGCGCTACCTCACCGACCGTGCGGTGCAGCTCGGACACGACACCGTCTTCCCCTGGGGCACCCTCGTCGTCAACGTCATGGGTTCCGCGATCCTGGGCCTGCTGACCGGTGCGGTCGCGGCCGGTCACGCCTCGCCCCACCTGCAACTCCTGATCGGCACGGGCCTGTGCGGAGGGCTGACCACATACTCGACCTTCTCCTACGAGACCCTGCGGCTGACCCAGACCGGTGCGGGGTTCTACGCCGCTTTGAACGTCGTCGCGAGTGTGGCGGCGGGACTCGGCGCGGCCTTCGTCGGGGTTTCGTTCGCCCAGGCATTGTGGCGCTAGCCGGTGGATGTCGCCGCGCGTAGTAGAAACGTCCAAAGCACCAGCGTCGAGAGCACTGCCGGCCAACTCCTCAGAACTGGGTGACCCATGAGCGCCATCAACGTCGGTCAGGCCGTAGTCCTCGGAATCGTCGAGGGGGTGACCGAATTCCTCCCCGTGTCCTCGACCGGCCACCTCAAGATCACTGAGGGGCTCATGGGGATCCCCGTGGACGACGAGTCCGTCGTCGGCTTCTCGGCCGTCATCCAGGTCGGCGCCATCGCGGCCGTGCTCGTGTACTTCTTCAACGACATCGTGCGGATCACCTCCGCCTGGTTCCGCGGCCTCACCGACCGTGAGGAGCGTCGTCATCACGACTACAGGTTCGCCTGGTGGGTCATCTACGCCACCATCCCGATCGTGATCGTGGGCCTGGCCGCCAAGCCGCTCATCGACGGCGTGCTCGGCTCGCTCTGGGTCGTCGCGGCCTCGCTGATCGTCGGGTCCGGCGTGATGTGGGCGGCCGACCGGACGGGCCGGCACAAGCGCGGTGAGGACGACACCTCGTTCAAGGACGCGATGCTGGTCGGCTGCTCCCAGATCCTCGCCCTGCTCTTTCCCGGTTTCTCCCGCTCGGGCGCCACGATGTCGACCGCGCTCATCCTCGACCTCGACCGTGTCGCCGCCACCCGCCTCTCGTTCTTCCTCGGTATCCCGGCCCTCACCGGTGCGGGTATCTACGAGCTGAAGGACGCCCTGGGCGCGGGGGTGGGCGTCACACCGCTCGCGGTCGGCACGATCGTCTCGTTCGTGGTCGCGTACGCCTCGATCGCCTGGCTGCTGAAGTACATCGCCAGTCACTCCTTCAACGCCTTCGTGCTCTACCGGATCGTCATCGGGGTGCTGCTCCTGGGCCTGCTCACGACCGGCGCGCTCGGCTGATCACCGTAAAGTCGCTTCCCGGCCACCCGGCGTTGACAGCCGGCTGCTGCCGGTCGGTCAGCGGCGCGCCGACCGGCCGCCGCCCTTCAGCCGCAACGCCAGCGCAAGCGCCCCCGCGCCCGCGCCGACCGCGCCCGCGATCGTCCCCGCCTCGAGCCAGTCGTTGTCCGGCTTCGCCGACTGAACCGTGACCGGAGCGATCCGCGACACGGCCGGTCGAGGGGGCAGGAGGGAGCCGACCGGCGCGATGCGGCCGACGGTGGAGAAGCCCCAGTCCAGCAGTCGGCGGGCCTCCTCGTAGACCGCGAAGGCGCCGCCCTGCTGAGGGTTCATCACCGTCACCACGAGGGTGCGCTCGCCGTGGCGGGCAGCGGCCACCAGGGTGTGGCCCGCTCCGCTGGTGTAGCCGTTCTTGATGCCGATCAGCCCCGGGTAGGCCGCCACGCCGTTGTTGCCGGTCAGCAGCCGGTTGGTGTTCGCGATTTCGTAGGACGCGCCGTCGCCGGGGAAGCTCGACTCGGCGGTGGCGCAGTAGCGGGCGAAATCCGCGTTGCGTAGTCCCGCCCGTCCGAAGACAGCGAGGTCGTACGCGGACGACACCTGCCCCGGAGCGTCGTAGCCGTCGGGCGAGACGACATGGGTGTCGAGGGCGCCAAGCGCTCGGGCCCTGGCCTGCATCTGGCGGGCCGTGGTCTGCCAGCCGCCGTTGAGCGCGGCCAGCACATGCACGGCGTCGTTGCCGGAATGCAGGAAGACTCCCTTCCACAGGTCGGCCACCCGGTAGGTCAGTCCCTCCTTGAGCCCGACGAGGCTGCTGCCGGGGCCGATACCCGCCAGCTCCCGCTGGGTGACGGTGTGCCAGGCGTCGCGGGGCAGTACAGGCAGGACCGTGAGGGCGAACAGTGTCTTCAGGGTGCTCGCGGGCGGTAGCGGGCGGTGGGCGTCATACGCGGCCAGCACGTCGCCGGTGTCGGCGTCGGCCACCAGCCAGGACAGCGCCGACACGTCCGGGACCTCCGGGATCCCCGGGCGCAGCCGCACCTGTGTGCCGGACCGGTACAGCAGCGGCTGCTGCGAGGCCGTGGGCGACGGGGCGGCTGAGTCGGTGCGCACCTGGGCGGCGACCGGGTGCGGGGCGAGGGCCAGCGCCCCGGCCGCGCAGAGGGCACAGCAGGAAACGACGATGCGGTACGGAAGAACGACAGTCATACCGAACACCGTAGGAATGCGGAGCGTCTGGGCCCCGATCGCTTGAGCCGAGTGGGGGGAACGTGCACCCGGATGCCGCACGCCGGGCCTGCTGGCGCGGAAGGTCAGTCGGTCGGCAGCGTGGGCTGGACCTGACGCAGGAAGGCCGCGTTGTCCGGTGTGGTCCGCATCCGTTCCATCAGGATCTCCAGGCTTGTCTGGCCGTCGCGTGACCGCAGTACGCGCCGCAGACCCCGTACGGCCGTCAACTCATCCGCCGAGAGCAGGAGTTCCTCACGCCGGGTGCCGGAAGGGGTGATGTCGACGGCGGGGTGGATCCGACGGGCAGCCAGAGAGCGATCCAGGCGCAGTTCCATGTTCCCGGTGCTCTTGAGTTCCTCGAAGAAGAAGTCGTCGGCGCGGGATCCGGTCTCGACCAGGGCGGTGGCCAGGATGGTGAGCGAGCCGCCCTCCTCGGCCAGGCGGGCGGCACCGAAGAGCCGCTTGGGGCCGTGCAGGGCAGCCGCGTCGACACCGCCGCTGAGGGTGCGGCCACCGGCTGCGGCCGCGTTGTTGTGCGCCCGGCACAGCCGGGTCAGGGAGTCGAGCAGGATGACGACGTCCTGCCCCTGCTCGACCAGCCGCTTGGCCCGCTCGACGACCAGTTCGGCGAGCGCGATGTGCTGCTTCGGGGCTCGGTCGAAAGTGGAGGCGTGCACCTCGCCGCGCACCGAGCGCCGCATGTCGGTGACCTCTTCCGGTCGCTCGTCCAGCAGCAGCACCATCAGATGGCACTCGGGGTGGTTGCCGGTGACGGCGGCGGCGAGCTGCTGGAGCAGTACGGTCTTGCCGGTCTTGGGCGGGGCTACGATCAGCCCACGCTGGCCCTTGCCGACGGGAGAGATCAGGTCGACGACACGTCCGGCGAGACCGCTCGCAGGGTGTTCGAGCCGCAGGCGCTCGCGCGGGTGCAGTGGGGTGAGGTCACGGAAGTGCGGGCGGCGGCGCTGCTCGGTGGGTGTGCGGCCGTTGATCTGTTCGACCTCGGCGAGGGCGCGCTGCCCACCGCGTACGCCCACGAGCGTGTCGCCCTTGCGTAGGCCGAGGCGGCGGATCAGGGCCGGGGGGACCTGGAGGTCCGTCGGCGACGGCAGGCAGTCCTCGGTCCGCAGGTACCCCTTCCCGCCGTGGTCGATGTCCAGGACACCGGTGACGGTCCGGGGCGCGGGCTCCTGCTGGACAGGAGGGTGTTCGAGTGTGGTGGTCATGGGAGTCCTACCTTTCAAGAGTGGTCGCTCTGGTCATTCGTAAGATCGGAGGGCCCGGGGGGTTCTGGGTATGGCTGTCATGCGGAAGCCGTCGGCAAGGCTCAAAGGACTTGGCCGCCCGGAGCCCCGCGACGACTCGACCGCCAATTGGGAGACGCGACTCCGATCGCTGCTGTCCGTTCACGGACGGAAGGCAGAAGGAAGGGGGAAGGGGAGTGCCGCGGAGACGGTGTGATCACGCCTCGGTGCGGCGAGGAACGTCACCTCGGGTACGGCGGAGAACTACTGCTCACGAGGTGGTGCCGGAAGCCGATGCGCCGACCCGGAAACGACAGGCGGGTCAGCGAAATGAGGAGGAACTGGCACCGGCGCCCGAGACGGGGCGTACACAGGTGCTGATCGCACTGTACCACCCATGGCGCGGGTGTGAAGGCGCAGCGTGGTCGGTGCCGCGCAGGGCGTAGTGAGCGGGCCGATTCGTTCGTCGTACGACAACGAGGTTCCGCCGGCGGGGAGTTACCGCGCAAGCGCCTGGTCACAGAGGGGCGGCCGCCGGCGCCCTGCACGACCGGGACCGTGCTGCTCGCTGCCCGTAAGCTGAGGGTGATGTTCTCCCCGCACGGACCCACCCTCCGAGAGCTGGCCGTCCAGGCGTTGTCCTCGGTCGAGCGCGGATACGACCTGCTCGCGCCCACGTTCGACCACACCCCCTTCCGTACGTCGGACGCGATCCTTGACGCCGTCGAGGACGCACTGGCGACCAGGGGACCCTTCGACCACGGGCTCGATCTGTGCTGCGGTACCGGAGCGGGCATGGACATGCTGCGCACGGTGTGCCGCCGTAGCGTCACCGGCGTGGACTTCAGCACGGGGATGCTGTCCGTGGGACGGGACCGGGCACGTGCCGACGGCCCGCCGCGCGTCGCCTGGGTGCGCGGCGACGCCCGCGCCCTGCCCTTCGGTCCCGCCTTCGACCTGGTCGTGAGCTTCGGCGCCTTCGGGCACTTCCTGCCCGGCGAGTTGCCCGGTCTGTTCGCGCAGGTCCACTCCGTGCTGCGGCCGGGAGGGACGTTCGCGTTTCCGATCGGGGCCCCGCCGCACCCAACGTCGCCCTGGTACTGGGCGCTGCTCGGCTTCGACACCGCGATGCGTGTCCGCAATGCCCTTTGGCGGCCGCCGTTCGTCATGTACTACCGGGCGTTCCGCTTCGGCGATGTGCGGCGGGAGTTGGCGCGCGCCGGCTTCACGGTGGAGCACCAGGCACTGCCGGACTTCGGTCGCAGGCCCGACGGAAGTCCGCGCTGCCGACTGGTCGTGGCCACCCGGGAGACGCAATCGGGTTCGGAGTCCGTGAGTTCCCGCTGAGATGCCGTGTCGGTGTCTCAGAAACGGGCCGGCAGCCAGCGCAGCTTGACCGCCTCCTGGTAGGGACCGCCGCTCTCATGGTCGTTGAAGTCGTACACCTCGATCGTCTTGGGCTGGTGCGCCCACGCGTTGAACGCGGCGAAAATCTTCGAGGTCGGAGCGGATGAGCCACACCGTACGGCGGCCGTCGGGCGGCTGCCAGACCGAGATCCGTCACCTCCCGGCGGCTGTGCCCCGGCCTGTCATGCCGTCCGCCGCCGCCACTCCGGCCCCGTGCGGGCCCACTCGTCCTCCCACTCCGCCATGCGGTGCCGCTCGGCGACCCGCCTGATCACGGCGCGGACCAGCAGCACGGTCCCCACCACACCACCCGTGGCCCACACCCCGGCCGACAGGGAGCGCTGCCACACCGCGGCGTCGCTCACCGGTGGGGCGACGCCGTTGCCCCTGGCGTCCAGCCACACTGCTGTCCGCTCGCCGTGCCGCGAGCCCGCCGGCACCTGGGCGAGCGTGAACCGCGTGCCCTGCCCCGGCTCGGTCCAGCGCACCTTCACCCGGTACAGCGGCTGGTTGCCGCCCTGTGTCGAGGGCACCGCGGCAGGGGCGTCCTCGAGCAGCACCGCCGGCACCTCATGGCGTTGGGCGCGCTGGGTCACCTGTGCCGCGTGCGCGTTGTCGTACGCCCACCAGGCCGCGACCGTGCCCGCGAACGGCGCGCCGACGCACAGCAGAACCGCGAGGACCAGTGCTGTCCACGCCTCTACGACATCCGACCGGCGGCGCAGCGGATTGCGCCGCCAGCGCCAGCCGCGCACCCGGGTTCGCATCTCGACCTCCTAGCCGCCGCGTCCCGCTCGTGGAGGCACCGGCCGCCCCTCGGCCGGCATGACCCGCCTGCCCGGCGTACCGTGCCGGGACGCGAGCGTCCACCAGGGATTCGGCGTCGATTCAGTACTCGCGCGATCGGTCCGCACGGTGCACGGAGAGCGGGGAACCCGCGTACCACCCCCGGGCCACAGGCGGCAACCCCTCGGCGGGGCACCATGTGTCGGCGCCCGCGACGCATTCGTACGCCTTGCCCCTCGACGGGCCGTCAAACCACCGCGTGCGCCGTGCACCACGGCGGCGGTCCCGGTGCCTCCCGCAGTCCGGACGGGGTCACGTCGGAGCGACCGTGCTCGCCGGCCCCGGGCCGGCGGACGGCCGTTCAGCGACACGCGCGTACCTGGCACGGGATGCTTCCGGATCACAACGGCTTGTTGAACGGCTTTTCATACCGATTGTCCTCCCCGTCGGGGCTCCTGGCCATCCGGTCCCGAAACCGCCCTGCCGGTCGCCTCGCCTGCCGACAGCCGGGCCCGGCCCCGAACTCAGCCGAAGCGTTCGATGCGGATACGGTCCACCGGCTGCCCGGCCTCGACGAGCAGCCGCGAGGCGTGCTCCGCGAACCCGTTGGAGCCGCACACATAGGCCTCCCACCCGCCGGGAGGGGCGTCGGCCAGGAGCGGCGCCACATGGGCGGCCGACATACGGCCCACAGGTACGCCCTCGGGTGCGCTGCGTGTGAAGACCGGCATGCTCTCCGCGCCGTACTCGTCGGCGTAGATCAGTTCCCGTGGCCCGCGCGCCGACACCAGCAGCCGCAGCGGCAGGTCCAGGGCGCGCGCCCGGTGGTGGCGCACCATCGACATCAGTGGGACGACCCCCGACCCGGCGCCGAGCAGCAGCGCGGGCCGGTCGCCGGGCCAGGCGAAGAAGCCGCTCAGCGGGCCGCGCACCTGGACCTCGTCCCCGGGCCTGGCCACGGTGTGGAACCAGCCGGAGACCTCGCCGCCCTCGACATGGTCCAGGGTCAGTTCGATGTGCCCGGCGTCGTCCGGCGGCGACGCGATCGAGTAGTGCCGTTGCGCCGCGTAGCCGTCCAGTGCGGTCAGCCGCAGCATCAGGTGCTGGCCTGGCAGATGGCCCGCCCAACCGGGCACCGCGAACCGGAACGTCGCCGCGTGCGGAGTCTCCCGGCGGATCTCGGTCAGCGTCGCGGTCTGCCACACGGTGGCCGTCTGGTTGCTCACGGCGATCCGACCGGGCACCGCGAAGCGCGTGGGAGGAACGAAGGGCTCGGATGTCACAGTCGTCTCAGTCACCGGAGTACCGCTGCTCCTCCCAGGGGTTGCCCCGCGCGTGATAGCCGTTCTGCTCCCAGAATCCCGGCTCGTCATGGTCGAGGATCCTGAGGCCCGCGATCCATTTGGTGCTCTTCCAGAAGTACAGGTGCGGCACGAGCAGCCGGGCGGGCCCGCCGTGTTCGGGGGGCAGCGGTTCGCCGTCGTACTCGAAGGCGATCCAGGCCCGCCCTCCGGTGAGGTCGCAGAGGGGGAGGTTCGTGGTGTACCCGGTGTGGGAGTAGGCGACGGCGTGCGTGGCCGTCGCCCCCGGCCGTACGAGGTCCAGGAAGACGTCGAGGGACACACCGCCGAACCGCACCCCGAACTTCGACCAGCCGGTCACGCAGTGGATGTCACCCTTGTACGCGGACGCCGGCAGCGCGTGCGCGTCCTCCCAGCCCCAGGTGCGCGGCTCGGCGACCAGCCCGTCGATCCGGAACGTCCACTCCGCGGCCGCCAGATCGGGAGTGACCTCGGCGGACAGGATGGGCCAGTCCTCACCGGCGTCGTACTGGCCGGGCGGAAGTCCAGGGTTGGGGACACGCGGGCGCCCGGTGAAGCCGCGGGTGACGTTCATGGCAGGTGGTGCCTCCAGGCCGTCCGGTCGGGAAAGCCGGTCGTGCGTGATCAATGCGTACGCATTCCACCGTACGCGTCCGCCGGGCCTGCTCCGTCCCCGGGGACGCGCCGGTGCATGGAGCCGGTGCCCTCGTCCTTCGGGCGTGCTGGCGCGGGAACCGCCGGTGCGACCGACCCCCCGGTCAGTCGCCCGCCGACCCGGACGGTCTGATCGGTGTGGCGGCCGCCGCCGCGTTGTACCGCAGCAGGTATCCCGCGAAGCGTTCCAGGTCCGCCTCCGGCCAGCCCGTCAGCCGCTCCCGGAACGCCTCGCGGCGACTCTCGGTGACCCGGGCGAGGATCCGTCTACCCGTCTTGGTCAGATACAGCACCTGTACCCGGTGGTCCTCCGGGTCGAGCCGGCGCTCGATCAGCCCGGCCCGTTCCAGCGCGGTCACCTGCCGACTGACCGTGGACTTGTCCAGCGCGTAGTGCGCGGCGAGGTCGGTGGCGCGGCAGCCGTCGCTCTCCTCCAGGTGCCCGAGGAGGGTGTACGAGACCAGTGAGAGCTCAGGATGCATGCGCCCGGCCGAGGCGCGGGCGCGCCGCGCGAACGCCGTCATCTCACGCTGGATGGTCTCGACAGCCGTGTCGGCGACGGACTCACGGGCGTCACGCTCCCTGGCAACGGTCCCATGGGGCCCCTCGGTTGGCATTGCGGGACCTCCCTCCCTCTCCGGTTGTATAGTACAACTCGGAAAAAAGGTTGCGTAAGCCAACCAATGGAACAGGGGTGCGGCGGGAAGCGGGAAGAAGCGGTCGGTGTGCGATGGGTGACTGCTAGGGTGATCGCTCCCGGCTGTGGATCGTCCCGGCCGGCTCGCGACCGAGGAGGTGAGACCCATTTCCGCTGTGCCAGCCAGGGTGCTCTCACCTCGAAACAGCGCGGATCACGATCGCAGGTGACCGCGAGGGCGCCCTTCGGTCCACCGAAAGGCTTCTCGGCTTCATGCCATCACCGTCGCATTCCACTCTCGTCTCCACGCTTCGTGCCGCCGGCTGTGTCTTCGCCGAGGACGAGGCGCAACTGATCCTCTCCACCGCCCGCACGCCTGAGGAGGCCACCGCCATGGCCGACCGGCGGGCCGCCGGTCTCCCCCTCGAACAGGTCCTCGGCTGGGCTGAGTTCCACGGTCTGCGGGTGACCGTGGAACCGGGCGTCTTCGTGCCCCGACGCCGCACCGAGTTCCTTGTCGAACAGGCGCTTGCCGTCGGGAAGGACGCAACCGTCGTCGTGGACCTGTGCTGTGGCTCGGGCGCGGTGGGTGCCGCCCTCGCCGCGGCGCTCGACGGGCCCGAACTGCACGCCGCCGACATCCATCCGCCCGCCGTGCGCTGCGCCCGCGGCAATGTGGCGGCGTACGGCGGACACGTCCACGAGGGCGACCTGTTCGCGGCGCTCCCGGACGAACTGCGCGGCCGTGTCGACCTCCTGGCCGCCAACGTGCCCTATGTCCCCACGGGCGAGGTCGCGCTGCTGCCCGCCGAGGCCCGCGACCACGAACCCTTGGTCGCCCTCGACGGCGGTGCGGACGGGCTGGACGTGCTGCGCCGCGTCACGGCCGAGGCGGTGCGGTGGCTGGCGCCCGGCGGCGCGCTGTTGGTCGAGGCCAGTGAACGCCAAGTCCCGCTAGGGGTCGAGGCGTTCACCCGTGGTGGCCTGGAGGTCCGGCTCGCCGTCTCCGCGGAGTTGTGCGCCAATGTCCTGATCGGCACGCCGCGTTAGCGATCCCGGAGGCAGGAGTCAGAGGCTCAGGGAGTGCAGGAATTCCTGAACGATCGCGTTGAAGGCGCCGGGCTGCTCCATGTTGGGGTAGTGCGCGGTGCCTTCGACGGTCGTGACCCGGCCGTTCCGGACGGCGCGTACGAGGCGTTCCGCCGCGCCGATGTGATCGACCGAGTCGACGCCGCCGTTGACGGCCAGCACCGGCGCCTCGATCGTCGCCGCGCGGGACCAGGTGTCGGTGACGGGGACGGACCAGTCCGGTTCGTCGGCGGTGTGTTTGGCGATCGTGCTCCGGGCCATCTCCCGTACTCGACGGTCGACTTCGGGGTCGACGTCTTTTGCGGTGCGATGCGGGCCGTAGACGAACAGCGAGAACGCATCCAAGAAGGCGTCGATGTCGCCGACGCCGAGCGCCTGCCAATACGCGGCCTGGGTGTCCTTGGTCCAAGGGTCCTGGAAGTCGGGCTCACTGGTTCCGACGCCACTGACGACGAGGGCGCGGACCAGGGTGGGGTGCTCCAGCGCGGTGTCGACGGCGATCCCCCCGCCCATGGACAGTCCGACCAGGGTCGCGGGGCCGACGTCGAGATGGCGCAGCAGCGCGGCGAGGTCGTCGGTGTGGCGGAACGGTCCGGTCGCGTTCGACGAGGCTCCGTGACCCCGGGCGTCCACGGCGATCACCCGGTGGGTCTGCGCGAACACGGGAATCTGGTCGTTCCACATCCGGTGGTCGACGAAGCCGCCGTGTACCAGGACCAGCGGCGGTCCCGCCCCTTCGTCGCGGTAGGCGAGGCAGCCGTCGTCGGTCTTGAGTGTCTGTGTCTCCGAGGTGTGCTTCATGACAACCAAGGTGTCAAGTTGCCAAGCAATTGACAACTTGGGTGTCATAATTGTCGACGTGACCGACGAAAATGCGCCACTCGACCCCGACGAACTCGCCCCTCGTCTCATGGAGGTCTTCAGCCTGGTGGGCCCGCTGTACCGGCGGGTGCTGCGCAAGGTCGAACAGGCCGAGCCGATCGAGGGGATCTCTGTCGGTGTGCGCGCCGTCCTCGACCTGTTGCGGGGGCACGGCCCCCTGACCGTCCCGCAGATGGGCCGAGCGCAGGCGCTCAGCAGGCAGTTCGTACAGCGGATGGTCAATGATGCGGCGGCGCGCGGGCTGGTCGAGAGCATCCCCAACCCGGCCCACAAGCGGTCCTCGTTGATCCGGCTGACGGACGACGGCCAGGCGGCCATCGATGCCGTCGCCGCCCGCGAGTACGCCCTGCTCGGTCAGGTCCGCGGTGGCTTCACCGAGGCGGACGTACGGACCTGCGTGCGCGTGCTCACGGGGATGCTCGACATCTTCGACGACGTAGATGTGGGCTGAAGGGGTCCGAGCTATTATGCAACTAGTTGCATAAATGGGGTGCGGTCGTCTACAACAGACGAGCACCGCACCCCGATGGAGGGCCCGATGAGCCGCTACCCGCATCTGCTGACCCCGCTCGACCTGGGCTTCACCACGCTGCCCAACCGCGTGATCATGGGCTCGATGCACGTGGGCCTCGAAGAGGCGGACGGCGGGTTCGAACGCATGGCCGCCTTCTATGCCGCACGGGCCCGGGGAGGCGTGGGGCTCATCGTCACCGGCGGTATCGCGCCCAACGACGCCG
Organism: Streptomyces sp. NPDC001020; assembly: GCF_053599115.1. Lineage (NCBI taxonomy): Bacteria > Bacillati > Actinomycetota > Actinomycetes > Kitasatosporales > Streptomycetaceae > Streptomyces > Streptomyces sp. NPDC001020. The sequence continues at coordinate 21,154 of NZ_JBSFLQ010000025.1, read as the reverse complement.
GACGCCCGTACGAAGGTGGTGCCAAGCTCACCACCGAGGCGGAGGCCGAGCGGCACTCCGTGATCACCGAGGCCGTGCACCGCGCGGGCGGGCGGATCGCGATGCAGATCCTTCACTTCGGCCGGTACGCGTACCACCAGGACCTCGTCGCGCCCAGCGCGCTCCAGGCCCCGATCAGCCCGTTCGTCCCGCAGGCGCTGTCCGACGCCGCGGTCGAGCGGACGATCGACGACTACGCGCGCGCGGCCCGACTGGCCCGCCGGGCCGGGTACGACGGTGTCGAGATCATGGGCTCCGAGGGCTACCTCATCAACGAGTTCCTCGCGACCCGGACCAACCGGCGCGAGGACCGTTGGGGCGGTTCCTACGAGAACCGCATGCGCTTCCCGGTGGAGATCGTCCGTCGCGTCCGCGAGGCGGTCGGCGAGGACTTCATCATCATCTACCGGCTGTCCATGCTCGACCTCGTCCCCGACGGCTCCTCCCTCGACGAGGTCCTCACGCTCGCCAAAGCGGTCGAGGACGCCGGGGCCACCGTCATCAACACCGGTATCGGCTGGCACGAGGCGCGTATCCCGACCATCGCCACCTCCGTGCCGCGCGGTGCCTACGCCTGGGTGACCAAGAAGGTCATGGGTGCCGTCTCGGTCCCGCTGGTGACGACCAACCGCATCAACACCCCCGAACTTGCCGAGAAGTTGCTCGCCGAGGGGTACGCCGACATGGTCTCCCTGGCCCGCCCGATGCTCGCCGACCCCGACTTCGTCGGCAAGGCCGCGGCCGGGCGCCCCGAGGCCATCAACACCTGCATCGGCTGCAACCAGGCCTGCCTCGACCACACCTTCAGCGGGAAGATCACCTCCTGCCTGGTCAACCCCCGCGCGTGCCACGAGACCGAACTGGTCCTCTCCCCGACCCGGCTGCGCAAGCGCGTCGCGGTGGTGGGCGCCGGCCCCGCGGGGCTCGCCTGCGCCGTCTCCGCCGCCGAGCGCGGCCACGACGTCACGCTCTACGACGCGGCGGACGAGATCGGCGGCCAGCTCAACGTGGCCCGCCGCGTCCCCGGCAAGCAGGAGTTCGACGAGACGCTTCGCTACTTCCGCACCCAGCTCCAAGAGCACGACGTGGACGTCCGGTTGAACACCCGTGTCGCAGCCGCGGACCTCGCGGACCACGACGAGATCGTCGTCGCGACCGGCGTCACCCCACGCACCCCGGCGATCCCCGGTGTCGACCACCCCAGCGTCCTCGGCTACCTCGACGTGCTGCGGGGTGGCGCCCCCGTCGGCGAGCGGGTCGCCGTCCTCGGCGCGGGCGGCATCGGCTTCGACGTCGCCGCATACCTCACCGACCCCGGCGACAAGGCGAGTGAGGACCCGGTGGCCTACTTCCGCCGCTGGGGTGTCGACACGGACTACCGAGCCCCCGGCGGCCTGGCCGCGCCCGAGCGGGCCGCCCCGCCGCGCACTGTCCACCTCCTCCAGCGCAAGGCCTCCAAGGTCGGCGCGGGGCTCGGCAAGACCACCGGCTGGATCCACCGCGCGGAGCTGAAGCACCGGGGCGTCACCATGGTCCCCGGCGTCAGCTACGACCGGATCGATGACGCCGGGCTCCACATCACCGTTGACGGTGTGAGCCAGGTCCTGGAGGTCGACACGATCGTCCTGTGCACGGGACAGGAGCCGCGCCGCGACCTGTACGAGGAGCTGGTGGCCACGGGCCGGTCCGCACATCTCATCGGCGGCGCCGACGTGGCGGCCGAACTGGATGCCAAGCGCGCGATCAAGCAGGGCACGGAGCTGGCCGCGGCGCTCTGAGGGCTGTCCTCAGGGGACGGGGTCTTCGGTCCTGGATCGGGCCGGCTCAGGGAGCGGTGCCGGCTTCCGCGAGCCCGGCATGATCCGAACGAAAGACCCCAGGACCGCATCCCTAGGATGACCTCATGTCACTCCCGCACGCGATCCTGACCGCCCTGCTGGAGAAGCCGTCGTCGGGGCTCGAGCTCACCCGTCGCTTCGACCGGTCGATCGGCTACTTCTGGTCGGCGACCCACCAGCAGATCTATCGCGAGCTGGGGCGGCTGGAGAGCGACGGACTCATCCGAGCCCTCCCTTCGGAGCAGCCCGCCCGCGGGCAGAAGAAGTTGTACGAGGTCCTGCCCGCGGGCCGCGCCGAACTCTCCCGCTGGACCGCCAAGTCCCAGGACCCCAAGCCCCTGCGCGATGTGCTGCTGCTGCGGCTGCGCGCTGCCGCCGTCGTCGGCACCGAGGGCGTCGAAGCGGACCTTCGTCGTCACCTCGCCCTGCATCAAAGGCAGTTGGCCGAATACAAGGAGATCGAGGAACGCGACTTCGGGCCCGGCAAGGACACAGTCCAGGACCGGCTCCAGCACCTTGTGCTGCGGGCCGGTATCGACCTGGAGACCTTCTGGACCCAGTGGCTGACCCATGCGCTGGAGGAGATCAGGGATCTGCCCGGACAGGCATAGCGAACGTTGCCTGCCCGGGCACCCAGGGGCGAAGGGGCCGGGTGCGAAGGAGCCGCCGCCGGCCTGGAGGTCCGGAGCGGCGGCTCCTGTGCGATGGCCGGATGCGTCAATCCTTGCGGTACGAGTAAGCCTCCTTGGCTGCCGCCTCCACCGCCGCCAGGTCGGCGCCCGCCGAGGCCGTGACCATCGCCGCGACCGCGCCCTCGACGAAGGGTGCGTCGACCAGCCGGGTGTTCTCCGGAAGCTCGTCACCTTCCGCGAGCAGCGCCTTCACGGTGAGGACCGCACTGCCCAGGTCCATGAGCACGGCCACCCCCGAGCCCCGGTCCACGGCGAAGGCCGCCTGGGACACCAGCTCGGGGCTCGTGCCCAGCCCGCCGTCGACCGTCCCGCCCGCCGCCGCGATGGGCGCGGTCGCCCCGCCGCCCGCGAGCCCCGTCGCCAGTTCCGCGACCGACTCGGCCACGGCGGCGCTGTGCGAGACGAGCACGATGCCGACCATCTTCTCCGCAGGGTCACTCACTGGCGGCCTCCACGAGCGCGGCGATCAGCAGGGCCGAGGAGGTGGCGCCGGGGTCCTGGTGCCCGATGCTGCGCTCGCCAAGGTAGCTCGCCCGGCCCTTGCGGGCCAGCAGCGGTGTCGTCGCGATGGCGCCCTTCTCGGCGGCGACGCTCGCCGCCTCGAACGAGGTGCCGAGCGCATCCACCGCGGGTACCAGAGCGTCGATCATGGTCTTGTCGCCGGGCGCGGCCCCGCCCAGCGTCATCACCGCGTCCACACTCGCCCGCAGCGCTTCCGTCAGCTGCTCCTCGGTGACCTCGGCGGCGTCCCCGAGGACCTTGCCTGCGCGGCGGAGCAAGGTGCCGTACAGCGGTCCCGACGCGCCCCCGACTGTCGAGATCAGCCGGCGGCCCGCCAACTGAAGAACCGCGCCGGGCGTGTCCGGCGCCTCCTTCTCCAGCGCGTCGGTGACGGCATGGAACCCGCGCTTCATATTGCTGCCGTGGTCGGCGTCGCCGATCGGCGAGTCGAGCGCGGTCAGCCGCTCCGCCTCGCGGTCTACGGATGCGGCGGCCGCCGTCATCCAGCGGCGGAAGAAATCGGCGTCGAGCACTGAATCTCCTTGATTGATACGGACCTTGACCTCACTCACCTGCCCCAACGCAGCCCCGGCGTGCTGACCGGCGCGTCCCACAGCCGCAGCAGTTCCTCGTCGACCTGGCAGAGGGTGACCGAAGCGCCGGCCATGTCGAGGGAGGTGACGTAGTTACCGACCAGGGTGCGGGCCACGGCGACGCCGCGCTCGGCCAGTACCCGCTGGACCTCGCCGTTGAAGCCGTACAGCTCCAGGAGCGGGGTGGCTCCCATCCCGTTGACCAGGACGAGTACCGGATTGCGCGGATCCAGGTCGTCCAGGACGGCGTGCACCGAGAAGTCGGCGATCTCGCGTGCCGTCATCATCGGGCGCCGCTCGCGCCCCGGCTCGCCGTGGATGCCGATGCCCAACTCCAGTTCGCCCGTCGGCAGATCGAAGGTGGGGGTGCCCTTGGCGGGCGTGGTGCAGGGGCTGAGGGCGACACCGAAGCTGCGGGAGTTCTCGTTGACCTGCCGGGCGATGGACTGGACGCGTTCCAGCGACTGCCCCTCGTCCGCCGCGGCCCCCGCGATCTTCTCCACGAACAGGGTGGCGCCGGTGCCGCGCCGACCGGCCGTGTAGAGGCTGTCGGTGACGGCGACGTCATCGTTGACGAGGACTTTCGCGACCTGGATGCCCTCGTCCTCGGCGAGTTCCGCCGCCATGTCGAAGTTCAGCACGTCGCCGGTGTAGTTCTTCACGATGAACAGCACACCCGCGCCGCTGTCCACGGCCGCGGCCGCGCGCACCATCTGGTCGGGCACCGGCGAGGTGAACACCTCGCCGGGGCAGGCCGCCGACAGCATTCCCGGGCCGACGAAGCCGCCGTGGAGCGGCTCGTGCCCGGAGCCGCCGCCGGAGACGAGGGCTACCTTTCCGGCCACCGGGGCGTCACGCCGTACGATCACCCGGTTCTCCACATCGACGATCAGTTCGGGATGCGCGGCCGCCATACCCCGCAGCGCGTCCGCGACCACCGTTTCCGGGACGTTGATCAACATCTTCAAGGAAGCCTCCTGGTGAGCCTGGCAGCTGAGCCCCCGACCCATGTCCTGCCCGGCCGGAGGTGACGGCGACAGTTTCTGATCTCGGTGGTCCGATTTTTGTGGTGGTTCGCTCACGGCAGTATCGGACCTGACAGGGCGATGGTCACGTGTGCGGACGTTCGTGGGCGCGTACGAGTCGGGCGCACGGAGGCACTTGTGTCCTCTTTGTTACGGACGGTGACTCATTGGGATGTCGGCGCCATGGGTAGGGTCAACGCCCCTTACCTCGCCGCCCGTTCACGGACGCATCCGCCGCCGCGGAATCCTGCGAGGCCGTCGTCCGTCGCCGGCGTACAGCCGGACAGGGGCACCCCTCGGCCGCCTTGTACGGGGCGCTTCGAGGGGACGGCGGTGGCCCTTGGGATAGGCGAATCGTGCAGGTGAGAGGGCTTAGGGATGCGGGCCCGGGTCGGGTTCCCTAGCGTTGCAGGCATCGACGTCTCCCTCTGGAGGGACCTGTCATGACTGTGCCCCGGATCGTGATCGTCGGTGGCGGATTCGCGGGGATGGAGACCGCGCGCAGACTGGAACGGATCCTCAGGCCCGCCGAGGCCACCCTGAGGCTTGTCACGCCCTACGACTACCAGCTCTATCTGCCCCTCCTGCCACACGTGGCCTCGGGGATCCTCACCGCGCAGTCGGTCGCGGTCCCGTTGCGCCGTCTGCTGAACCGCACGGTCATCGTGCCCGGCGGGGCGGTCGGTGTCGATCCCGGAGCCAAGGCCGTGGTCGTACGGAAGATCAACGGCGAGACGAGCGTCGAGCACTACGACTATCTGGTGCTGGCACCGGGCAGCGTGACACGACAGTTCGACATCCCTGGGGTGGACCAGCACGCGGTGGGCATGAAGACGCTCGCCGAGGCGGCCTGGGTCCGCGACCACGTCATTTCCCAGCTCGATCTCGCGGCGGCGAGTTCCGACCGTTTCGAGCGCGAGACGCGGCTGCAGTTCGTGGTCGTCGGCGGCGGGTACGCCGGCACCGAGACGGCGGCCTATCTGCACCACCTGACCACCGCCGCGGTGAAGCGCTACCCGGGCCTCGACCCGGCGCTCATCAAGTGGCACCTGATCGACATCGCGCCCCGGCTCATGCCCGAACTCGGTGAGCGGCTCGGCGTGAAGGCCCTTGGCATCCTGAAGCGGCGCGGCCTGAACATCTCCCTCGGGGTCTCCGTCGCGGAGGCCACGCGGAACACCGTCACCCTCACCGACGGCCGCACACTGCCCTGCCACACGCTGATCTGGACGGCGGGGATCGCACCCAGCCCGCTGATCGCGACGCTCGACGCCGAGACCAACAGGGGCCGGTTGATCGTCCGGCCGGACCTCACCGTGCCGGGCCTGGACGGTGCCTTCGCCCTGGGCGACGCCGCCGCGGTGCCCGACTTCGCCAAGGGCGACGACGCGATCTGCCCGCCGACCGCCCAGCACGCCATGCGCCAGGGCTGGACAGCGGCGAAGAACGTTGCGGCGGCGCTGCGCGGTGCGGCGTTGACCACCTACCGGCACTGGGACCTGGGACTGGTCGTGGACCTCGGCGGCGCCCAGGCCGTCTCCAAGCCGCTCGGCGTGGAGCTCACGGGCCTGCCCGCGCAGACCGTCGCACGCGGCTACCATCTGGGGGCCCTGCGTACGGTTCCGGCCCGTCTGCGCACGCTGACCAACTGGACGCTCAACGCGCTCGCGAGCTACGACTTCGTCCGTATCGGCTTCCAGGCGGGCCGGCCTGCCACGCTCAAGCACTTCGAGCGCAGCGACGCCTATCTCACGCCTGACCGGATCGTCTCACACACGGCGCAGAGGACGGGGGCCTGAGAGCGGGGAACGCACACCCGGCCGCCATTCGGGCGCGTGGGGCGGGCGGCAGGTGTGGTGTCAGCCCTGGTGGTGCAGGGACTCGACGGCTGCGGAGGCGATGGCCGCCGCCACGAGTGCGAGTGCCGGAACGTCCAGCTTCCATTGCTGCCAGTACAACGGCACGTCCAGCCGTCGCCCCGGGGCCAGTTGTGTGAGCGCTCCCGACCGCAGCAGCGGTTCCGCTTGCGGCTCTGGGACCAGGCCCCAGCCAAGACCGGCGGCCACTGCGTCGCAGAACCCCTCCGACGTGGGTACGTAGTGCCGGATTCGGCCGGCGTGTGACCCGTCCGGCGTGAGGGATCGCACGAACCGGTCCTGCAGTTCGTCACGCCGGTCGAAAACGATCACGGGCGCGTCGGGCAGGCAGCGCTCCAACGGTCCGGCCGACAAATGGCGCGCCGCGAACTGCGGGCTCGCCACCGGCAGGTACCGCGCAAGGCCCAACGAACGCACCGTGCAGCCCACCACCGGCTCCGCCGACGACGTCACCGCCGCCATCACCCGTCCCTCGCGCAGCAGCGCCGCGGTGTGCGCCTCGTCCTCGCGGTGCAGGTCGAAGCAGATCGGCGGGTTCTGTGGCACCCGCGTCAGGGCCGGCAGGAACCAGGTGGCCAGGGAATCCGCGTTCACCGCGATGGGCAGCCGGGTCGGACCCGAATCGGTCGCGATCCCCAGCTCCATGTGCATATCCCGTTCGAGGGCGGCCAGTTGGCGCGCGAACCGCACCACCACCTGTCCGGACTCCGTCGGCCGGACCGGCTTGGTGCGCGTGAGCAGCACTCGCCCGGTGCGCTGCTCCAGCGTCTTGATCCGCTGACTGACGGCGGAAGGTGTCACGTGCAAGGCGGCAGCCGCGGCGTCGAAGGTGCCCTCGTCGACGACGGCGAGCAGCGTACGTACCTGGTCGAAAGGCAGCTCGTTCATCACGTCAGCTAATGTTAGATAAGAAACTTTAGCTGTACTAATGCCGCGCTGATCCATAGCGTCGAATGACATGAACAGCGGCATCCTCCCGGCAGCCATCGCCGGATTCAGTACAGGCCTGTCCCTCATCGTCGCCATCGGCGCGCAGAACGCCTTCGTTCTGCGCCAAGGGGCGCGTGGGCAAGCCGTTCTCGCGGTGGTCGGCATCTGTGCCGCGTCCGATGTGGTCCTGATCGCTCTCGGCGTGGCCGGGCTGGGCGCCGTGGTCACCGCGTGGCCCGCCGCACTGACCGTGGTCGGCCTGGCCGGCGGCGGCTTCTTGACCTGCTACGGCATCCTGGCCGCGCGTCGGGCACTGCGACCCGCCTCCGTCCAGGCGCTGACGACGAGGGGCACCTCGGCGGGCTCCGTTCGCACCGCGGTGCTCACCTGCCTGGCCTTGACCTGGCTCAACCCGCATGTCTACCTGGACACCGTGCTGCTGCTCGGTTCGGTCGCCGCCGACCGAGGCTCGATGCGCTGGTCCTTCGGCCTCGGCGCGATGCTGGCGAGCTTGGTGTGGTTCGCCGGCCTCGGCTACGGTGCCCGACTCCTCAGCGGAGTCCTGTCACGCCCCGTCGCCTGGCGGGTGCTGGACACCATGGTCGCGGCCACCATGCTCGCCATGGGTGCCATGCTGCTGGCTCGCACCTTCTGATAACGGGGTGTTCCGGGAGAGCCGCGGCGGTCAGCGAGGGGGCGACAGCCGAGGGCCGGGGTCTGGCCGGCCACCGCAGTCCCCCCGAACCTCCCACGACGCGCAACGCACGTAAAGGAACGGAGCGGTTGGTCGTGCCCTTTCCCGCTGGCAAAATGGGTGCTCCGGATCAAGGAGACGCGTCATGCCCGCCCGCCCCAGCCTTCTGTACGTGACCGATCTGGCTTACAAGGCTCGGGGACGGCGCTACTGCGACGAGGACATCTTCCTGTCCTCTCGTCTGCGCACGGACTTCGACATCGCGTTGTGCCACCCGCTCGATGCCGCGGCCTTGATGGACCGTTTCGATGCCGTCGTCGTCCGCAACAGCGGACCGGTGCTGCATTACCAGAAGGAGTACGACGCATTTCGCGAGCAGGCCATTGCGCAGGGTAACCGTGTCTACAACCCGCTGACCGGCCGGGCCGACATGGCGGGCAAGCAGTACCTCCTGGACCTGACCCGAGCCGGATACCCGGTCATCCCCACCGTCGACCAGCCCCTGGACCTGGGCCGCCTGCCCGCGGCCGACCAGTACGCGGTCAAGCCGAAGGCCGGGGCGGACTCCATAGGCCTGGCCTTCGTGTCCCGCGAGCAACTGGATGACCTCGCCTACGGCAGCATCCTGGTCCAGCCCCGCATCGACTTCCGCTACGAGGTGTCCTTCTACTACGTCGACGACATTTTCCAGTACGCCCTTCACGCTCCCGACCCCGATCGGCGCTGGGTCCTCGAGCCCTACACGCCCACGGAAGCCGATCTGGCCTTCGCTCGGCGCTTCATCGACTGGAACGCGCTGGACCACGGCATCCAGCGCGTGGACGCCTGCCGTACCCAGGAAGGCGACCTGCTCCTGGTCGAGTTGGAAGACCTCAATCCCTACCTGTCCCTCGACCACGTCGGCGACCAGACCCGGGACACCTTCGTCACCAGCATGACGGCTTCCCTGCACCGGTTCCTGGATGCCGGGACCCCGGGCGAGGCAAGCCGGTAGACCGGAGAGAATGGCGGCGGAGCGGCGGTGTCGCGTCGGACCACGGAGGTGCTTGTGGGGCTGCGGACCCGGATCGCGGACGAGCTCAAGGCGACCGTGCACGGTGGGGACCTCAAACTGGAGCGCTACGAGGAGCCGGTCGGTGATCCCGGGCTGCTCAAGATCGCCCCGGGTGACCCCGCCTGGCGGGTGCACGGACATCTGACCGGCATGCTCACCGGCGGGTTCGCGGCGCTGATGCTCCAGTCACTGCATCCTCTGGCCATGGCCGGGGTCGACCAGTACTCGGATTTCCGGTCCGACCCGACCGGTCGGTTCATCGGCACCGCGCGGTTCATCACCACGACGACCTTCGGCTCCGCGTCGGCCGCACAGGAGGCGATCGCTCTGGTGCGCCGGATTCACACCCGGGTGCGGGGTACCGCCCCGGACGGCCGGCCCTACCGTGCGGACGACCCCGAGCTGCTGACCTGGGTGCACACCGCGGAGGTACGCAGCTTCCTGGTGGGGTACCAGACGTACGCGCCACGGCGGTTCCGGCTCACGCCCACCGAGTGCGACACGTACTACCGTCAGGTCGCCCCGGTCGCCGAGCTGCTGGGCGCGGAGAAGGTGCCGCGCAACTCCCAGGAGGTCGAACGCTACCTGGTCCGAATACGTCCCCGACTCCATGCGACCCAAGCCGCGTTGGAATCCGTGCGGTTTCTTCGCGGCTTCGGCCGGACCGGACGGGAGCGGCTGGTCGTGGGCCTGTTGATGAATGCCTCGGTCGGACTCCTTCCGGGCTGGGCGCGGGACGAACTCGGCATTCATCGTCCGCCGGCGGTTCGGTCCTGCTGGGACCGGCCGGTGGCAACGGCGCTCGGCCGCACGATCGAGTGGGCACGCGGCCCTTCCGAGATCCATGCCGCTACGCGGCGCCGATTGACTTCGGTGCCGCCCAAGGACGCTCGACAGGTGTGACGGACGCCTTTCCGCGTCGCCCGCCGGTCAGCCAGTCGCTCCTTCCGCGTGCCGTGGCCGGACCCGCCGGTGCCTGCCCCGCACCGTACAAAGTCCTGCGGGAGCGGTTCAGGCGTGAGGCGCGGGTAGCCGCGGCCCTCCAGCATCGGGGTGTCACCGTCGTGCACGACTTCGGCGAGTGTGACGGGGTGCTGTTCCTCGTCATGGAGTTACTGGAGGGACGCGACCTCAGCCGGCTCCTGGAGGACAACAAGCACCATCCGCTGCCGGTGCCGGACGTCGTCGACATCGCCGACCAGGTCGCCGCGGCGCTCGCGTACACACACCGGCAAGGCATCGTGCACCGCGACCTGAAACCCGCAAACATCGTGCGGACCGTCGACGGCACAGTGAAGATATGCGACTTCGGCATCGCTCGCCTCGGCCACGACATCGGCCTCACGGCACGCCTGACCGGCACCGGCGTCGCGATGGGCACGCCCCATTACATGCCCCCGGAACAGATCGGCGGCGACCCCGTCGACCAGCGCAGCGACCTGTACTCGCTGGGGTACGTGCTCTACGAGATCGCCACCGGTGTGCCCCCGTTCGACCGGGACGACGCGTGGGCGATCCTCCTCGGGCACCGTGACACGCCGCCCGAACCGCCACGTAGTCACCGGGCCGACCTCCCCGAGTTCTTCGAGCGGATCATCCTGGACCTGCTGGCGAAACGTCCGGAGGAGCGCCCCCGCGACGCGAGCGAGCTGGGCCGCCGGATCAGCGCGGCCCGCGCCCCCGCCCCGTACGTGCCCACGATGGTGTCGCCTCCGGTGGCAACCGCCGCCCGGCCACCGTCCCGCGAACCCCGGCTGCCGTCCTGGACCCGTGGCATGACCACCGGTCACAAGGCGACCGGCAACAACCTGCGCGCCACCCCGCCGGACCGCGCGGCCGGCCTCACCGACGACTGGATCGCTCGCCCCGGCAGGGGCTGCCCGGCCGAGCCCGTGCGCGCCGAACGACCCACGCCGCCACCGGAGGTGATCGGCGCCCTGGCGAGCCGGCACAACGTGGCCCTGAACCTGGGACGGCTCGGTCGCTGGAGCGAGGCGGGCGAGCTGCACCGCGCGGTCGCCGCAGAGCGCGAACAGCTCCTCGGCCCTGAGCATGCCGATACGCTCGCCAGCCACTACGAGGTCGGTTTCACGCTCAGCCGCACCGGCCGCCCCGCCGACGCGCTGCACGAGTACACGCATGTCGCCCGGGGTCGGGAGCGGCTGCTCGGCCCCGACCACCCCGACACCCTGGCGGCCCGTCACGAGGTCGGGATCAGCCTCGGCCGACTCGGGCGCACCGCGCAGGCTCTCACGCTCTACCGCGAACTGGTCGACGACCGCACACGCGTCCACGGTCCGGCGCATCCGGAGACCCTCCGTGCCCGCCACGGCCTCGGCGTCAACCTGGGCTGCCTCGGCCGCTGGCAGGAGGCACTCGCACAGGCCCGTGACGTGTGCGTTCTCCGCGAGCGGGTGCTCGGCCCCGAGCACCCGTCCACCCTTGTCAGCCGCCGTGAGGTCGCCGTCGGCCTCGGCTGGCTCGGCCGCTGGGCCGACGCCCTCACGGAGTACCGCCATGTGGCCGCCGCCCGCGAGCGCGTTTTCGGCCCCGACCACGTCGACACCCTCGCCAGCCGTACCGACGAGGCCCACTGCCTGGAACAACTGGGCCGCGACCAGGAGGCGGTGGAGCTGTACCGCAAAGTGGCGGTGCTCCGTGGGCAGCGCGCAGCGGACAGGCCCTGAACCACCGTGGCCCGACCCTGGCCGACGGGGATCATCGCGTGCTAGCAAGAACCATGCGTGCACACAAGGGATACGACGCCGTCATCATCGGCGGGGGCCACAACGGGCTGGTCGCCGCGGCCTATCTCGCGCGGGCCGGGCGGTCCGTGCTGGTCCTGGAGCGCCTGGACCACACCGGGGGCGCCGCTGTGTCCACGCGGCCGTTCGCCGGGATGAACGCGCGGCTGTCGCGGTACTCCTACCTGGTCAGCCTGCTGCCCAGGAAGATCGTGCGAGACCTGGACCTGGACTTCCGGGTGCGGGCGCGCGCGGTTTCCTCGTACACGCCCGTCGAGCGCGACGGGCGCCCCACCGGGCTGCTCGTCGGCGGCGGCGAGCGGCGCACCAGGGAGGCGTTCTCCCACCTCACCGGATCCGAACGGGAGTACGAGGCCTGGCAGCGCTTCTACGGGATGACCGCACGCGTCGCCCAGCGGGTCTTTCCCACGCTCACCGAGCCCCTCCCCACCCGGGACGAGCTGCGTCGCCGCATCGACGACGAGGAGGCCTGGCGGGCGCTGTTCGAGGAGCCGCTCGGCGTCGCCGTCGAGACACACTTCGCCGACGACCTGGTCCGCGGTGTCGTCCTCACCGACGCGCTCATCGGCACCTTCGCGGACGCTCATGACACCTCGCTGCGACACAACCGTTGCTTCCTCTACCACGTCATCGGCGGCGGAACGGGCGCCTGGGACGTCCCGGTGGGCGGTATGGGCGCGCTCACCGACACGCTGGCGGCGGCCGCGCGCGCCGCCGGAGCGGTGATCGCCACCGGGTCCGAGGCCGTACGGATCGAGACCGACGGACGCACCGCCGAGGTCACGTACCACGGCGCGGACGGCGAAGGCACCGTCTCCGCCGGGCACGTCCTGGTGAACGCCTCCCCGCAGGAGCTGGCCCGGCTCACCGGTGACACCCCGCCCACCCGGGCCGAGGGCGCCCAGCTCAAGGTGAACATGCTCCTCACCCGGCTGCCGGTGCTGCGGGACACCGCCGTGGACGCCCGCGAGGCCTTCTCCGGGACCTTCCACATCGCCGAGGGTTACGCGCAGCTGGCCGCCGCCCACGCCCAGGCGGCAGCGGGTGTGCTGCCCGAGGCGCCACCCTCGGAGATCTACTGCCACTCGCTCACCGACCCGACCATCCTCGGGCCCGACCTCGTCGAGCGGGGTTACCAGACCCTCACCCTCTTCGGTCTCCACACGCCCGCGCGACTCTTCGGACGCGACAACGACGGCGTACGCGAGGAACTGGTGAAGTCGACGCTGGCGCAGCTCGACGCCCACCTGGCCGAGCCCCTCGAGAGCTGCCTGGCCATCGACGAGGACGGGCGTCCCTGCATCGAGGCGAAGACCCCACTCGATCTGGAGCGCGAGCTGCGGCTGCCCGGCGGCAACATCTTCCACCGCGAGCTCGCCTGGCCGTACGCCCAGGAGGGCACCGGCCGCTGGGGCGTGGAGACCCGGCACGGCAACGTCCTGCTGTGCGGCGCGGGTGCGGTGCGCGGGGGCGGGGTGAGCGGGGTGCCGGGTCACAACGCGGCGATGGCGGTGCTGGAACGGCTCGCGGGGCCAACCGATCGGGCAGATGTCTGACCGGTCGATCGGCCCCAGCCGGTCGATCGTGGGGAAGGCGGGAGGGTCGTCCCGGCGTCAGTCGGTCGACGCGGTCCAGCCCGTCGCCTCGATCCGCGCCGCGTCCGCCGGCCGCATTCCGTCGAACACGACCCGCCCGCCGGCCTCGACCTTCAGCCCGTCCACATACGCGCCCCGGCCCACGTACAGCGTGTCGGTCGTGTACCGCCATCGCAGCGTGAGCCGCGCCGCCGCCGGCAGGTTCGCGGTGAGCCGGTGCCACGCCCGCTCCGACCAGCCGGTGACCGAGCCGGAGGGATGCCGCTCAGGATCCTGGCCGTCGCGTACCGTCGTGAACGGCACCGCCTCCCAGTTCGCGCCGCCATCACGGGAGGCCTCCAGGAAGACCGAGTCCGACGCCGGTTCGGTGTCCCACCACAGGCCGCACCGCAGCCGGGCGTCACCACCGCCGGTGTCCAGCGCGGGCAGCGTGAGGACCGCGGAGGTCGAGTTGGCCATCCCGGAGAACCAGGCCGTACGTCCGCGTGCCGGCCGGACGGGTACGGCCCGCGCCAGGTTGTTCCCCGCGGCCACCCGGGGCGCGGAACCGGACCGCCAGGTGCGCACGGGATGCACGGAGTTGCCCAGCACGATCAGGAAGGAGTCGGTGGTCGGGTCGAGGACGAGGCACGTGCCTGTGAAGCCGGTGTGGCCCGCCGTGCGAGGCGTGGCCATGGCGCCCATGTACCAATGCTGGTAGAGCTCGAAGCCCAGCCCGTGTTCGTTTCCCGGGAACGCGGTGTTGAAGTCGGTGAACATCAACTCCACGGACTTGGGCTTCAGGATGCGCGCGGTCCCGTACGCGCCGCCGTTCAGCAGCGTCCGGCCGAGCACCGCCAGGTCCCACGCGCTCGAGAACACGCCCGCGTGGCCGGCGACACCGCCGAGGCTGTAGGCGTTCTCGTCGTGCACCTCTCCCCAGACGAGCCCTCGGTCGAGCCCGGACCAGGGCTTGCGGGCGTCCTCCGTCGCCGCGATCCTCGGCTTCCAGGAGGCCGGCGGGTTGTAGCGGGTGCTGCTCATCCCGAGGGGAGCGGTGATCTCCTTGCGCAGCAGGGATTCCAGGGGCTGACCGGTGATCGCCTCCAGGACGAGCTGGAGGGAGATCAGGTTCAGGTCCGAGTAGAGGTAGACCTTGCCGGGCGGGTTCAGCGGCGCCTCGTCCCAGATGAGCTGGAGTTTCGCCTCGCGGGTCGGCGCCTTGTAGAGAGGGATCCAGGCCCGGAAACCCGAGGTGTGTGTGAGGAGCTGACGGATCGTGATGTCCTGCTTGCCCGCGCCGCCGAACTGCGGAAGGTAGGAGGCCACCTTGGCCTCCAGTTCCAGCGTTCCGCGTTCCAGCTGCTGGACGGCGAGGATCGAGGTGAACAGCTTGGACACGGACGCCAGATCGAAGACCGTGTCCTGCGCCATGCGGATCTGCTGATCGGCCGGTAGTTCCACTCCGGTGTCGGTCTTCTCGTCGTACGCCGAGTAGCGCACCGCCGTTCCGATCGGCTGGTGCAGGGCCACCGTGCCGCCCCGCCCGGCGAGCAGCACGGCGCCCGCGTACCACGGGTGTTTGGGGGAGGGGCCGAGGAAGGCCTTTGCGTCGGTGACCAGGCGTTGCAGGGGTTCGGGGAGCAGACCCGCCTGCTGCGCGGAGCCGTGCCGCAGTACGGGGTGGCCGGACTTCTCAGCCGCGGCCGGGGCTGCGGCCGCGGCTGGGGTCCCCGCGAGCGGCGCGAGAATCAGAGCGCCGCCCAATGCCATCGTGGCGCTGCCCAGCCGACGTCTCGTCAAACCGCTGTCCGCTCTGTCCGCTCTCTCCGTCATGGTGAAGCCTCCTGCCGCGTCGCCTGAAAGAAACTTTCCGGTATCGCCGTGCGGAGTGAAAGATTCATGTCAGTGGAAGGGTGTGTCAAGCGGTCCGCGGAACGAGGACTCCGGCGCGTTCGACCGACTTCGCAGGGAAGACGCCCGGCCCTTGACCTTCCGTGAGGGACGCCACGAGGATCGCGTCAGGCTCCGGGTGAACCGAGCCCCACCTCACGGAGGAGCAAGGCATGACGGCGGGACGAAGCGTCACGGTCGACGGCATGCTGCGGCGCAGCGCCCGGCGCACCCCGGAGCGCGTGGCGGTCCGTTACGGCGACCGGTCGTGGACGTACGCGGAACTCGACGACGCGGTCTCCCGTGCCGCCCGGGCCCTGCGCGAGGCCGGGCTCGCCCCCGGCGACCGCGTCGGCGCCTTCGGTCACAACTCCGACGCGTACCTGATCGGCTTCCTGGCCTGTGCCCGCGCCGGACTGGTGCACGTGCCGGTCAACCAGAACCTGACCGGTGACGACCTGTCGTACATCGTCGACCAGTCCGGCTGCGCACTCGTCCTCGCGGATCCGGACCTCGCCGGGAACCTGGCCGAGGGCGTACCCGTGCTGCCGCTGCGCGACGCGGCCGACTCGTTGCTTGCGCGGCTCGCCACGACGGAGGCGTACGACGGGGCGGAGCCACGCGGCGAGGACCTGGTCCAACTGCTCTACACCTCCGGTACGACCGCGCTGCCCAAGGGCGCGATGATGACCCATCGCGCGCTGGTGCACGAGTACCTCAGCGCGATCACGGCCCTCGATCTGAGCGCGGGCGACCGGCCGGTGCACTCGCTGCCGCTCTACCACTCGGCACAGATGCACGTCTTCCTGATGCCCTGCCTCGCCGTCGGCGCGGAGAACATCATCCTGGACGCGCCCGACGGTGACCGGCTCTTCGACCTGATCGAGGCGGGTCGCGCCGACAGCGTGTTCGCGCCGCCCACCGTGTGGATCGGCCTGGCCGGCCGCCCCGACTTCGCCACCCGTGACCTGAGCGGTCTGCGCAAGGCCTACTACGGCGCCTCGATCATGCCCGTGCCCGTCCTGGAGCGCATCGAGGAGCGGCTGCCGAAGCTCGCCTTCTACAACTGCTTCGGGCAGAGCGAGATCGGCCCGCTGGCCATGGTCCTCGGGCCGGACGAGCACAAGGGGCGCATGGACTCCTGTGGGCGCCCGGTGCTGTTCGTCGAGGCGAAACTTGTCGACGAGTCGGGCAAGGACGTGCCGGACGGGGAGCGGGGCGAAATCGTCTACCGGTCACCGCAGTTGTGCGAGGGCTACTGGGACAGGCCGGAAGAGAGCGCCGAGGCCTTCCGTGACGGCTGGTTCCACTCCGGTGACCTCGCCGTCAGGGACGCCGAGGGGTACTTCACCATCGTCGACCGGGTCAAGGACGCCATCAACTCCGGTGGTGTGCTGGTCGCTTCACGGCAGGTCGAGGAGGTCCTGTACACCCACGAGGGGGTCGCCGAGGCCGCGGTGATCGGGCTGCCGGACGAGCGGTGGATCGAGGCGGTCACGGCGGTCGTCGTGCCACGCGGCGAGGTGACGGAGGCCGAACTCCTCGCCCACACGCGCGAGAAGCTCGCCCCCTTCAAGGTGCCCAAGCGGGTGCTGTTCGTGAACGAGCTGCCGCGCAACGCGAGCGGGAAGATCCTCAAGCGGGAGCTACGGGACCGGTTCGCGGGAGACTGAACTCAGTGTGGCCGCAGGTCGACGATGCGCCTGATCTTGCCCACCGAACGCTCCAGGGACTCCGGTTCGACGATCTCGACCTCGACCGAGACGCCGATCCCGTCCTTCACGGCGGCGGCGATGGCGACCGCGGCCGCCTCGCGCTGCTCGGGTGTGGCGCCGGCCCGAGCCTCGGCCCGCACGGTCAGCGCGTCGAGCCGGCCCTCGCGGGTGAGCCGGAGCTGGAAGTGCGGGGCCACGCCCGGTGTGCGCAGCACGATCTCCTCGATCTGGGTGGGGAAGAGGTTCACACCGCGCAGGATGACCATGTCGTCGCTACGGCCGGTGATCTTCTCCATCCGCCGGAAGGCGCGGGCCGTGCCCGGCAGCAGACGGGTCAGGTCACGTGTCCGATAGCGGATCACGGGCATGGCCTCCTTGGTCAGGGAGGTGAAGACCAGCTCGCCCTCCTCACCGTCGGGCAGCACCTCGCCGGTGATCGGGTCGACGACCTCGGGGTAGAAGTGGTCCTCCCATACGTGCAGGCCGTCCTTGGTCTCGACGCACTCCTGCGCCACGCCCGGACCGATGACCTCCGAGAGGCCGTAGATGTCGACGGCGTCGATGGCGAACCGCTCCTCGATCTCGCGCCGCATCTCCCCGGTCCAGGGCTCGGCGCCGAAGATTCCCACACGCAGGGAGGTGCTCCGCGGGTCGACGCCCTGGCGCTCGAACTCGTCGAGGAGAGTGAGCATGTACGACGGGGTCACCATGATGATGTCGGGCTTCAGGTCCTGGATGAGCCGCACCTGGCGTGCCGTCATGCCGCCGGAGGCGGGGATCACGGTGCAGCCGAGGCGTTCGGCGCCGTAGTGGGCGCCGAGACCACCGGTGAACAGACCGTAGCCGTACGCCACATGCACCGTGTCGCCGGGGCGGCCGCCGGCCGCACGGATCGACCGGGCCACCATGTCGGACCACATGGACAGGTCGTTGTCGGTGTAGCCGACGACGGTGGGGTGTCCGGTGGTGCCGCTGGAGGCGTGGATCCGCCGTATCCGCTCCCGGGGGACGGCGAACATCCCGTACGGATAGTTGTCCCGCAGGTCGGACTTCACCGTGAAGGGGAACCGGGCGAGATCGGCGAGCGTTCGGCAGTCGTCCGGATGGACCCCGGCCTTGTCGAAGGACTCCCGGTAGAAGGCTACGTGCGCGTATACGTGGCGCAGCGAGGCCCGCAACCGCTCCAGTTGCAGGGCCCGCAACTCCTCCGCGCCGAGCTGTTCCCCTTGGTCCAGCAAGTCCCGCGCATCCGCCATGGGGACGTCTCCCTCATCAATCACATCAATTCGGGCGACCGATCATTCGGTCGAACTGTTGGAGATCAGTAATCCAGCCCACCCGGCCGCAGGCAAGAGGTCAGCGGCGACTTTCTCCTCCGCGGAGTGGACCCGAGGTCGACATGACCCGTGCCTACCGGACCCTCGCCCCGGGAGGGAAACTCCTTGCTGTCGAACCGTCCCAGCCGTGAAGATCAGGGGCATGCCAGTCTTCGACGCGTACGACGGGACCCGACTTGCCTACCATCTGCGCGGCGAGGGGAAGCCACTCGTCGTGCTGCCGGGCGGACCCATGCGGGCCGGCGCCTATCTCGGGGAGCTGGGCGGGCTGGCCTCCCGGCGGCAGCTCGTGCTGCTCGATCTGCGGGGCACCGGCGACTCCGCCGTGCCCGCCGATCAGGCGACCTACCGATGCGACCGGCTTGTCGACGACGTGGAGGCGCTGCGCGCCCATCTCGGCCTCGAGCGCATGGACGTACTCGCGCACTCCGCGGGCGGGAGCCTCGCGATGCTCTACGCGACCCGGTATCCGGAGCGCGTCGCGCGGCTGGCCCTGATCACCGCCATCCCGTGGGCCCTCGGCATGCCCGCGACTGCCGGGGACCGGCTCGCGGCGGCCCGGCTGCGCAAGGACGAGCCCTGGTTCGAGGCCGCCTTCCCGGCGTTCGATGCATGGCTGGCGGGGCACGGCGACTTCGATGCCGCCTTCATGCCCTTCTTCTACGGGCGCTGGGACGAGGCGGCGCGCGCCCACGCGGACGCCGAAGAGGAGCAGACCAACGAGGCCGCGGCCGACGTCTACGGCTCCGACGGTGCCTACGACCCGCTTGCCACCCGGGCGGCGCTCGCACGGCTGACGGCGCCCGTTCTCCTCCTCGCGGGTGAACTCGACGGCGGGCCCCGCCCGGAACTCGTGCGCCGGGTCACCGAGGCCGTCCCACACGCCGAGTTCGCTGTGCAACCGGGTGCCGGCCACTATCCGTGGTTGGACGACCCCGACTGGTTCACGGCCCGTGTGGGTGACTTCCTCGCCGGACGACCGGCGTAGGCCCTGGCGCGGCGAGTGGCTTCCCGCCGGGCCGCGTCGCTCCTTCCCGAACTTCCGATTCCCGCCTGGAGAGCGGAGGCGCGCGGCGCCCCCAGGGCTCGCTCCTGAGTCTCTCGGCCGGCCTGGCGACCGGTCGCCGGCCTCCCGAGAGCATCCCCCTTCCGTGACCTGTTGGCGGTGGGACACGATCGCTAGGCTGGCCGCGGACGACGAATCGGGAGGAGCATGGACGTGGCCGAGAGCACCATCCAGCAGCAGTTGCTCACGGGCTGGGACAAGCCGGAGCTGGACCTCAGCAACGCCGACTGGCACTCCAGCAGTCGAGGGCTAGGGGATGTCCAGATCGCCTTCGTCGAAGGCTTTATCGCCATGCGCAACAGTGGCCGTCCCGAGAGCCCTTCCCTGATCTTCACCCCCGCGGAGTGGGGCGCGTTCGTGTCGGGCGCGCGGGAGGGGGAGTTCGACCTGACGTAAGCCGTTGCCCAGGGCTCTCCGTTCGGATCAAGCCGGATCCGACGAAAGACCCTGGCGGAATTTCCGGACACGCGGTCGGTGACCCCGTTCCGGGGCCGTCCGGTACGTCAGGCTGGCTCCGGAACGATCACAGTGGTGTGTGCCGGAGGCGAGGATCCCATGAGTACCCTGCCGGTCGTCGCGGCCGTCGACGGATCGGACGACAGCCTGCGCGCGCTGGAGTGGGCGCTGACCGCCGCCCGGCTGCGCGAGGCGCCGCTGCGTGTGGTCCACGTGCGGCAGTACGCGTCCTGGGCGCAGCCCGATGTCCTGGTCGCCGGCCCCCCGGACCCGGATGAGGACCAGGTGCTCGACGAGGTGAGGGCGTGGCTGGAAGGCCGGGCCGACCGCCCGGTCATGGAGTACCTGTCGCTGGCCGGCGCCCCGGCCGCGATGCTGCCCGAACTGGGCGGCAGCGCTCAGCTGATGGTGCTCGGCTCACGGGGCCGCGGCGGCTTCGCCAGTCTGCTGCTCGGCTCCTGCGGTGTGGCTGCCGCACGCGACGCCGACTGCCCGGTGGTCGTGGTGCCGCGCCCGGGGCGTCAGGTGCACGAGGGTCCGCCCGTCGCACCGGGGCCGCGTGTCGTCGTCGGCCTGCACGTCGAAAGTCCCGCCGACGCCACCCTCGCCTTCGCCTTCGCGGAGGCGGACCGCCGCGGTGCCCGGCTGCACGTGGTCGCCGCATACCCCTGGCCGCCGGCACGGATCTGGACGGCGCCCAGTGAACTGATCCCTCCGGGCGACGACGAGGACGCGGTGGAGGGCGAGACCCGGACCCTGGCCGCGGGCCTCCTCGCCATCCATCGGGAGCGGCACCCGGATGTGCGGGTCGAACTCTCGACCCCTCCCGGGGACGCCGCGGGTCACCTGGTAGCGGCCTCCAACGGCGCCGAACTGGTCGTCGTGGGCCGTCACCGTCGCCGCCTCCTCGCCCCTGCCCGCATGATCGGTTCGGTGACCCAGGCCGTCCTGCTCCACGCGGCCGGCCCCATCGCGGTGATCCCCCCGACGACCGAGCCTGCTCGCACCGACTAGGTGTTCTGTCCCGGGAGGTTGTGGACTGGTGATGCCGGTCTCGGCTGAGGATTCTTGAATGGGTGAGGGCCTTCCGGGTTCGGTGTGGATT